>BLLW01000317.1 GCA_011959285.1 Lachnospiraceae bacterium | reverse complement strand
GTTCTGCGGAGAAGAGACATATTTTTTACAAGGCAAAGAATACAAATGATGCCGCTGAAATTGACTTTACCTATTTCAACGCTACCTATACGGTAGAAAATGCACTGGCAAAGGTGAAGGATGAAAAGGGGATGAAGCGGGTGGAAAAGTTCCTGAAGCAGGATATCTGTCCGGATTGCGGCGGTACGCGGCTGTCGGAAACTGCCAGGATGCCGAAGGTGCGGGGGATTTCTCTGGATGAAGCTTGTAAGATGACGCTTGCAGAGCTGGTGGAATGGGTTGTCAAGGTTCCAGCGTCATTGCCAAAGATGATGGAACCGATGGCGGAGAGCATCTGTGAATCATTTACCGATGGGGCAAAGCGGCTGATGGACTTAGGGCTTGGCTATCTGACGCTCGACCGCGGGGCGTCCACTCTTTCCACTGGAGAACGGCAGCGGATGCAGCTTGCGCGTGCCGTGCGTAATCGCACAACAGGTGTCCTCTATGTGTTGGATGAGCCATCCATTGGTCTGCATCCCTCTAATATTGTTGGTCTGACAGGTGTGATGAAGGATTTGGCTGCAGATGGCAATTCGGTGGTTTTGGTAGATCACGATACCCAGATCCTGTCGGAAGCGGATTGGCTGATCGAGATGGGACCGGAAGCCGGCGCCGGAGGCGGGCAGGTAATTGCAGAGGGAAGTATAGCGGAGGTTGCGGAAAATGCAGACTCTATGATTGGTCCATTCCTTTCAGGCAAAGCGGATACCTGTGTGCGGAAACGCACAGACAAAGAAGCCTTATTTGCTCTTGGAAGAATCTGCCTGGAGACGGATGCCATTCATACCGTAAAACCGCTTCGTGCGGAGATTCCCAAAGGCAGACTGACTGTTGTCACAGGGGTTTCAGGTTCAGGAAAGACCACTTTGATTCTGGAAAGCCTCATTCCCGCGCTGGAAGCGGTAACAGAGGGAAAACGCATGCCAGGGCATGTGCGTCTGATTTCAGCGGACGGCATTGAACG
>BLLW01000316.1 GCA_011959285.1 Lachnospiraceae bacterium | reverse complement strand
ATGGCGCTCTGATACTCATATGCCTTCTGCTGCAGATTGTCTGCGTCCACCGACTGTACCGAAATGGTATCGCTCTCTACCACTTCCTTCGTCACTACCCCTGTTCCTGTGACGGACTGTGTCTCCACATCCGTGGTCTCATCGATGACCTCTCCGCCGCCTTCTCCGTCTTCCGATTCTCCTGCCACCACCCTTGTGGTCGTGTAGACAGGCGCGTCCACCGTCACATCTACATAACTTTCCTCCTCGTGGGTACCCGTCACTACTTCAAATTCCATAGTGTCCGCCTGGCAGGCTGCCGCCAAGTCTGCCTGTGCTGCCGAAGCTCTGTCCTGCGCAGCCGCCAGATTTCCGCTGGCAGCATCCAGATTTGCCTGCATCTGCGCTCTTTGCTGCTGGAGGCTTGATAAGATTCCATTATAAGATTCCTGTGCCAGCCCATCCCCTTCCATGCTTGCTTTCTTTAAGGACTGATTGAGCAGATAAGAAACCTGCATCAAAGTCGCCGGATTGGCAGGATCGACTCCGTCCCCGGAACTTACCGGAGTCCCTATCCCGGCTTTCAGCATCTCCATCTGTGCCGCCACCTGGTCCACCCCGTCTTTGACCATATGTGCTCCATCATTCAGACTCTGCGTGCCGCTTAAAAGGTTGCCAGTACCTTCGCTCAACCTTTGTCCGCCATCCTTTAAGGTATGTGTACCTGTAAGCAGTCCCACGAAACCGCCCTGCAAAGCCGCTGCTCCCTCATAGAGCGCCGACGCTCCGTCGTTTACCTGCTTTGCCCCATCGTCCAGTTTTCCAGCTCCGTCATATAATTGTCCGGCTCCATCTACCAGTTCTCCGGTTCCATCATACAGCTGCCCGGCTCCATCTGCCAATTGCCCTGCCCCATCATTTAAGATGCCTGACTTATCATATAACTCCTGGGTGCCATCCTTAAGCTCTGCCGTGCCGTCCCACAGTTCATCTGTTCCCGAGAGCAGTTCCTGTGTTCCATCTTTGAGCTGACC
>BLLW01000315.1 GCA_011959285.1 Lachnospiraceae bacterium | reverse complement strand
CGGCCCCTCTGTCATTCGGAGCCGCCCATGCCCCCTTATGGTAAGTCCGGGCATGATCTTCCTTACATCAAAATGCCCGCCGCCTCATATGCGGCATCCATATCTTCCTATAAGTCCAGACAGTCCCATATCAGATTAAGCCATTATCCGCCATGACGAAATTTGCTTCATAAGCGGCATTTGCTGTTGCCGCAGCCCCCGATTTTGCCAGAACGGAATCGGAATATACAGCCTCTTTTGCCCACTGTGACATCAGCCGCCTGTGTGCATCGCTCTTTTCCATCGCCGCCTTCGCATTGGCTTCTTCCTGCACCCGTTTCTTTTCCTGCTCCTTTTTTATCTGCGCCTCTGTCCGTTTTTTCTGCTCTGTCCTGCGCTCCCAAAAGCTGTCTTTTGCCCTGCCGTCAAACAGGCTTTTCCCGCTTCCGTTCTGGTATCCTGCGCTCCACATCTGCGCATGGCACTCCTCTTTTGTTGCCCCGTAATAGATGGTGGAATAAGCCCCTCCGCAGACGCCTGCCCATCTGTCCGGCTGCGCCCATCCTGTCCGCAGGTCATTCAGCACCCACGCCTCATACTCCGGGTCATTTTTCATCGCTTCAAACCCCGCTTCTGAAATATGGATGGAAATATTCTCCGACATACGGGTCGGGTGCATGGGGATCTGTGAAATCTTTTCATGGATATACTGCTTATACTCATCCATTGTCATGTCCTTTGTTGAAACAGCCCCCGCCTTTCCCGTTTCTGATACATTCTGGCTCTTTTCCGCCACCCTGTCACAAAAAGACGGGCTTTCAGCCTTGCCGCCCTTTGCTTCATTGTTTTTCAAGAAATTGCTGTACGTTCTTGTCATGTAGTTTACATTGATCGTGTTATTCATGGTTGCTCCTTTCCTGTAACAGCACTGTTACGCTGAACTCATTTTTCCTGACTTTAATGTCCACATTTCCCAGGTATTTCGCAGCCTCGCGTCTGACATTCTTTTACCTGCGGCCCCTCTGTCATTCGGAGC
>BLLW01000314.1 GCA_011959285.1 Lachnospiraceae bacterium | reverse complement strand
AAGAAATAACATTGCCATACCATTTTTTTTGTTGTTAAGTATTTTTTCTTCCATCATATCTGATCTCCTTTGTTTTGATATTTTGATGATATCATTTTGATATCATTATGTCAACAATGTTTTTTAAGAAATTTTTAAACTATTCAATATAGAAAGGATTAGGTATAATAAAAATCAAAGAGAGTGAAAAGGAGAGAGCAAATGAAGATTATTGTTTTGGAGAGAAACAGCGTGGGTCAGGATGTGCCGATGGACGCTATTGGGAAATTGGGGGAGATGACGGTCTATCCAAATACTACGGCAGCAGATGTGAAAGAAAAAGTGAAAGATGCGGAGATCATAGTTGCCAATAAGGCACCTTTAAATGAAGAGACGCTAAAGGATGCCGGACAGGTGAAGCTGATCTGCGAGTTCGCCACCGGTTATGATAATGTAGATTTGGCATATTGCAAAAAAAGAGGAATCAAGGTTGCAAATGTGGTGAATTATTCTACGGATGCTGTAGCGCAGCATACTTTTGCACTTTGCTTTTATGTCCTTGAAAAGCTCCGCCATTATGACGAATATGTCAAGTCGGGAGCATATGCGGCGCAGGACCGCTTTTCAAACTTTGACCTTCCTTTTACAGAACTGGCGGGAAAAACATGGGGGACCATAGGCATGGGCAATATCGGAAAAAAGGTGGCAAAGATCGCCCAGGCTTTTGGATGCAGGGTCATTTTTTATTCTGCCTCCGGCAACAGTACCTGTACAGATTATGAGAGAGTTAGTTTTGATACCCTGCTTAGAGAATCAGATTTCTTATCCCTTCATTGTCCGCTCAGTGATAAGACAAGGAGCTTGATTGATTTGAATGCTTTAAAGAAGATGAAAAAAAGTGCCATTTTAATCAATGTGGCAAGGGGACCGGTAGTAAAGGACGAAGATTTGTATACAGCGCTGACACAGGAATATATTGCAGGAGCCGGTCTGGATGTGACCGGCACGGAACCTATGAAGGACAGCAATCCACTGAGCAAG
>BLLW01000313.1 GCA_011959285.1 Lachnospiraceae bacterium | reverse complement strand
GGAAGGGCCTGAGGCAGCATATGACGCCGAATAGCGTGGGAGAGGCGATGACTTTTGAGGGTCATCGTCTCTTTTTTAGGTCGTGAGTAAACGCTATTTGGGGCGGATTTCCTGGCTTTTCATAATCTGTCTGATTGCATCGAAAATATAAGGTTTCAGCTCTTCAATGTCGGTAGGTTCATTATATAGAATGGAACTGTAACAGGTAGAACTGACAAACTCCACGATCATAAACAAAAGAATCTCTGGATTTTTAAACGCTCTTGGAGAATTTTCAAGGATGGAATAAATGTTATAAAAATCTACTTCTGAATCATCCTTGGAGGAAATTAATTCGTTTTTAAAGATTCCCCAGCTCAAATTTTTGGAAATAAAGTTAAGAAGGGATTTGTCCGCATTGAACTGCTCGATGATGTTATCGACAAGAAAAATGATGCGGTCGTCCAATTCGGTCAGATCTGTCTTTGCAAGGGCGGCATCTGCAACAGAAAAGATACGGCTTGCTTTGTGGGCAATCAGCTTGTTGCGGATATCGTATTTATCTTTAAAATAGAGGTAAAAGGTTCCTTTTGCCACGCCGGCAGTCTCCACGATATTGTTGATGGTGGTCTTATTGATGCCTTGGGTGGTGAACAACTCAAAAGCAGTATTTAAAAGCGCTTCGCGCTTTCTTTTTTTGTTCAAATCAATTTTTCCCATGAAAACTCCTATTCCGTTCGGCTGTCTGATAAGTCATATTATAAGGTAAACGCCCTAAAATGCAATGTTTTTCAGCGTTTATATTTTTTTTATAAAATTCATGATTCTTTAATAAAAGAAAATATTGACCAAAAGTCATTTTTAGGTATGATACGGAATATAAATAAAATGACTATTAGTCATAATTTAAAGGGAGTGTGTGTATGGAAAAATTTGGGAAAAAGGTGGTGCAGTTCCGGATACCGATTCTGATTTTAAGCCTGGTGCTTTTGATCCCTTCTTTTTGGGGATATGTGAGCACCAGAGTCAATTATGATATCCTTTCT
>BLLW01000312.1 GCA_011959285.1 Lachnospiraceae bacterium | reverse complement strand
GATTGGTTACATCATAGGTATACTGATGGGTCTGTACTTCCCCGCGGTGCTCCTTAACCAAGTTGCCACGTCTGTCGTAGGCATAACTATACTGTAAACCTTTTTTATTCCCCTTACAAATAGTTTTTAAACATCGTACAAATAAAATTTCTGCTGTTTACTGGCAAAATCATTTCAAAATTTTAATCTTAAATCTGATAATCCATGTAAAAATAGGTATAAACAAACTTTATAACAAAATCAGAGGATTTCACCATTATTCTTATGAAATCCTCTGATTCATTTTATATACTTTGGAAATTGTAAATCTAAAAAGAACAATCTAAAATTATTGACCACAATAATGAATAAAATGCATATCTCATGGTGCGCAGACATTCCTATCTGAATTTGTGACTAAAACTTCAATATTCATGTAATTTTAGCGCATGCACATTATTACCTAAATCAACATACTTTCAATGCTTTCCATTTCCTCCAGCAATGCAATTGTCTGATTTTAAATAGCCTACGCAAAAATCGGCGGTAATTCAAGACTTTTAATCTGGAATTACCACCGATAACCTTGCTTAATTGTAGCTAAATGGATATGCTTCTATTGTAGGAATCTTAATTCTTATATTCACTCCATTATGCAAAGCTTTTCCCTGTGTTTCAAAGGTCAATATATAGTCTTTCATTCTTACTACCATAAATCCATCTTCATCAACTGATTCTAATATGCCGTTGATAATTATTTCATTATTTTCCATATAGATTGATGGCTCTTTTGCTTCCATTAATGAAATGTCATCACCCCATTTTAGAATATTATCTGTATCAAATTCAACATCATATTCTTTATCCTTTTCTGGAATATTGTCTTTCCAAGTTAATACAATCTCTCCAAACTCTGTTGAACATAATACTATATTATCTGGATCTTTCGATACAATGTTAACTATTTTTACCTTCATAAATATCCTTTCTATCCTCTAAACCTTTGCATTATATTAGATATAGTCATAATATCGTCAGCAGCATTAT
>BLLW01000311.1 GCA_011959285.1 Lachnospiraceae bacterium | reverse complement strand
ACGTTTTCGAGAATCCGGGATATATCGTAGAATAAACTTTCACATACCCTCCTGTGGTACTTGCTATTGTACGTGACTATGTTTCATCGTAAGCATCACCATAAGACTTAAAATTCTTTTTTAAAAAAAACCAATACTCGCCATCATTTTCTGATAATTTTTCTAACAGTTCAGTAAATGATAATGAAATAATTGGAGTATCCCCTTCATCTGGATAGCTGTCCCAAAATGCCTTATAGCATTTTCCTTTTCTTTTTTCATTCATATCGATTACTATGTAGTCCGAATTATACAAATCAGCAACGATATACCACTCTTTAGATATTTGACTTTCATAATTCCCTTTTTCAATTTCACAATTGACAATTTCTTCTCCTAATATAACTGGATTTGCCAATACAAACTCTTCTGGCGGTACTATCCTTACTGAATATGGCATATTTTCAAACAAAATAATTCCACCACATAACGTATAAAATTCTTTTATATCCCTAGGTAATATATCAAATATATCATCTGGTATTTTTGTGGTTGGTAAAATCCTGCAATTTGATTTATTTTTTATGTCTTCTATTATTTTTTTTATCATATTCTACCCCTTATCTAATAATTTATAAAGATAACTTGTTAATTCAGTATAATAATCATTTCGCACATTCTGAGGAACTCCAGCCGCGTCAAACATTTGCTCTGACAAATTAAATATTTCTCTAGGTGAAATATTTTTCCAATCAACCTTGCCTTTAAATCCAAAATTCTCTATTTTCCATTTTTGAAAAATAGATTTTGTTTGTGCATGGTGATCCTGAGTCAATCGTACAGAAGTTGAGTCAGCAGCTCTTGAAGAATATTCATCTACATTTTCTGTTAACCACTTATCCATAACACCATGATGATTTTCAAATCCTGGTGCCTTTTCGCCATATTCAACTATGTCATATTCTTTAGGCACACTGTTTTCCTTATCACCTTCATAGCCTGCCTGATTAGATTTTGGGCAGTCTCCAATCCCACTATATCCACTAGGGTC
>BLLW01000310.1 GCA_011959285.1 Lachnospiraceae bacterium | reverse complement strand
AAGCCGCGCTCGCCAGTCCTCCTGTAACTGCTCCAACGAAGATTTCCTTCCCAAAGTCCGCAAGGTCAAAGCTGAATCCGCCCTTCTTCTGTGCCGTCTGGTTCACCCCATACTGGTAGCCATAGACCATCTGTTTCCCTTTGCAATCATCCCAGCTTCCTACTCCATATCTTCCTCTAGAATCGCATTCAATCACTCTTTCGGGTCCTGCCGAGTGACTCGCATGCTACTTCAATACTCACCGTATGCCATATAATGTGTGTATTCAGAAATTGGAGATATTCCATAAAATAATCTATAAAATATCTCCAAAATCAACCTTGCTTAAGATGTTTTCACTGCCAAACTATGATTTTGCTAATACTTCATTTCATTTGTCAAGACACTGAGCATATGCATACAAGCATCATTTTCGGTATCAAAGCTTTTGCAATCATTTTTATTACCTTTTTCATCATAATAAAAATATTCCCATCTTCCATAAATCTTATTTAATATATACACATCTGGTAATAAATCTCCATTTATAGAATAGTATCTCTTGGGAACTCCTATTTCATCAAGCTTTTTTACTAAATCTGCTATATTCATATTAACTTTACCCCATTATTTTTATTATTCCCTTATTCAATAAGACATTTACACTTACTGGCGAACGATATTGAGTTCCTAATCCTATTTTTCCAAATGCAGGTGCTATTGTAGATGCCTCTACTTCAAAGGGTTTTACTACCTCAAACTGCCTATACTGTGTTAAATCTGCATTGTATGGCAATGCCCTCATTTCCAATGGTGTACCACTTGGAGAAAAATATTTTCCACTTAATCTACCATATCTATTTTATCTCCAGCCATTAAGTACACATTTCTCTCAGTACCTTTTATCGCTCCATTGTTTGATGGATAATAATTTGATAGTTCTGTGCCTGTTGAAATACTTCCTTTATTACTCCGTATGCTCCCAGCCAATGCCTCAACCGCCTTGCCAGCCCCATAAAAAGCCGCGCTCGCCAGTCCTCCTGTAACTGCTCCAA
>BLLW01000309.1 GCA_011959285.1 Lachnospiraceae bacterium | reverse complement strand
GGCGGGTCTGTCGGTGGGTAGTGTATAAAACCATTGCATTTTGAGTTTTGAAATCATATAATAGGAACTGGAAATTAAGAATTAGACAATCGGAATTTGAGGGAGAAATAACGTATGGCAAAACAACAGCTTTCGGCAGAGCAAAAACGATTGGATACGGATATTTGGATTATAGCTTTGGTAACATTGGGAGTTTTCCTGTTTTACGTTACAGCAGGGAAACAGCTAATGAGTTTTGTTGTAAACAGCAATATTTCAGTTGTTCCAAGATTATTACTTAATGCAGGGGTACAATTTGGCGTAGCCGGTTTGGGAATTACAATCGTTTGTATTCTGCGTAAGGAAAAATTTACGCACTTTGGACTAATACGGAAAAATGTTTTCAAAGCAATCATTTGGACAATTATATGCTTTGTCCCGTCCATTCTCTATGTTTTTTTATCAGGTCAGTTCAATGGTTATCAGCCGTTCAGTATTTTAATTACTGATGATGTAATTGCAAGCGGCATCCCATTTTCAATAATTGGTATGGCATTGATTATTGTTGTATGGGGATTTTTTGAAGGATTTAACTATGCTGTTATTTGCGAAAAGATTAACAGCCGATATCCTTCAAAGAAGAAATGGTTAGATTACGGAGCTATCACTTGTGCAATAATTTGTATCCTTTTTCATCCATTTAGCACTTCTTTTTGGGGAATTGTTGAGATAATAACCACATTTATTGCAATATATGGTATGCTTATGGTAAGAAAGCAAACGGGCAACGCATGGGGGTGTGTCTTTGCTTTTTGTTTTATCTGGAACGCCATATAAATTCCAGTTTGTAGGACAAAAGAAAAACTGGGACGCGGCAGCTTTTCAGTAGCCACCGCGTCCCGGTTTTCTCATGGGTGCAGAGATTAAAATGTTACGCAATAGAACGGCATTTTCGGGGATAAAGGTATAAATCCCTTGCCGCCTTATTTTCCTGCCCGGAAAGCCGCATAAATCAAGGCTTATTTTGCCCCTATCGCGTCACATTCGCCCGCATTTTC
>BLLW01000308.1 GCA_011959285.1 Lachnospiraceae bacterium | reverse complement strand
CATTAATAATAATCCTCCTTAAGGTAAAAATTAAGTCATTTCATAACTATACATGAAAATATTAAAGAGTGCAAGTGAATCTTAAAAAAATATTAAATAAGTAAAATATTTATTATTTTTATTGCCCACTGCATCAATATAACACCAATTGCTGCGTACATATAGTACTGTATATGTATTTCTTTTGCATCAATTGCACCGCTTATATGTTTCCTATAAAAGTAAAGGAGCATAAAATGCAAATATGCCAGAACGCCGTAACTAACGGTTGGGTTCAAATAAAAGCTCCTCACCACATCTCCGCAAAACAGATAATAAAATGCTCTGGTTCCGCCACATCCCGGACACGGGAAACCGGCGATTCTGCGTACCTGACAGGCTGCCAATTCGCCATACCGCTCATACCCGCTATGGGCAAACCAGATACCGATAAGACAAAAAGGCAGCCAAAATCCTTTTCCTATATGATAAAAGATTTCGTCCACCCTATATTTTTTATTTGTATTAACCTTAGTATAAATCATGATACATTTCATTGACAAGCTCATTATAAGCGCTGGTTCCACCTATAACAAACATGGCAATTACAACCAAAAAGCCAATACCACCTGTAATGATGCCCGCAATTGCCATGCCCTTACCATCATACTTAAAGCACAGTGTAATGATGCCAAGCACGACTGCCGCAATGGCCAGCACTGCACTGAATAATGGAAGGCAACAGCATATAATGGATAAGATGCCGCATATCAGAGATGCAATAGAAAAACCAATGTATCCGCCGCCCTGCTTGGTTTCATTGTCGCCTGAGTTGTAATATTGAGGCGACTGCGTATCATAATAAGGATTAGATTCTGCATTGCTGTAGCTCTGTGACTCTGCTCCACTGTACGAATTGATCTTAATTTCCTCTGAAGATAAAATCGGCGCTGGTTTCTGCTCCTCCGCATCCGTTATCTTCTCATATACAGGTGACTGCGCCTCGCTGGAAACTGTTGCATCTGCCTGATTACCCTGTTCCTGCCCGGCAGCTGCCTGCAGCTTTGCACCA
>BLLW01000307.1 GCA_011959285.1 Lachnospiraceae bacterium | reverse complement strand
TCATCAAATTAATCCTCCAAATAATCTTATTGCTCCCAATAACGCTTTTCTGCTGGAATCAAATCGAGAAAACTCGCATACTTTGTCTTCCAACCTACTGGTGCATAGTCTTCATATGAAGCAGGTTCTACATACATAGAATAAAATGTTTTTTTATCAAAATCAACATATAAACTTGGCTTGTAATCATTATCTCCTTGATTTTGTAAATATATGTTTTTCAGTTCTTTATCGGAACATTCATCCGCTTCCATTTTCTTTAAAAAAGATAAAACATTATCTTCTCCAAGACATAACATATCTCTTCTTCTTTCATCAATATATTCTTCCTTGATTTCATATCCGATTTTTTTATATGCTTCTATCCTTTTTTGATAGTCTAGATACCAAACTTCCTTATCGGAAATATACCATTTACCACATCCATTATATATTGCATAAACAATAAATTGTTCATTCAAATCAATTTTGAGCATTCTTATTATCCCCCCGATATTATCCTACCATTTGTCGCATATTCCTCTATCCATTCAATCCAAGGTGCTGGAAATTCAATACAAGTTCCTGGTGTTGTGGGATCTGTTAACTTAGGTGCGCTTCCTCCTTGGTTTAACGGATTATTATTATATCCTGCCTGAGGTATGGTATTTTCTTTTACCATATCATCAAACCATTTTGGAACTTCAAATTCATAAATATCTGCTCCTGGTCTATTATTTTGTACATAATATTGTGAATGTTCTCCATCATCTATACTAATGTTGAGATTCTTATCTTTTTGGTTTATGTAAACATTTCCTTCACTATCAATAATAACTCTCTGTTGACTTGATTGATTTCCTTCCCCTCCTTGTACTCTCCTATAAGTAACCGTATCTGTATCACCCTCACTTTCTCCGGTCACTACTTCTCCAGTCTCCCCATTTCCATTTTCTCCACTTCCTTTCGCCGTTTCACCACCCGCTTCCTTTGTCGCCCTATAAGCCCTCTCCCTCTCAATCCTCTCCAAATAAGGCTTTTCCGCTATCATGCATTCATAAAACATAAGCCCATTCGCTAGTTC
>BLLW01000306.1 GCA_011959285.1 Lachnospiraceae bacterium | reverse complement strand
CAACGCCATTACGGACATACACGGAATCTACTTTCTCAGGCTGTCCCGGTTCGCAGGGGACATGGGTTTCCTTTATAAGCTGCTTGTTCGTTTCATCTATGCATACAACAGGACGGAGCGGATCATAGGGGCGCTGGTATACCTCCAGCACATCCTCCATCTTCGCTACGAATTCAGCATCTGCCTGTGGAATGCACCATTCCTTTACAAGCCACGGCTTGATTTCGTTTTTTCATAACCTCGCAGACGGTACTGTCCGTAATGTAATCGACCACTTCCAGGCGGATCAGCTCATCCGCGATTGCCTGCATGGTCCAGCGCGAGGCTCCCTGCGGCGGCTGCGAACAGACTATGGCGCATATCCGGGCTTCCACGTCGCCAGTTACCTTGCGTCGGCGGTTCTCCTGCACTTTCCGCCCAAGGGCTGCCTCCATCCCTTCCATGACGAACCGCTGTGCAATGCCTGCAATGGTGGTACGGGAAGCCCCATAGGCGTCTTTGATGCGGTCATATGTCCATGCCCTGTTTTCAGGTTTCTGATCCAGCTTCAGCAGTATTTGGGCGTGCTTTATGCGATAACCTTTCCCGCCTTTTTGTATTAATGCTTTCAGCTCCTGTATTTCATCGTTTGTCAGCGTGACAATGTAACGTGGCATATCTGCGTCCTCCAATACCGTTTTTAATGGAGTATAGCAATTTTTTCCAGCACAGCAAAGTATTGTTACTAACTGGATGAAGTACTAGTCCATTTACAAAACCTTAGACAGGAAATCCTGCAGCCTCTCGCATTTCGGATTGCTAAAAAATTCCGCAGGCTCACTTTCCTCCATGATGATTCCCTCGTCCATGAACAGAACCTTGGTTCCCACTTCCCTTGCAAATCCCATTTCATGGGTCACCACCACCATGGTCATGCCACTTTCCGCAAGCTCCTTCATAACGTCCAAAACCTCGCCCACCATTTCCGGGTCAAGGGCGGAGGTCGGCTCATCAAAGAGCATGACTCTTGGATTCATGGCAAGAGATCTGACAATGGCAATCCTCTGCTTTTGTCCGCCGGAAAGC
>BLLW01000305.1 GCA_011959285.1 Lachnospiraceae bacterium | reverse complement strand
GTTAAAGCAGCTTACCCGAAAGGAACGGACGCACCGGCTCTGTACCCGTGGCGGTATGCTGGAAAGTTTTCTGCAAGAACCGGAACGTCTGACAGATGATGATGTCATGCTGTTGTTGAAACTCATTTTTCACAGGCAGGACACGCAGGAACTATTGAAAAAACTGCTGGAACGGGAGAAGCCGGAAACCCCTTAGTTTACTAAGGGCGCATTATCCGAGATTTTTAATTATCCGAGGAAATTCTTAAAAACCTTTTGTATGCGGGGGTTCATGCAAAAAATCTCGGATAAAATTTATCCACATGGGCATAGTACAGTTAAAGCTATCAAACAGGAGGTTTTAACTATGGGTTACCATACAAGGGAAACCAACACAGTGCCATGCGGATACCACGAATTGAATCCGGAAATGGAGGCTCTTTTAGCGGAGTACCTTGAAGACGGGAAACGCAAGGGGCTTCAGGAAAGCAGCATCCATCTTCACGATAAGATTGGGCACTACTTTTTATCCGCCCTGGCTGATACAGGCTGCGCAGCGCCGCAGGCAATGAACGCCCAAAATGTAGGAGCCGCGTGTTTAATGGTCAGCAGCAACTGGTACCTTTCACACATCCGGACATTCCTCAGATATGCATATCAGGCCAGACATACCGACAGGGATTACAGCGGAATCGTCCCTCTTTTCAAGAGGCCGCAGCCGTACCCTTCTGTTTATACAATAGAAGAAATCCTGAAAATTGAAAACAGCGTAGACCGGGACTCCCCACATGGAAAGCGTGATTACGCAGTGCTGCTTCTTGCGACACGGCTGGGGATCAGGAGCGGGGACATCTCATCCATGACATTCCGGGAACTGGATTTTGGCAGGAACCTGATTCTGCTTACACAGCACAAAACCGGCGTTGACATTGAACTTCCCATGGTCCCGGATGTAAAGGCCGCCCTGAAACAGTATTTAGAGGAAGAACGAGCCTGCTATGACAGCCCGTATGTATTTCTCCGCATCGTTCCCCCTTACAGCCATATCTCTGTGCAGGCAATCACCAAGATCGTCAGGACTGCCATTATGGC
>BLLW01000304.1 GCA_011959285.1 Lachnospiraceae bacterium | reverse complement strand
GTATCAAAATGCGGTTTTACATATCTGTAAAGTGCCGGATATTGGAAAAGCCGTTTTTCCTTGCGTAGTCCTCTAAAATCCGTTTTTGGTTCTCAATGCTCACGGATTCGCCTGCCCGCTCATCGTCATGGGAGAGTCTTTCGTATAGGGCGGTGAGTTTGTCTTTCTCTGCCTGCTTCTTCATGGTGTGTAACCTCCTTTCTTTGAGGGTGCGCGCTTCCCTATAACCTTATTATACTTATCTGTTGGGATCGGTAGCGGCAAAACTGCCCTGCATCTCCATGATGTTGCACTTGATGAGGAACATGCTCTTGCCTGCGCCGGAGCCGCCGATACAGAAGATGTTGTTGTTGCGCATGGTCTTTCTTGTATTCATGGAAAGGCGCAGGTTCTGGGAGAGGATGCGGTGGTAATTATCCTTATCCCCTAGCTGTTTTGTAAGCATTGCCGCTTCCGCCCACCTTGCCGAACCATGCTCCTTCCCGAAACGGTAATTCTTCTGGCTTGTTTTCTGTACCATGATAGATAAAAGTGCTGTGAAGAATACTGTTATCATGGTATAAGGGGTATATGCTGTCACTTTGATTTTTAGCGGATTCGCCATCTGCCCCTTAAGTGCCGGAACAAAAGTGTAGAGCGTCATACCCGGATGGATGATGCTGCCAAGGAAAAATCCCAGATAGGTGCATCCGGCTATCACTGTTCCATAAAAAAGACAGGTAAACACTTTTAATTTCTTCAAATGCTCACCTGCCTTTCACTGGCTGTCTGATTTCTTTCCTGGCAGTCCTTACTTTTTCTGCTGTATCTTTTGCTGTTTTCTCTGCCATATCTTTTGCCGGCTTCCCGGTTTCCGGCTGGCTGGTTCTCCCTTCCCTGCCGCTTTCTTTGCTGTTTTTCCGGTCGCCCTGATCCCTCTCCCTTTCATCTGCCTTATGCTCCATGGCTGTACGGATGTTTGCATTGACGGTATCAAAATAATTATGGAATATCTCACTGCCTTTCATGGAAAACATTTCGCTCCCATACTCTGTATATACCTTCATTTCCTCTTTCTTCTTAAGGAAAGCC
>BLLW01000303.1 GCA_011959285.1 Lachnospiraceae bacterium | reverse complement strand
GATTTGTTTACATTTTTTTATTTTTCAAGTGATATAATGCGTTATAAGGTTTCTAATAAATTATATACAATGGAAGGGTGTAGAGGTTGAATGGAAGAGCCTTTGGTGAGTATAATTGTACCGGTTTACAACGGTGAGAGAACCATTGAAAGATGTCTGCGCAGCATCCAGAATCAAAGTTATAGGAATATTGAAATTATAGTTATAGATGACGGAAGCATGGATCACACGGGAAAAGTAATTGAGAAGTATGCTGCTAAAGATGAGCGGTTTAAGCATATAAGAAAGGTAAACAGCGGGGTTTCAGACAGCAGGAACAGAGGAATGCAAGAAGCAAAGGGAGCGTTCCTTCAGTTTGTAGACGGTGATGACTGGCTGGCAAAGCAGGCGACAGAGGAATTTGTGAAAACAGCAGTCACTTATGGATGTGATATGGTGATTTCCGACTATTATAGGGTGAGGGGAAGACGTTTTTTTACAAAAGGACATATTGAGGGCGGAAAAGTAATTACACGGATGAAATATGCCGAATATATGATGAAGGCGCCGGCAAACTTTTATTTCGGTGTGCTGTGGAATAAATTTTTTAAAGCGGATATCATAAAAAAGTTTGGATTATCCTGCTCGCCGGAATTGGATTGGTGCGAAGATTTCAGATTCAATCTTGAATATCTGCAATACGTGGGAAAGGTGGGTGTCGTAACAAAGCCGCTTTACTATTATGTGAAGACAAAAGGAAGTCTTGTGGACACGCAGATTACATTTCAGCAGACGATTCGGACAAAAAGGATTTTGTTTGATTATTATAAGGATTTGTATAAATCGATTGATTTATATAATGAAAATAGAATGCGCATACAAATGTTTTACCTATCTTTTGCCCATGATAAAATCAAGAAGATAAAATCAGCTTAGACAAGTAAGCTATAGAAAAAAAGGTTTTTTAGCATCAGAATTTTTATGATTGTAAAAGCTTAAAATGGATTGACATGTAATCTTTTTTCCGATAAGATGGAACTACACTTTTTTATGCCCGAAAGCAATGGATTGAGATAGATGCCTTGCTGTTTGCAACTGGGAATTTGAT
>BLLW01000302.1 GCA_011959285.1 Lachnospiraceae bacterium | reverse complement strand
ACCTTTGGCATCGGAGCGGAGAATATCCGGGAGGCAAAGCCAAGGCTGGAGAGGATTGAGGCGGATATCCTGAATAATTTCAAGGTTCTTGGCGTGCAGGCATACCCTTTAAGCGGGGAGGAGCGGCTGCAGATTTTATATGAGGCTTTCAATCAGGAGGAAAATGAGCCTTTTCGGTTTTCCTATAATCAGGTGCTGCGCTCCGGCATGGGAACAAAGGATTTTGTTGCGCCGCCCAGCTTTGTGTTCAGGAGTGGGAAGGATTTCCAGATGGGCAGCACTCTTGGTGCGGTGTCCTACTTACAGATACTTGCGCCGGAGCTGACGGACCGTATGCTTGCGGAGTTCCTTGATATGGACAGGAACCTTGTGGTAAATCTGCATATTCAGTCCTTAGACCAGCTGAAAGCCATTAAAACGGTAAAGGGGAAGGTGACGGATATTGACCGAATGAAGCTGGAAGAGCAGAAAAAGGCGGTGCGGAGTGGTTATGATATGGATATCATTCCTTCTGATTTGAATACTTACGGAGGGGAGGCAAAGCGGCTTTTAGAAGATCTGCAGCAGAGGAATGAGCGGCTTTTTCTTGTGACTGCCCTTTTTATGAATACTGCAAAGGCGAAACAGGAACTGGACAACGGGATTTTCCAGACTGCCGGAATCGCACAGAAGTACAACTGTTCCCTGCGGCGGCTGGACTATATGCAGGAGCAGGGGCTGATGAGCAGCGTACCTTTAGGCTTAAATTTAATTCCCATTCAACGGGCGCTTACCACCACTTCAACTGCTATTTTTGTACCGTTCACTACGCAGGAGCTTTTCATGCCGGGGGAGTCGTTGTATTACGGGCTGAATGCACTCTCCAACAACATGATCATGGTAGATCGGAAAAAGCTGAAAAATCCTAACGGTCTGATTCTGGGAACGCCCGGCTCTGGAAAATCTTTCTCTGCAAAGAGGGAGATTACCAATGCCTTTTTTGCCACCCAGGACGACATCATCATCGGAGATCCGGAAGGGGAGTATTATCCCCTTGTAAATGCACTTGGCGGGCAGGTGATCCATATATCCGCCACCAGTCATGACTATATCAATCCTATGGACATCAACATGG
>BLLW01000301.1 GCA_011959285.1 Lachnospiraceae bacterium | reverse complement strand
CGGAAATGTGTACTACAATGGAGCAGATATTCATGACAGTAATTATAATAGGAAGGAACTGCGCAGCAAGGTGGGGCTGGTCTTTCAATATCCTGAGCACCAGCTGTTTGAGATCGATGTATTTTCTGATGTCTGTTACGGTCCCAAAAACTTAGGGCTGGATAAAAAGGAAACCGAGCTTCGGGCTTATGCGGCATTGAAGCAGGTGGGGCTTGAGGATGACTTCTTTTATCAATCGCCTTTTGACCTTTCAGGCGGGCAAAAGAGGCGAGTGGCGATTGCCGGTGTGCTTGCTATGAAGCCGGAGGTCCTGATCTTAGATGAGCCCACGGCAGGTCTTGACCCAAAGGGGAGAGATGAGATTTTAGATCAGATTGCGAAACTGCGGGAAGAGACCGGTATGACGGTAATTCTGGTTTCCCACAGCATGGAAGATGTGGCGAAGTATGTGGACAGGATCATTGTGATGAACAAGGGACAGGTCATGTTCGACGATGTGCCGAAAGAGGTGTTTGGCCATTACAAAGAGTTGGAAGGGGTGGGGCTGGCAGCACCCCAGGTAACTTACATCATGCAGGCACTGAAAGAAAACGGACTTCCTGTGGATACGGACATTACAACCATTGAGGAGGCAAAAACGGCGATTTTGCAGGCGCTGAACCGATAGTCAGGCAGCGAGGAAACAGAAAAGAAGCGAGGAATCATGTTAAGAGATATTACATTGGGACAATACTATCAGACAGATTCGGTGATACACAGGTTAGACCCAAGGGTCAAGCTGGTGACCACCATCTGCTATATTATCTCCCTTTTTATTGTAGATAATTATATAGGCTATATCATAGCGGGACTTTTTTTGGCGCTGATCATCAAATTGTCAAAGGTTCCGGTTAAATTCATGGTCAGGGGAATGAAATCCATCGTGTTTCTGCTGATCATAGCGGTGGGATTTAACTTGTTTCTAACGCCCGGAGAGACGGCGGTGGCGTTCTGGAAGCTTACGATTACCTGGGAGGGGATTCGGCTGGCGGCGTTTATGGCAATCCGCTTGGTCTTTCTGATTATGGGGTCGTCGGTGATGACGCTGACGACTACGCCCAACAATTTGACAGACGGC
>BLLW01000300.1 GCA_011959285.1 Lachnospiraceae bacterium | reverse complement strand
GCTCTCTGATCTTCTGGCCGAAGGAACACTAACACAGACTTATGAGAAGGTCTGCAAAGAATATGGGGTACCTGCTTCAAAAACATCAGTCGGCGTTATTATGCGGCGACGCTTGCGGATGAAGACGGAACAGCTGCCTCCGCTCGAAACTCCGGATGCGATGACCATCTTCGTTGCTTATTACTACAGCGCGGCGTATCCAGTTGTTTTGGGACTTTATGGTGAGACTGTCAAACTGATTGATGTCCTGAGTGAGTCTAGCGAATCGGCCTACGCAGTGTTCTTCACCGGACTAGATAAGGGCAAGGTAAAACAAGTTTTTATTGATCCGGATGAGCAGCTCCACAGTGCTGTTACCACTGCCTTTCCGGATGCCCAAATCATGCTGTCAGAGGAATGCATCCAGCGATATGTTCGGGATGCATTCAAAGATGTCATCAAGAAGGACGGTTCCCGGTGTTTCATCCATCAACGGTACCATACACTCAGCAAGTCAGAAAGCTATCTGTCTGAATACGAACAGAAGCAGGTGGCAAGCACTTTGAAACGACGACATCGTCTTGGCGCTGCCTACAATGCTTATCAGGAGCTTCTGCACAGCATGGCAACGGGCTGGAATATTGAACATATCCTCGGTTGGGTTGATGACTTGCCGGAGTATCTTACAGATGTTGCGGATGAGGGCGAACAACTGGAGGCCCTATGGGAATTTGACATCATAAAAGACTTACTGCGACTGTATGAACCGCAAGTGAATACATACCTTGCGTTGGAGAGCAAGCCACCTGCAGCCATGGCATCTGCAGTGATGAGCGTTTTGGATTCGTTGGAGGAAATGCCTTACTGTATATACGATGTGCTTCACGCCAGAATGCTGCTGAATGTTGAACATGACAGGATCGTGAAGGATGGGACAATATATCGGATCGGTGTGCCGGTTGAACGGCTGACAGAGAAGATGCATGACATAACAAGACAAATCAAGAAAAAAAGGGAGAATGAAGATAATGGATACGAACCAGAAGATTAGTCAGGTTGGTGTGAATATCCAAGAGAAAGCTACTGTTATTTGGAATGTAGCCAACAGCCTGTTTGGTGCTTATAAGCCCCATGAGTAT
>BLLW01000299.1 GCA_011959285.1 Lachnospiraceae bacterium | reverse complement strand
GCTTTGGCACAACACTTATCGCACTTACCATGATCACTTCTATTGTGATTCTCGCCGTCACCTCCAACGTGGTCCTGTCCCTCGGCATGGTGGGCGCCCTCTCGATTGTACGTTTCCGTACTGCCATCAAAGATCCGCTGGATATTGCTTTTTTATTCTGGTCTATCGGCGCCGGCATCATCCTTGCCGCCGGTATGATTCCTCTGGCAGTCATAGGCAGCGTCTGTATCGGCATCATCCTGCTGGTATTTGTCAACAGGAAATCCCACACGCATCCCTATATGGTGGTTCTAAACTGCGCAGATCATGATGCAGAAGTAAGTGCAAAAGAATTTCTTGCCAAAAATGTAACTCGCACGATGGTCAAAAGCAAATCTGCCGTAAAAGATGCAGTTGAATTAAACATTGAAGTCCGCCTAAAAGAAGACGATACCGATTTTATCAATTTTCTCTCAAAGATGCCCGGTGTCAACAGTGCAGTCATCGTCTCTTACAACGGCGATTATATGGGGTAAGCTATGTCGGGAAATAAATATTTTGATAAAATTGCATGGATTATCACAGCGCTCAGTTTGGTCCTTACAATTCTGTTCATGAACGGTGCCGCATTCGATATCGAAGCAATGACACACAATATAAGATACGAAAATCGATTATTTGACAGCACGAAGGTTCATACCATTGATATCGTCATGGATGACTGGGATGCCTTCCTTGCAGATGCGACTGCGGAAGAATATCATGCCGCCGATGTGGTGATTGACGGGGAAGCCTACAAAAATGTGGGGATTCGGACCAAGGGAAACACTTCGCTCTCTACGGTAGCCGCCCTCGGCAGCGAAAGGTACAGTTTTAAAATAGCGTTTGACCAGTATGACAGCGGCAAGTCCTATCATGGGTTGGATAAGCTATGCCTAAATAACCTGATTCAGGATGCCACCATGATGAAAGACTATTTGACTTATACCATGATGAACAAATTCGGCGTAAATTCCTCCCTGTGCAGTTTCGTATATATCACAGTCAACGGCGGGGATTGGGGACTGTACCTGGCTGTGGAAGGCGTGGAGGAGGCGTTTCTTGAACGCAATTATGGATCCAATTACGGCAAACTTTACAAGCCCGACAGC
>BLLW01000298.1 GCA_011959285.1 Lachnospiraceae bacterium | reverse complement strand
CAATATAAAATTATAAAAACTCATATTTTATCAGCGTAAGCCCACATGCTGGAGCAGTGGGACCCGCCGCGGCACGATCCTTTGCCGCCAGGATTTCTTTTATACGTTCCGGCTCCATGCTTCCGCGTCCTGCTTCTATCAATGTTCCCGCTATGATTCTTACCATATTATATAGAAAGCCATTGCCGCACACCCGTATGATAATCTCATCCTCTTCCTTCGTCACCGCCAGCTGATAAATGGTCCTGACCGTGGACTCCACCGCTGCCGCCGGCGAACTAAAGCTCTTAAAATCATGTTCACCTATTAAGTAAAGTGCCGCCTGCTTCATCCTGTCCACATCAAGGGGCACATAAGTGAAATGTGCGTACAATCTTTTAGTGGGTAAAGGAAACTGCGCATTCAGTATCCTGTATTCATACGTCTTCCGGCTGTCACAGTGCCTAGGATGAAAATCCGGCGCGGTTTCCTCTGACGCCTGAATCCGAATATCCTCCGGCAGCCTCTGATTCAGCGCATAGGCAATCTTTTCCGCCGGGATCCGGGTGTCCGTGTCAAACACCGCCACATTGCAAAGTGCATGGACCCCGGCATCCGTCCTGCTGGCCCCAATGACCTTGATTTCCTCGTCAAGAAGCGCCCTCAGCACACGATTCAATTCCCCTTCGATAGTGGGCGCTCCGGGCTGAACCTGCCATCCGTGATAGGCTGTTCCGTCATAGGCGACCACCAGCTTTACTCTTTTCATAATAATATTTTTCCAAACACCACACAGAGCGCCAGATAACATACCACTGCGCCATATGCAAGTGCATCCCGCTTTTTGTAAATAAGAGGCTTCATCTTGGTGCGGTGCTCCCCGCCCCTGTAGCATCTTGCTTCCATCGCCATCGCCAGATCATTGGCGCGCCTGAATGCCGATATGAACAGGGGAACAAGCAAGGGGACAAGGCTCTTTGCCTTCTTAATCAGATTTCCGCTTTCAAAGTCCGCACCCCTGGCAATCTGCGCCTTCATGATCTTGTCCGTTTCCTCCAGCAAAATCGGGATAAACCGAAGTGCAATAGACATCATCATGGAAATTTCATGCACCGGCACCTTGATTTTTTTCAAGGGACCAAGCAGGCTTTCC
>BLLW01000297.1 GCA_011959285.1 Lachnospiraceae bacterium | reverse complement strand
TTTCGTGGGGGACCAATTGTTTACGGATGTTTGGGGAGCCAGAAATACAGGAATTTTTTCAATCTTGGTAAAGCCTATTGATAAAAAGGAAGAAATACAGATTGTTTTTAAGCGTTACTTAGAAAAAATCGTACTGGCAAGTTACAGGCACAGATGCAAAAAAGAAGGTAAAACATATTTGAGTTAATCAAATACGGCAGATTTTTATGATCTGTAATGGAGAGGAAAAATGACGATTGACGGATATACAAGAACTTGTGGATTAATCGGTAATCCGGTGGAGCACACTTTATCGCCGCTTATTCATAACACATTGGCAAAAAAGTTTTCTCACAATCTGGTGTACGTCCCTTTTCATGTGGATGAAGAAAAGATTCAGGCGGCAGTGGAGGGGGCATATGCCTTAAATCTGTTAGGACTCAATGTCACGGTTCCCTACAAAAGTCAGGTGATGGAGGGACTGGTCCAGATAGATGAATTGGCAGAAAAAATCGGTGCAGTGAATACACTAGTGCGCATGGAGGGCGGCTTTAAAGGCTACAATACGGATATGCCAGGGCTCTATCGTGCCATGAGCAGCGAGGGGATACAGATAGAAGGACAGGAGATTATTTTGCTTGGAGCAGGCGGTGCGGCGAGAGCGGTTGCCTTTTTGTGTGCCGCTAAGAATGCCTCCAAGGTTTATTTGCTCAATCGTTCCATAGAGAAGGCGCAGGCGGTTGCCGGGGAAGTCAATGCAAAGACCGGGAAAAATGTGATCTATCCCATGGCGCTTTCTGACTATCATCAGCTTCCGGACCAAAAGTTTCTTGCAATTCAGGCGACCAGTGTGGGACTTTATCCTGACACGGAACGGGCGGTGATTGAGGATGAAGCATTCTATCATAAGATTCATACAGGATATGATCTGATATATAAACCCTTTCATACCCGGTTCATGCAGCATGTTAAAGAGCAGGGAGGAAAGGCATACCATGGTCTTAAGATGCTTCTGTATCAGGGAATCATTGCCTATGAACTCTGGAACGACATAGCTGTTCCGGAGGAGATGGCGGCAGCGGTGTACGAAGTACTGAAGGAAAAAATAGGAATATAGGATATGAAGGATAATATTATTTTGATTGGGTTTATGGGCAG
>BLLW01000296.1 GCA_011959285.1 Lachnospiraceae bacterium | reverse complement strand
GCTAAGACCATGAATTTCTTGACGGAAAATAGGATTGAACAGTACACGGATTTAGTCAGCCGGATTGAGGAAGTAGCAACAGAAAGTGAACAGGCGGCAGACGCATTAAAGAGCGTTGAAAAGCGGCTTGTGGATATGGCGGTACTGATGAAGCACGTCGCCACCTATCAAAAGACCAAGCCAGTGTATGACGCATACCGTAAAGCAAAGAATAAAGAGAGATACCACGCCGGACATGAGCGCGATATTATCCTCCATGAAGCCGCTGCAAGGTCGCTGAAAGCGTCGGGCATTACAAAGCTCCCCAACCTCGCAGCCATGCAAAAGGAATACGAAGCCCTCCAAGCGCAGAAAGAAGCCCTTTACGCCGACTATGGCAAGCTAAAGAAGAAAGTCCGGGAATACGACATTATCAAGCAGAACATAGACAGCATTTTACAGGCAGAGAAGCCGCCGGAACGAAAAAGGGAAAACGAACGGGGGATAATTCCATAAAGATATTGCATTTTGAATTGTTGTATCATATAATGGGAACTAAAAAATCATGCTATCTAAGAAAGTCAAGGACGGTATATAAAATGAATAAGAAAGAACTTGTAAAATATTTTTATGAAGTTATTGTTTCGGAAAATATGCTTGATGAACTCTCAAAATACATATCAGAAGATTGTATGCAGAAAGTTGGTGGAAAACCAATTTTTATAGGGGTGGACGGAATGAAACAACACCTTTTAGCTTTGAAAGAAACATATCCCGACTACACATTGAAAATTATTCGTCAATATATAGATGGGGATTATGTTATTTCAGAAGTTATTATGAAAGGAACGCACAAGGGAGAGTTTATTGGCATAAAGCCTACAAATAAAGTTTTAGAAATTACAGGAGTTAATATTGATAAAGTAATAGACGGAAGAATTGTTGAGCATGGGGGTGCTGCAAATACCTTTGAAACTTTCTTTGAACACCATTTAATTAGACCAGTATAATTAAACCAAATTGGGGCGCGGCGGCTATCAAATAGCCACCGCGCCTTGTCTTTTTTGTGAGTGCTGATTTTGATATGTTACGCAATAGAACGGCATTTCCGGGGGTAAAGGTATAATCTCCCTTGCCGCCTTATTTTCCCGTCCGGAAAGCCGCATAAATCAAGGC
>BLLW01000295.1 GCA_011959285.1 Lachnospiraceae bacterium | reverse complement strand
CAAAGCGTTTCCATATATCTCTGTTCGCAGATAACTGCTTATCTCTTTGAAAACTGTGGTGCACGGCGGGCTGCTTTGAGTCCGTATTTCTTTCTTTCTTTCATACGAGGATCTCTTGTAAGGAATCCTGCTTTCTTGAGGATTGGTCTGTAGTCTGCATCTACCTGGAGCAGCGCTCTTGCAATACCATGTCTGATTGCGCCTGCCTGACCTGTGTATCCGCCGCCGCGAACGTTAACCAGAACGTCGTACTTGTCAACGGTTTCTGTTGCAGCCAGGGGCTGACGAACGATAACTTTCAAGGTCTCTAATCCAAAATATTCATCTATAGGTCTTTTATTGATTACGATATCGCCTTTACCTGGCATTAAATATACTCTGGCAATTGATTTTTTCCTTCTACCTGTTCCGTAGAATCTTGCTGATTTAGCCATTTTACTCTTCTCCTTTCAGTCCCTCTTAAAATGTTAATACTTCGGGCTTCTGAGCCGCATGCTTATGGTCAGGTCCTGCGTACACATGAAGCTTCGTATACATCTGTCTTCCTAAAGGTCCCTTGGGAAGCATTCCCTTAACAGCAAGCTCAACCACCTTCTCAGGCTTCTTTGCCATCATCTCACGCAGTGTAGCTTCCTTCATTCCGCCAACGTAATCTGAGTGATGGTAGTAAATCTTCTGGTCTAACTTTCTTCCTGTCACTTTAACCTTATCAGCATTTACAACGATTACAAAATCGCCTGTATCCATATGCGGTGTAAAGATCGGTTTGTTCTTACCTCTTAAAACTTTAGCCACTTCTGAAGCTAAACGACCCAATGTCATATTTGCAGCGTCTACTACATACCATTTTCTTTCGATTGTAGCAGGACTAGCCATAAATGTTTTCATGATAATCCTCCATTCTTGCTTTAGCCCGCAAACCGGAGCTAAGAAATTAAGTTTCTCCTAATGTTTCTCCATGCACCAGACGGATGTCCGGACCGCCAGGGTGATTTCAAACCATTTCAGGTATTCTATTTATAATGCTTTACCTAGGGATATGACGAAGTTCCGGCTGCTTATGCTGTCAGACGGACGCTTGTCAGGTCAAGCATTAACAAACATTGCCACATTGAATAATTATATTATACGCTCCCGTGCGTGTCAATATAAAATTATA
>BLLW01000294.1 GCA_011959285.1 Lachnospiraceae bacterium | reverse complement strand
TATAAACAGAGAACTTGCCAAATATACTTATAACAAGGAACAGGTGGAAGTAGTTCCTGCATCAGAAGTGATTGAAACTGCCGAACCGCCGGTTATGGCGATTCGTAAGAAAAAGGATTCCTCCATCGTAAAGGCGCTTTATCTCGTCAAGGACGGAACTTGCGATGCCTATGTATCTGCCGGGAGCACAGGTGCTACCTTGGTAGGCGGTCAGGTGATTGTAGGCAGGATAAAAGGCGTGGAGAGACCGCCTCTTGCACCGCTCATTCCCACGGCTGACGGATGTGCGCTGTTAATTGACTGTGGTGCTAACGTGGATGCAAGACCTTCCCATCTGGTACAGTTTGCCAAAATGGGTTCGGTGTACATGGAAAGCGTTATGGGCGTAAAGAATCCCAAAGTAGGGATTGTGAATATCGGAGCGGAAGAGGAAAAGGGAAATGCGCTTGTGAAAGAAACCTATCCTCTTTTAAAGAATTGTCCTGATATCAATTTCATAGGAAGTATTGAAGCAAGGGATATTCCTTCAGGTCAGGCGGACGTTATCGTATGCGAGGCGTTTGTAGGAAATGTTATTCTGAAAATGTATGAAGGCGTAGGCGGTACCTTGATTAAGAAGGTCAAGGAAGGCATGATGACTTCTTTCAGGAGTAAGATAGGGGCGCTTCTCGTTAAGCCTGCATTGAAAAAAACATTGAAGGCATTTGACTTAGAGCAATATGGCGGTGCACCCATGCTGGGGCTGAACGGTCTTGTGGTCAAGACGCACGGAAGCTCTTCAGCGATTGAAATCAAAAATTCTATTCTGCAATGTATCACCTTTACAGAACAGAATATAAATCAAAAAATAAAAGAAAAAATAACAATGGAAGAAAATTAGAAAGGAAACAGAAAAATGGAATTTGAAAAATTGAAACAAGTAATTGCTGACGTACTCAACGTTGACCCTGAAGAAATCACGATGGAAACCACTTTTGTGGATGATCTGGGAGCCGATTCCTTAGATGTTTTTCAGATTATTATGGGAATAGAGGAAGAATTTGATATTGAAATTCCGGCTGAAGGTGCAGAAAAAATAGCAACCGTAGAAGAAGCAGTAAATCTGATTAAAAATGCATTGAACTAAAAAGCCCGTCAGGGCTTTTTTGTCCGAAAGGGTGA
>BLLW01000293.1 GCA_011959285.1 Lachnospiraceae bacterium | reverse complement strand
CATGTATGGATGATTATATAAAATGGCGAAACTGGAGGCGGCTTTCAGAGGAGTTGGAATAAATATGACAGCAGTCCTCATTGACGAGAAGGAAGAATGATAAAGAAGAAAGCAGCCGTTATATTTATTAATTGGATTAAGAACGAACAGGGATATATGCCGGAGGATTTTAATTTAGAGCAGGAGGTGGGACAGTGAAGAAATATCAAATTAAATTAGCGGTAATTGCCCTTGCAATCATGATATGCGTTGGAATTATTGTAGTATTTCTTAATAGACAGAAGAATAAAGCAAATGAGTGGCAAGTTGCGCAAAGCATGGAGCAGTTCTTATTTATGGAACCGGGAAAGCAGACAGAAGGAAGCCTGTGCATTGTGGTGTCTCAGGAAGAAAATCCCTTTTTTTTTCAAGTATTTTTTGGAAAATACATTGCTTTTAAGAAAATAAAAGGAAAAAAATATTTTGATGATGCACAAGAAGCTTATTGTAAAGAGTATGAGGAGACTATTTTTGAATTGTACAATTTTAAAACAGGCGAGATGGAAAAAACATTGGATCTCCTTGCAATAGAGGAAGAATATACGCCGGGAAAGCAGCACCGCTATACTATGCTTGACGCGAGAAAAGTGGACGGAAAGGAATATCTGATATGGCGGGTCGATGGCTTGAAGGGGCAGGAAAATGAATCCGAATACATTTTTTATGATATTAACGAAGATAAGGTGGTGAAGGATGTCGCGTTAGATAAAAGCTATAACGAGTCAGAAAAAAAATATTATAAATCAGTCTATATTTTATTTGATGATGAATGTAATTTTTTAGAGGTCAACGGTTATACCCCTCAGGACGCAGGAAGTTATGAGGCTGGAGGAATATATATTTCTTACTCGAACAGCATCAGGGAAGGGATAGTGGAAGTCGGGATGCTGGCAGAAGAATTGCCTAAGGAAAATGCAAAGTTATATGAAGAATTTCCCGGGTTAAAAGAGTATGAAGGAGAACCAGGGGAACAGGCGGGATTATGGATTGCAGGTCATCCTGACGCAGAAGAAGTGCTGAGGATGGTCATGGAGGAAGGGACAGAAATTACCTATGAAGGATGTGTACTGGAACCGAGAGCTTCTATCGATGGGAAAGAGCATGAAATCTCATGTATGGATG
>BLLW01000292.1 GCA_011959285.1 Lachnospiraceae bacterium | reverse complement strand
CAAACAGCCTGCTAGATGCGGCAAAGAGCGCTTTAGGGATTGCCAGCCCGTCAAGGAAATTTAGGGACGAGGTAGGCGTATTCATGGCGCAGGGTATCGGCGTGGGCTTTTCTGATGAAATGGGGAAAGTAAACAAGCAGATTGAGGACAACATACCGCAGGAGTTTGATATAGGCGCAAAAGTCAATGTAGACAAAGATTTTACGTATGACTGGGACGGCGACGGAAACCCGAAAAAGCCAAAGCCGAAAGGCGGCGGGGCAGCAGGCGGCTTTACCGTGATACAGAACATTTACGCAAATACAACGGATTACGCAAAGCAGCAAAAAGAGGCTGCAAGGCAATTCAGAATGATAGCAAGGACGGTATAGGGCATGGAAAACGAAAAGCTGATATTTACAAATTCACGGGGCGAGAGCCTAGAGCTGGGGACGGACAGTATATTTTTCTGCAACGTAAGCAAGGACGTAGGCGGCATAGCGGGCGTTACGAATGTCATTTACAGCACAAACAGCATGGGGCAGCACGGCGACACATACGTAGGGCAGCGCATAGAGGCACGGGATATGGATATTTTAGGGCATATCAACACACGGGACAAGGCGCAGGCATTACAGCTGCGCCGCCAGATGCTTAAAATACTTAACCCAGAGCTGGGCGGCACTCTGACTTATGAATATGGCAGCTTTAAGCGTGTGATAAATTGCAGGACGTTTGGAGAGCCGAAGATAGAGAGAAAAAGCGTGCTGTATGAATTTGCTTTCCAGCTAGAGTGCCTTAATCCGTTCTGGCGTGAAGAGGACGAAACGAAAGAGGATATAGCAAGCTGGGTGGCTGCGTGGCATTTTCCCTGCGTGATTGACAAGGACGACAGCAAGAGCATGATATTTGGGTACAGAGCCGAGAGCGTGATAGTGGACTGTTATAACGAGGGCGACGTATCAACGGGTATGCGCATACGGTTTACGGCGCTGGGGACGGTAAGCAATCCTATACTGCTAAACGTGGATACAGAGGAATTTATACAAGTAAATGCAGTAATGCAGACGGGCGACGTAATAGAGATTAACACGAAATACGGCAGCAAGGGTGCTAAGCTGATACGGGACGGGAAAGAAACGGACTATTTCCGCTATATCGACGTAGACAGTACCTTTATGCAGC
>BLLW01000291.1 GCA_011959285.1 Lachnospiraceae bacterium | reverse complement strand
GCCGGTTGCCTCCGTTCTTGCAAGGGATCCGCCATAGGATAAGCCTTTGCCGGTGAGAACGCCTTCATATACGCCTTTGATTCTCTTATACTGTCCGTACATATAGCCGATCTCTCTTGCTCCTGTACCGATATCTCCGGCAGGAACGTCTGTGTCAGCCCCTATGTACTTGTTCAATTCTGTCATAAAGCTCTGGCAGAATGCCATCACTTCTCTGTCTGATTTGCCCTTGGGATCAAAATCAGAACCGCCCTTGCCGCCGCCGATTGGAAGCCCGGTCAGGGAATTTTTAAAAATCTGTTCAAAGCCAAGGAATTTGATAATACCAAGATTTACGCTGGGATGTAATCTTAATCCTCCCTTGTAAGGTCCGATCGCACTGTTAAACTGTACGCGGAACGCATTGTTTACCTGCACCTGACCCTTGTCATCCACCCAGGGTACTCTGAATAAAAGCTGTCTTTCAGGGGTAACTAATCTCTCAAGCAGGGCGTCTTTTCTGTATGCGTCCTCGTTTGCCTCGATTACTACACGCAAAGACTCTAAGACCTCTTTAACTGCCTGGTGAAATTCCGGCTGCGCGGGATTCTTTTCCACTACCATCTGAAACACTTCATCAACATATGACATACAACATGTCCTCCTTTAGTTTAGTATTATTGTAGTACAGTATCATTGTATACAATTATTACATTTTTCTCCCACTGGTATTATATAACGTGTCTTCAAAAATCTCAAGACACTTTAAGCAATTAAATTGTAAAAGTTTCAATTTTTTCGTTCACAGATACTGTTTCAACCGCTCAATATTCTTTTCTTCAAAGTCCATCAGTTCTTTTGCAATTTCCATGGAAACATTTCCTGCATTTTCATGATGATTAATTGCCTTCCACATGCTGGTGAGCCCTCTGTTCGCCCCCTGTATCATCACCTCTGCAATATGACTGGTGCTGGTGTTGAGCATTGTATTGGCGTGCACGCCGCCTTTGATCATGATATCCTCAAACCCGGTTTCCTTATAACTGGCAGCTTTTTCATTAAGCAGCCTGCCCGTCGCCTTGTTGTAAATATCTGAATATTTCATAGATTCCCTTGCAACCTGCAGGGATAAATCATCATCATAGATTTTGCTGCTTATGGCATCAATAGCTTTCATCGCCATTTTTG
>BLLW01000290.1 GCA_011959285.1 Lachnospiraceae bacterium | reverse complement strand
TACTGCGTAACAATCCCCATAATAAATTGAGGGCGAAAGCAGTTTACTGATTTCGTCCTCTTGACTACCCACAAGCAAAGGCGGGAAAAGCTGTCAAGGGCGCGTAGCGCGAAGTTTACCCTTGACAGCTTTTCCTGTCTTTGCTACTTCCTATCGGTCGAAGCGGAATTTCAGTATGGCTTCAACCAGTTTCGCCTTTAACCTATCCTGTGTATCGTCATTGATATGCCCCTTATACATAGACAGATATTTGATGTGTGCGGTGTAATATCGCAATACTGCGTCTACCGCTTCCGGCTCTCCGGCAACGGCTTTTTCGATTACCTCAAAAGGTATCAATTTTTTATTCCTCATGTTTCAATCTCTCCCATTCTTTCCGTAACTGTTTCAGCGCAACATTTCTTCTGTGGTTTATCGTACTTCTGCAACGCCCGTACTGTCTGCCGATGGCTTCATCACGATAGCCAACGAAGTAATAAAGCAACAAAACTTCCCGCCTTAACTCCGGCAATTTTGATAATGCTGTTGCCAACCGTTCATCATCAACGATAACTTTCTTTCCCAATACAATAAATACAGTCGGCTTATCCTGTTTTTCAAAGTAGCTGTCCATAGCAGACGGTTCAAAATATCGTTCTGACATCAGATAGTCAAGGGATATTTCTCTTGCTTCTTTCCGCTTCAAATCCCGCCATGCGTTAATTGCTTCATGGCGCAGGACAACCTTGCAGAACGCATGGAAAGCATATTCGATATGTTCCATGAACTGTTCAGAATATCTCATTTTCTCTCACCCCCTTTCTTCCCAGTAGGGGGCTATTACAACAAATGCTCATACAGCATAAAGTGGCATAAGCATTTGAGTAATACGAGTTATCAAGACATACTAAATGATTTGACAGTTCATATTCATGGGTAGTATATCCCCTAAACGAACACTGCGTTTTTTTGACAGAAAATAGTTTGTCTGATTTTGCGGATATAAAAACAACACGACGGTACCTCCTGATACCGCCGCATTATTAGTCATGGTTTCTAAAAGTCCTCCGCTGTCCGTTTTGAAGAAACGGCGGCTTATGAGTATTACCAAAAAGAAAGAGCCGATAACCGCATTTTTAATCTGCGTGTTATCGGCTCTGCGTCTGTGCGTCTGGCTCTTTGATAACTGATAT
>BLLW01000289.1 GCA_011959285.1 Lachnospiraceae bacterium | reverse complement strand
GGGGCATTTAAAGATGAGGATGACCTCAATACGTTGCACTATTATCTGGAATAGTTATGGAATATTCGAAAGAAAGTAGGTATTGATGCGTAGTGGATGAGGCAAAAAATATCGCGAATCGGAATGGAAAAGCACCAGACGATGTGTTTCAAAAGCGGGAGGAAAATAGTGAAACAAAAAATTGTTGCAGGCATGATAGTGATCATTTGTATTTTAGCGGTCAGCGGAATTTGGGAAATAGGAATACATCGAGAATCAGGTCAATTACAGAGGGAAAGCATGGATGCTAAGAATATATATGATGATAGAAGCATAGGTGCGGATAATTTGGAAAACAATAAAGAACTGAAAGCGCAGGAAAAAAATAAGGCTAAAATGAAGCTTCAAATCAGTAGAATGCCAAGGACGGAAAGCAATTTAAATGTCCTTCTTGCAGAAATACATAAAGCATATATCTTCAGCCAATGGTTTTTGGTGGATACATTCGGTATACCTAATAATTATGTGGAAGACAGGATTACTTTTAAGCCGGAAGATTTGGAGTCGGTGATTTTTTATATAAATGATGAGGGAAAGCTATTTTTTATTCCTGTAAATATGGTTAATAAAACTGTCTGCCTGGAAGACAGGGAAATTAAGGTCTGCGAATACCATGATGAAGACAGGATGAATCTGTATCTATATTCTTATGAGGTTCTTGAAAGAGAAATGGAAAGAGCGATATATCCTGAACCAGATAAAAGAGTAATAATCATACGGGAAGAGGTGCAGGATTGTTTGGATAAAATTCAGGTATTGGGAACAGCTTATGTATCTTTTCCAGAGAAGGTGCCAGATGGTGCATCAAAGCTGTATGAAAATGAATATACGGATGCGATAGTTGATATTATTCACAGCTACTTTTGTGAAATGAAGATGTATGGGGAATATCAGATATATTTTGGAGTATTTCAATACAGACCCGATTGGGATGAAGGGTATAAGATTTTAATCGATGTTGCAATTGTAGGAAAAGAAACAAGCTATTGGTGGGTATTTCGTGCAAAAGATGTGTTAGCAGAGGATGGAAGGGTAATATTGGACTCGGATGGAGGACAGCAACATACGTATCCTGCCGAGTATGATAAAGATACTTATAATTATTATGCACCAGAGATAGATGGAATTGTTCATG
>BLLW01000288.1 GCA_011959285.1 Lachnospiraceae bacterium | reverse complement strand
GTCGTGCATCTTCCTCCCCTGCCGCTCATAGACCGCCTGCATATCCCGGTAATGGGCAAGCTGGCTCTCCTTCTTCTGGCCGGCCAGCGCACTTTCCCGCAACAGCTCCTCTTTTTCAAGGATGCCCTGCATCAGCTCTATGACAAAGATGTTTATGAAGATCAGCCCCACCGACAGAAAGAGGTATGCCGTCTGCACCTTTGCCTCTGCACTTTTGCAGAAGAACATGAGTAGCATGGACGCCACAGTGAGTAGCGGGATCATGGAAAATTTCAGCCACTCCTTACGGGAAAGCTCCCCGTAATTGTTCCTGCCCTTCCATACTTTCCGCACTATAAAAACCACACAGAGCCATGTCATTTTTGAGGGCAGGAGAAGAAACGTAAGCACGTCATTATCGGAAACAAACATATTTTCCATCTGCAGCATAAAAAGGTCTGTCAGAAACAGCAGCGAATAATTCAGCCCGGAAAAGAAGATGCACTGTTTCCAGTCCGCCTTATAAAGCACTGCACAGAATGCCATCAGGATCAAAACCATTAGCAGTACTTTAATCCCCATTGGGACATAATAGCCACCAAGACACGCAACGACAAAGCAGAAGATATATAAAACAGCATACCTGCATTTATCCAGCCACCCCGTCCTTTTCCGATCCATAAAGGTCTCAAAGAAATATACGCTCCCCCATGTCTCGATTGCTATGATACAGAATGAAAATATCCACCGTCCCATAATCACTCCGCCCCCTTAAACAATGTGTACTGCCGCTTCACTTCCGGGTACCTGAACTTCGGGACGGAAATCTCCTTCCCCGTGGTCAGCACCATGACATAGCTGCCGAGTTTCCCGATGTACCTCATGTTGATAAGGAAGCTCTGGTGTATCCGCACAAAGCCCATCCCCGCCAGTTCCGCCTCCAGTTCATCCATCTTCTTGTAGATGCTGTACGTCTCCCCCGCCGTGTAGAACACGTTCTTATGTTTGCTCGTTTCGATATAGATGATGTCGTCCACCCGCAGGCGCACGTTCCCCTCCACGAAACCGAACTCCACCACCCACTCCTCCCGCAGGATGTCCTCCACGCACTCCGGCAGCGTCTGCTCCAGGTCATCCTTTAAGAGGAACCGGCTGGCCTTCACCTTGTACCCGTCCAGCGCATAGTTCACATAGGCGGTCACCA
>BLLW01000287.1 GCA_011959285.1 Lachnospiraceae bacterium | reverse complement strand
ACTGGACAGCCAGAAATATCTTTAACAGGACATTTCCCTGATACCAGCATACGCAGAAAACAAATAAAGTGCAGAATGTAAAAAGCAGTTCCATGATTAACGATACGCTGTCCGTGTCAGAATACAGCCCCTCACTGAATGCCCTTATCACAATCCATGCAATGCCCGCAGCCCATCCCGCATTCCTTATCCCGCACAGCTTTGGCACGGCAAACCCGCCAAAAAAGAACTGTATGCAGTACCCTTCAAACAGGCACAATAAAACACTGATCAATCCCATAACCCATTCAGCCATCAGCACCCACCCCGTTTCTCAGATACCGCATATAGGCTTTCACAAACTCCCCATATTTCTCTTTTGCCAGATAGACATACCCTCCGTTATTCAGGGTAATGCTCCCGCTGTCATATTCCGCCACATATGCCATGTTCACCAGATACCCCCTGTGGCAGCGGAAAAATCCGCCTCCAAGCTGCCCCTCCATTTCATTCATGGACGCATATGCCTCTATTATCTCCCCCGTGGTGTGTATTTCCACTTTCTTTCCTCTGCTCTCAATATAGAAGATGCTGTCCTTTTCCAGTGAAAAACTCCTGTTCCTCGTCTTTATGAACACCGTTTCCCGCCGTTTGCTTTTCCGCTTTTCCAGCTCCCGTCCTGCCCGGTGGAATACCTCCCGGAACTTATCTTCCTCAATCGGCTTTAACAGATAGTGGAACGCCGCCACGTCAAATGCCTGAAAAACATATTCCCGGATGCTTGTTATGAAGATCAGAATGGTATCTTCATCCCTCTCCCTGAGCCTTTTCGCCGTTTCAATCCCGTCTGTTCCCTCCATCTGTATGTCAAGGAACACAATATCAAACTGCTTCTCGGCGGCAAGCAGCTCATCCCCTGTCTCGTATAATCCGGCACATACGCACGGCATTTCTTTTTCTGCCAGTTCTTTTATCTGTTCACGGATGACCTTCTCATCATCACATATGGCTATGTTCAATCCCATCACCTGCAATTCATTTCCCATGGGCATAGCTTCCCACGGGCAGTTCTTTTTACTTTTTATATCGGCAAAATTTTGGCGCAGTCAGCCGCGAGGGAACGAAACCCTATTTGAAAGGGAACGAAATCTTTTTCTTTTCTGTAAAAATCCCAAAACAGGTCTAAAGTTTTTCGCCATTCGTCCGATATAATGCGG
>BLLW01000286.1 GCA_011959285.1 Lachnospiraceae bacterium | reverse complement strand
TCAAAGCTCCTTTGCCCCCCTATCTGCTCTGCCCCCCCCCCCCCCCGTGTCCGTTTCGGACACCATTCCGCTAAACGCTTTCACATCAATTCCCAGAATACAATAACCCTCTTCCAGCCCTGCGTAATCTTCCAGCATATAAATAATATCCGCATCAATTATGCGCCCCGTGTGCTTTCCGTCCTCAAATTCCAGCATTTTAAGCGTATCGCCCACTTTGTAGCCTCTGTCATTTTTCCGCAGTTCAAAGCGTTTCCTGCCGCTTGTAACGTCGTCATAGTAAGACGCTGCTATTTTTATCTCATGCACTTTATCCACTGCTTTTCCAGCACTCGGCAGATTTTCCATTTTTTCCTTGTCTGCCCGTTCCTGCAATTTCTTTCTGGTCTGCTTGTCTATTCTGTCCTGCTCTTCGTTATACCGCTGTTCTTCTGTCTTTTCTGCCTCTGCTTTGTTTATGTACTGGTCGCACTTTTCGCAAGTTCCAGTTTTTACGTTGCAGTCTTTGTATCGTTGGCATGAATAGCACAAAGACGTTATGCTCTCTGGGTGCGGCGTTTCGTAATTGTCGCCCGCCTTTTTCTCCGCCACCTTTGCAGCTATTTCTTTTGCCCTTATGTCCTCGCCCGCTGCCACTTTGTCTGCTATGGCTTTCTGCTCTTCTGGCGGCAGCTTTGCAGCCTCATACGCAGCAGTGATACCCATATTGCCGCTCTTAAGCTGCTCTTTAACCTCTGGCGTGGCGTTATTGTTTATGCTCTCCATTCTGGCTACGTTGGTGCTGCTCTCATTCAGCATAGCGGCTATCAAATCACGCATTTTGCCTTGTATCTCTAGCCCGTCCTCTTCCTTTGCCCGCATCAGCGCCGCTTTGGTGCGCTCTACTAACCTTGTTTTCTCGTATGCTGTAAGCGGCTGCGTGTATCCGTTGCCAGCCAGTAGCCGTAGCTCATACATAGCCTCGCTCATATCCATATAGCGGTAAAGCACTTTTTCATACTCTTTGTGTCCCCGCTCCAAATTCAGAATATTAGCGGCGTTGCGTCTGTGTCCGTCGATTATAAAATACTCGCCCTTTATCCTTGCTAAAACTGTTGGCTGCTCTTGCCCTACGTGTAAAAAGCTGTCTGCCAGTTCCTCTATGTTCTCTAAGCTCTGGTGCGTGTTCTCCTGCGCTGCCTTTACCTCATACGGGCTT
>BLLW01000285.1 GCA_011959285.1 Lachnospiraceae bacterium | reverse complement strand
TGACCCAGCCCAGCAGCACTGCTGCATACGGCTACAATGCCTGCGGACTGCCTGTGAGCGTCAAGTACCAGATGGAAGACGGAACCTTCATGCAGGAGACCCTTTCTTACGACAACATGGGGCGCATCACTGCATCCTTAAGGGAAGGCAGTTCTCCGGCGCTCACAAGAAGCGCAGAAGATACCTACGACAGCGTGGGACGTCTGCTGTCCTGTAAAGAGGGAAATGCCACTGAAAGTTACGGCTATGATGTGCTTGGCAACAGGGTGCTGAAACAGCTGGACGGCGCCAACAAAGCAACATATCAGTATAATGCATTAAATCAGCTTGTAAACAGGACGGAAGATGGTGTACAGTATAGTTATGGCTACGACAGACGGGGCAACCTGATTCAGGAGCACCGCGGGGAAGTACAGACCCGTCAGTATATCTATGATGCAACCAATCATATGACGATGGGGAAGAACCTTGAAAACGGAACACAGACAGAATACGCTTACAACGCCCTGTACATGCGCATCAGGAATATCCAGACCATTGCAAGGGAAGATGGTTTCCATACGAGGGAGGTCAGCTATCTGCCGGATTTCTTAAGCAGGACAGACAATGAGCTGATGGCTTTTGAGAAGGGGAAATACAGCCTCCGTACGGTCTTTGGCAGGGGATATGAACGCCTTGCAGGGATTGCGGCGATGGAGACGGAAGCAGCCGGAGCAGGAGTATCTCCTTTAGAAGCGCAGATGCCGAGGGCTGCAGGAGTAGAATTGCCCGGGGCGGAGGCAGTAACCGTGACGCCTGTGGAAAGATTGTATTTTCAGTCAGATTTCTATGGTAGTCCATTGTTTGCATCGAACGGAGCAATTGTAGGAGGCGTGCGGGGAGCACTGATAGGTTCAGGAGTCGGAGCCGGTGCGGCACTGGCGGCGGACTTTGGTGCAGGCACGCTGGGAAGCGCGGCTTTTTACGGAGCTGGTAAGGCGGTTCAGGCACTGGCTGGAAGTCTAAGTAATAAGAGTGCTCCAACTGCTGAAGAGTTAACTATATCATCGAGAAATTCAAGCAGAGGTAATCCGAATGCTATAAATCATTTTGGTGAAGACTTAAATACAAGGCAGAGAAATTTGCTAAATAAACTTCCAAATTGCGATTCTTCAACAATCGTAAGTAAATCTGATGTTAACTTGAATGACCTGTCAGCAT
>BLLW01000284.1 GCA_011959285.1 Lachnospiraceae bacterium | reverse complement strand
ATTTTCCGCATCATACCGGGCTGTCATATCAAAAAAGTATATTTCCTCACCATTCTGTGTCAAAGGTCCTAAATCATACCACACACCCTTTTTCTTTGCGGGGTTCGTGTTGTCACTGATCAGCATAAAGCACGGACGCGACATGTCCTTAGGAATCACATTAGTAACTTTATCTGCAATCGTCTGCTGATTTTCCTTATTCCACGCACTTTGGTAGCGTTGGAAAATAACATACTTATATTTCTCTGCCTGCTCTTTGGTAAGAGTATATTCCCATATGGCTCCATCAGCTTCCTTTGCCTGAAGATCCGTTTTGGTCATCCTTGCCAAATTACTGCTCGGGAGCACTTCACCATTTACATCATTGTAAAAGTGAACAAACATGGAATCTCCCTTATTCCATCCGTAAGCATTTCCCGTAGGATCCCATGATCCATTGCCCGATGTATCAAAGAAAATTTTCACATCTCCTGTTCTACTGGGCAACGCGCCGGCACGCTGCAATATAATGGTAGCGCCTGTGCTGGAAAGCAATGACATGGTAGTCTCAACCATCGGTTCTTCTGTTCCTTCTGGTGTAGCCGAAGGAGATGCTTCCACCATGCCTGGGTCATCAGAAGAATCTGGTGTCTCATCTGTACCATCTCCTACAGCAGGCGTAGAGACAGGTTTCTCATCTACGCCGGGGTCGGGTGTAAGATTTTCATCTGGTGTTTCCGTCGGCTCCACTGGAACATCTGGAACTACTGGCGGTTTATCTGGTGTCGTTGAGTTGTCAATCGTCGGCTGATCCTCCGGCGTTTCTGGTTCTTCTGTATCGCTTACATCCGAACCCTCTGTATTTTGGGAATCATCTATATTATTGTCATTTTCCACCGTGTCAACTTCATTATCACTCGAATCAAACTCTGTTCCGACCCAAGTCATCGCATAAGCGCCCTGAACAATTGTCAAATCATCATAACCAGCAGGTACCTTTATGCTCATAATCCGAGCTTCTTCCATCCCTGGAAATTCTTCCCCTGAATCATTCTGTGATGCATCACTTGAACTGCCTTCTGACTCTTCCGGCTGATTATTATCATTTTCCGAACCCGGATTCACTTCATCAGCAGGACCTTCTTCCGGTGTCGGATCCGGCTCTGGCGCAGGTTCAGGCGTCGCCACCGGTTCAGGCGTCTGCTCCGGGGTGGGCTCTGCTGTGGGCTCTACAGTC
>BLLW01000283.1 GCA_011959285.1 Lachnospiraceae bacterium | reverse complement strand
GTATAGGCAGATGTAATAATACCGCGTTCTTTTGCCTGACCAACACGGAGGCTGGTATGATCATTCTGAAGATCAGTAAGGCGAAGAACAATATCATCTGCCTCAATAATGTTATACCCATCAAAAGACTCCGGCAAAAGACCTTCTGGATTATTGATGTCCTTCCGTTTTATTTTTCCATAGCTCAAGGAAAGCAGATTCTTCTCCACTAAATCCTTGTTTTTATTTTTTACCTGATCGGTAAGTTGGAACAGAACACGGACACCCCACCCGGTAGGAATATCCTGAATCCAATCTACACCGCTGTTTTTCATCTGCGCATACCGTTCCATCACGATTCCGCCTTTCCGAACAAGGCTTGGAGTTTCTCCATCAACACCTTTTCATGTTCTTCAATCCTAACTGCGATGTTTGCAGCAGGCTCCAACATTTCGTACTCATAGAAAGTCCGGGTAAAGGGAATCTCATAACCGACCTTGTCCTTGCTGTGGTCGATCCACGCATCCGGACTGTAAGGAAGTACCTCGCGACTGAAGTATTCATCCATATCTTCATCCAGCGGTACATTTTCTGTATCGCGTTTAGACGAATCCGGCTGCGGCTTTCCTTTCTTCAGAATGGGCTTCCCATCAGGATCAAGGAGTGGGTTCTCGACAGTGATCTTATTATATCCAAGGCTCAACGCAGGGAGAATCTTTGACTTCACAACGAGCTTGTGCCCGCCTTCCGCTGTTGCCTCAAAAGTATCATCACGATATTCACCATAAGCCTTTACAATCAGATTCCGTGCCTCCTGTGTAATATCGACACGCTTATTGCCAATAGGCTTACGGCGCGGGACAAAGCACTTGCTGGCATCAATCAGCTGCACGTGCTCCCGGTGGCTCACAGGCTTCTCCTTGGTCACCAGCCAGATATAGGTGGCGATTCCGGTATTGTAGAAGCTGTCATTCGGCAACTGAACAATGGCGTCCAGCCAGTCGTTCTCAATGATATACCGACGGATCTCGCTCGGCCCGGAGCCAGCATCTCCGGTAAAGAGGCTGGAACCATTCTGGATAATGGCCATGCGGCCTGTATCCTTCAGTTTTGCAATGCCGTTCATCAGAAACAGCATCTGACCGTCGCTCTTTTGCGGCAGGCCAGGTGCAAATCGACCGCCGTTTCCGAGTTTGTGCTCCGCTTCCACCTTCGCTGCTTCCCGCTTCCAATCGATACCA
>BLLW01000282.1 GCA_011959285.1 Lachnospiraceae bacterium | reverse complement strand
TTAACAAAATTTCTCTATTATCTAATGGAAAGATACCTGCAAAATTATAACTTAGCGCATCTATCAATTTGAAACAACCTCGTAGTGGGATAGAAGCAGTGCAGGGCGCCTCCCATACCGAAAGAAAGGACCCAATTTTATGTGGATAGCAGACAACTGGACCGATTATGAAGTAATAGACACCTCCTGCGGAGAAAAACTAGAGCGTTGGGGCAAGTACATCCTCCTGCGCCCCGACCCCCAAGTCATCTGGAACACGCCAAAGCACGCCAAAGAATGGAACCGGCTAAACGGTCATTACCACCGCAGTGCCAAGGGCGGCGGCGAATGGGAATTTTTTCACCTTCCCGATGAATGGAGCATCAAATACCGTGACCTCACCTTTCATTTAAAGCCCTTCAGCTTCAAGCACACCGGGCTTTTCCCCGAGCAGGCGGTAAACTGGGATTGGTTTTCCCAGATTATCAAAGAATCTGCCCGCCCCGGCAAGACGCTCAAAGTACTGAATCTGTTCGCCTACACTGGCGGCGCCACCCTTGCCGCTGCCAAAGCCGGCGCCAGCGTCACCCATGTGGACGCCTCCAAGGGGATGGTCACCTGGGCAAAAGAAAATGCGGCAGCTTCCGGTCTTTCCGATGCCCCCATACGCTGGCTGGTGGACGATTGCGTAAAATTCGTAGAACGGGAAATCCGCCGGGGCAATACTTATGACGGTATCATCATGGATCCCCCCTCATACGGAAGAGGACCCAAAGGGGAAATCTGGAAAATAGAAGACAGCATCTATCCTTTTATCGAACAGACCTGCCGCCTTCTCACCAAAGATTCCCTGTTTTTCCTGATTAACTCCTACACCACAGGCTTGCAGCCCGCCGTACTTACTTATATGTTAAATACTGCCCTTGTTCCAAAACTGGGAGGCCAGGCAGTTTCCTCTGAAATCGGTCTTCCGGTAAGCAGTAACGGTCTTATCCTGCCCTGCGGCGCTTCCGGACGCTGGACACCAATTTCAGTTAGCTAATGTAATCCGGCAGGCTGCTGCGGTACAGGGACGTCAGGGAGGCTGCAGGCAGCATAGCGGTGACACGGGGCAGAGAGCAGACTGGGTACAGGAGTCACGCGGCAAGGATTGCCGCTGACTCCGACCCGTCCGCCCTGTTGTTACTTGTCAAGGACATATTCATCATTTTTCATCACTTTTTCTCGATTTCCCTGTCTGCGTCATGC
>BLLW01000281.1 GCA_011959285.1 Lachnospiraceae bacterium | reverse complement strand
GAGGGACTGTATGAGGGCGCTAAGGCAGTCAATGATATTGTGTTCGGACTGGTGACAGGAAAAGCAGTGTCGGCAAATCTGGCGAATGTGGAGAATGCAAACAAGGTGGTCAAGACCATCAACTCCGTCAAGAGCTTTATGGATAACCATAAGAAGCTGAATTATGCCATCAGCATCACAGGGGATGTGGTGACAGGCTGCATCGATGACTATGTCCAGAATGGATCCATCAATCCCGTGCATGTAGTAGTGAATGTGGCAAGCGGAACGGTCAAGGGATTTACCATGAACAACCTGCGGTTCAACTGCGGCAGTTCCCTGTTCAACAATACATATACAAGAAAGGCAGTCAATGTCGCCATCCAGACAACGACAATGACAAGCGTGGATTATGTGGCGAGCAAGATAACGGGGGAGCCTTTCGATCCGGTATCCAGCGTCACCCAGAACATGATCATGTCAAGTTTAGGCGAAAGTTTTGCAGAGCCGGTGGATGCCGTGACAGGGGCTTATCTGATCACGGCGGCGGATATGCTTCTGCCGGATATACGCGGTTCCATCCGCCTGGAGCGGAATTACCGCTCCACGGACCGGCGCGCAGGATGGCTGGGCATGGGCTGGCGCCATGTCTATGAGGGCAGGCTCCTTAAGGACGGGGAGCTGCTCCATGTGGCGCTGCCGGAAGGGCATACAGCCGCCTTCCTCTGGACGGGAGAGCGGTTCGACGATATCATCGGGAACGGAAGGTTCACGCTGTCCCATGATGGCATGACGGATATATGGCATGCCAGGGATCTGCATGAGCATAAGGACTACTGCTATGATGACCGGGGACGCCTTGTGGCAGTGACGGACAGGAACGGTCAGAGCCTGCGCTTCTCCTATCAGGGGGAATATCCTGAAAAGATGGAGACCCCTCTGGGGCATACGGTCAGCTTCACGTTCAATGAAGGAAGACTGGCACAGATGACGGATGACATGGGGCGCAGCATCGGCTACCGCTATGAAGGGAATCTCCTTACGGAAGTGGTGCACATGGACGGCGGCGTGACACGGTATGCCTATTCGGAACAGGGGTACCTTGTCCGTCCCACCGACCAGACAGGCCTCACCTATCTGGAGAATACATATGACGGGCAGGGAAGGGTCATCCTGCAGACCCTGGAGAACGGGGATACCTACCGGGCGGACTACCATGACAGGGAGAAGAAGGTCTGCGTGGAATACAG
>BLLW01000280.1 GCA_011959285.1 Lachnospiraceae bacterium | reverse complement strand
GGGGGTTTCCGTGATAGTATAAAACGGAAAGGTAAAAAGGGGTAGGATATTGGCGGTTTTGGCTGAAAGGTGTATTAGCTTGACGGAAAATGCTGTCGATAAACGGGAGATATAATACAAACACGGAAACTGCATGGAGTTTCCGTGTTTGTATATGAGTTTCCGTGATAGTTTGGAGTTTTGCGTGATAGTATACAGAAGAACGATAAAAAAGAATGGAATATTGATGAAACAAGGAAAAGGGCCGCTTGTGTATAATACCATTAATTTAGGATGATATAAGCCCCCTTGGTGTGGAACATTATTTTAAAGTAAGCAGAAAGCAATACCATAAACAAAGTTGGCGCAACTTGCTTTCCCGCTCATTATTCAATAGGCGATTGGGGCTCCTATTTTAACGGAAGTGTAAGAAAAAAAGTAGCTCCACCACCTTCTGTATTCTTTATCCCGACATCCGCAGACAAAAATTCTGCCAACTCTTTTGCTATGCTTAGTCCAAGACCAAAATGTGACTTATCCGTATGTGACTTATCGGCACAGTAAAAGCGGTCAAAAATGTAAGGTTTGTCCTCGGCAGAGATTCCCTGTCCGTGATCAATAACAGAAATAGTTATAGCCTTGCGTGACAGAGTGGCTTTTATTTGGATTGATGCTTTCGTTTCAGAATGAGAAATGGCATTATCCATAAAAATGCTTAAGATCTGAAAAAGGTATTCCCGGTCTGTGTATAGTACGGGAAAGTGGACATCCATAAAATCTGCATCTAAAGGAATTCCTTTTTGGCCGCATATCGGTTCATAAGCTTCATAAAGGGCGATCAGCAAAGTATCAATATTTACCATTGTTTTATTGATATTGCGTGTTCCGGAATCTGAGGAGGCCAGTAAAAGCATATCTTTAATCAACTTTGACATTCGCATAGTTTCTGCATCTATAATATTCGTGGCCTTTTGAATATCTGGTATGCCGTCACTTAATCTGTTTATTTTGTCATTGTTGGCAAGTATGACTGCAAGCGGTGCTTTTAGCTCGTGTGAGGCAGCGGCAATAAAACCTTTCTGGCTTTTTAATACTTTTTCGGTTGGTTCTATAGCGTGTTTCAGCAGAAATCGGCTTACAATTATGATACAGAATAAGGAGATAACCCATAGCAGTATATAAAAAGGCAGTTGTTTCCCTATCAGTTCAAAAATTGTCTTTTGCTGATGCAGCAGGGTTAGATAAAACAG
>BLLW01000279.1 GCA_011959285.1 Lachnospiraceae bacterium | reverse complement strand
AATGAAACCTTTGAGTATCTGATCGCAGATATTTATAATCCTTCCGTAGATATTCCGGAGGGTCTTACGGTGAGGACGATCCCAGCGTTTACCTGGGCGGTTTTCCCCTGTAAGGGCGCGCTCCCACAGGCACTGCAGGATGTAAACGGCAAAATTTTCTCGGAATGGCTTCCGGCGCTGCAGGATTATGAGTTTGCAGCCGGATATTGCGTGGAGATGTATGACGCACCAGACAAATATCCCAAGGGAACCGGGGACGAAAACTACTATACGGAGATCTGGATTCCGGTCAGGAAGAAATAGCAGTCAGAAAATCCAGGCACCGGCGGTTAAAATCCTTTGCCTCCTCATATGTCCCATGCCCCAAATCTTTATAAATAAACAGTTCGCTGCCTTGTATCTTTTCGGCTGATTCGGACGCGGCGGCGGGACCTGCAATCTTGTCCATGCCGCCCCCGATAACGAGGGTGGGACACAGAATCTTGTGTAATTCGGGGTATGCATCGTGACATATGCAGGAGGCAGCCTGTATAAGGAAGCGGCGAAAGCTCTTGGGTCTGCCTGCGCATCCAAGCAAAGGATAAAGAAAGCGGTACTTCTGCAGAAAGCGGTCGGAATAGGTTTTTTTTGCGGTATCAATCATGAGCGCTTTATAGTTACCCTGCTCTGCCATCCGGATCCAATTGCCGACCGCATCCTGTAAGGTTTCATTTGGTCTTGAGGCAGTCACGGCAAGGATGAGCCTGCCCACCAGCGCCGGGTAGTCGATGGCAAGATATTGGGCAATCATGCCGCCCTGGGAGATACCAATGACGTCTGCCTGTTCTATACCCAGCGCAGCCATTGCCATCGCCTGATCCCGCGCCATTTCTCTCGTGGAATATGAATCCGGCAGGTCAGCCTTCCGGCTGAAAATGGATACGGTATATTCTTTGGCGTACATGCGGTAGGTCATGGCTAAGATAAGGGCTTTTCCCTTTACCGTTGTCAGCCCGTCCCCAAGCCCGGGCAGCATGACAAGATGCTTATTTCCATTTCCAAAGGTAATGTAATCCATCTCTGAATTTCCCGCACGGACGATCCCGTCTTTTGCATGATAAAACATGACGTTCCTCGCTTTCGCATATTATTTTAAAATCCCTGTCTTTAACAACTCCATATATTCAGACAGGCTGGCAGTATATTCCCATTTAAGCTTATCCAGATTATCATCTTCCCCCATCGAAATCCG
>BLLW01000278.1 GCA_011959285.1 Lachnospiraceae bacterium | reverse complement strand
CTTCATTTTTCATCGACTGTACCTGCATACCATCTCTCCTCCTGAAATTAATTAATTTTTGCGTTTGCGGCGCGTGCGGGAACGTTTCCGGAAACGTTCCCAATCCATAGTACTATAATACCATTATCTCTTTTCTTTTGTCCATATAAATTTTTTAGGTAATCAAAATTTGGGTAATATTAACAGAATCGTGCAATAAAATATAGCAGTTTTGCACAACAAGCAGTAGAGATAACGCATTATTTTTCCTTATAGTAATCGCATTCTTTCGTATGTGCGTTAAGAATGCCAATTGCCTGCAAATAAGCATAAATAACAGTGGAACCTACAAACTTCATTCCCCGCTTTTTTAAATCTTTTGAAATCTGGTCGGATAGCGGAGATGTTGAACGGATATCGCTGCTCTCAAAAATAATTTTTCCATCTGTAAAACCCCAAATATAAGCGTCAAAGGAACCGTATTCTTTTTGAATCTCCATAAAGATACGGCTGTTTGTTACACAGGCGTGTATTTTAAGCTTGTTACGGATAATACTGGGATTAGCCATCAATTGAAGACACTTTTCTTCATCATAGCAGCTTATTTTTTCTGCATCGAAATCATCAAAAGCCTGCCTGAATCCTTCCCGCTTATTCAAAATACACTCCCACGATAAGCCTGCCTGAAAACATTCCAGAATCAGCATTTCAAATAATTTCTTATCGCTATGCTCAGGAATGCCCCATTCCGTATCATGGTATTTTACATAAAGCGGATTATCCATATTTACCCATGAACAGCGGTGTATGATGCACTTATGCAGATTTGCTTTTATCATGTGTTTCCTCATTTCTTTTAGTCAAAAACCCCGCAGCAAGCTGTGGAGCATGTTGACCTTCGCGGTAATCATTTACCGAACAAATCACTGTGTGTTCCGGTGCGGGACAGTGTCAGTACTAGTATATCATCCTCAATCCGGTAAATAAGTAACCAGTCCGGCTGGATGTGACATTCCCTGTGGCCAGACCATTCACCGGTCAATTCATGGTCTTTGTTTTTATCCGGCAGTACCTCGCCCCGCGACAAGCTTCGGATAATATCATCCAGCAGGTCAATGTTCAGGTTTCGCTTAATTGCCAATTTGTAATCTTTTTTGAATTTTGTGGTCCAAACAATATCACGCTTCATCTTTTTAACTCCCGGAGAGCTTCTTCCACATCGGAATAATGCTTCACATCCGGATCATGTACAAT
>BLLW01000277.1 GCA_011959285.1 Lachnospiraceae bacterium | reverse complement strand
CACTAACAGGGTTTCAAAAGAATTATCCGTCCATGTTCTCCAGCTTTCTACTCCGTTTATTGTAATTTTTTCCTGATGGTATCCGCCCAGGCTGCCTTCCTTATGATCAAGCTGCCTTGATAACTCATCAATCCTCCGATGCCGGTCTGCCTCATTTTCTTCCAGCAGAAGCCCTGCCCCGACTGCCTGCCTTGTATTATCCTGCATCTGAACAGTTGCTTTTCCACTGCTCATTCCAGCCAACAGTAGCAGGCTGATGGTAAATACAGTTACAAACAGCAGGATGCTTTTTACAGGTTTTCTGATAACAGAACGCCATGCCAAACTAAAACCTCTCATTTACTATCCCTCCATTTTTGATAAAATGTCTTTTGGGTTTGCCCTTAAAATGGGCAGCAATGAAATACAGACAGCAATAACCGCTATACAGCCTCCTGCAAAGAACATTGCTGCAATATCCCCTGCCTGTAAGGAAACTGACAGGAGAACTGCCGTATTTTCTTCCATGAGCAGTTCCTTCATAATTCCTGCCATCCCACTTCCTATTACACAGGCGCCAAATACAGACAAACAAAAAACGGCTGCCGTTTCCATAAAAACCTGCATGAGAATATCCGTTTTCTTTTTTCCCATACTGATAAAAACAGCAATTTCCCTTTTTCTCGACCTCATCCACATACAGAGTAATATTGAAGTAATTGTCACCCCTGCAGCCAGCGTGAATACCAGCATAAGTTTCATCACACGGACTATCCTGTTCAGCGGCACCTCCAGCTGACGATATAATATATCAGCAGTGGTGATCTCCACTCTGCTGCCCAAAAAATCTTTTAATTCCTGTACCAGAACATCTATCTGATCCGGTTTTTTGGTATATACCGCTATCTTACGGTAACCCGCATTATCAGACAGCCCCGTATAGGATTCATTGTCAATAAAAATCTGGTTTTCGATACGGTTTACCGCCGGCAGGGTATCCATCTGGTTTCTCTCGCTTCCCGCAACAAAAACACCTATGATCTTTACATTGATCACACTCCCTGTTTCTGTCCCGACTTCCATCTCATCCCCTATTTCAAGGCCATTTGCATCCGCCAGCGCAAAATTGATCACAGCCCCTTTCCCAGAGCCCTCCGTAATCATATCCCCCTTCATCAGGCGGTATCTTAAGTCACTAAAGGCGCTGTCACGTTCCAGCTCATCATAAGACAGCAGTGTAACCTTCCAGTTATTT
>BLLW01000276.1 GCA_011959285.1 Lachnospiraceae bacterium | reverse complement strand
GAAGAAATGCTGGAGATGGTGCGGAGGGAATATCCGGAGACTGGAGGAGGAGCTGTTGTTGGAAACGGAAAAGGTATTTTTACAGGTGGATATCAGATTCCAGCAGGAACGCTAATAAATATAATCAGACCATAATAAACGTAAGGAGGAAGTATGTCGGTTTTAGAGAGAGAGACTGTAGATGGTATGGCATTAGATCAAGATGGAAAAGGAATACGATTGTTAATATCTGACCATCTTGATTGGAATAATGAATATAACCATTTATTGGTACTGCAAGAAAAAATAAATGCTTATATTGTTTTCTGCGAAGAACATCAGTATAATCAGATTTACCCAAATATGCTAATTGAATATGCTATTTTAGAAATTCATTTTAAGTATGAACCAACAGCAAAAGCTATGAACTTCTTAGGGCAGGTGCAACGACAAGTAAATGAGCTAGGAATTATGATAGAATGCCATATAACAGAGGAGTATAATCAATGAAGATTGATAAATAAATGCAGAAGAATTGCAATAAGGCATGCACAATTTAATGGTTGGTTAAAAGTAGAAAACTATGGAAAATATTATAGAAAATCAAATAGTAAAAACATCAATCAGTTTGGAAGAATATATTCCTTTGAAAGTGCTGATTGATAGGAAGGATGAACCTATTAAAAACTTGTCATATTTGAAAGATAAAACCTCTCTTTTAGAAATTGCTGTAGGAATAACAAGTGGATTTATAAAGAGAATTACATTATTATTGTGTAAAGAATATGATGTATGTGATAGCAAATTGAAAATTGGTGTTTATGAAACAGGAGATTTAAAGGTAAGCGATGAATTGAAAAATATTTGTTGCTATTTTAAAACATATGTGCATGAAGATGGGGTGAGAATTGCAATTTCTGAAGAAAAGGTCTTTAAATATGCCAAAATGGATAGGTTATATGTTGGTTTATCGAATTTGGGCAGTATCGTAGAAATATGTCTATGTCAATTAACACCAAACGAAGTAAATCATATAAAAAATGAATTGGATTATCAATAGAATTGCCTATGTTACAAGGGCACCTACTAGGGATAAGAGGGAAGAAAAAACATTTTATTCTATGTATGTAGAGCCTGCTTCATATGAAGACTATGTACTAGTAGGCTGGAAGGCAAAATATGTGAGTTTTCTCGATTTGATTTCAGCAGAAAAGCGTTATTGGGAGCAATAAGATTATTTGGAGGATTAATTTGATGA
>BLLW01000275.1 GCA_011959285.1 Lachnospiraceae bacterium | reverse complement strand
GTGGACCTATGTCAATACTTTGGACACAAAAAGTTGAAAGTTCATGCTGATTTTTTTAATTCCTCATCCTCCTTTTGCTGGGGTGTCATATAGCCGATGGCACTGTGAATCCTTTTTCGGTTATACCAGCCCTCTATGTATTCAAAAATTGCCCTTCGGGCTTCTCTGGAATCCTGATATGTGTGAAGATGGATCTCTTCCTTTTTCAATACGGAATGAAAGGATTCTATGCAGGCATTGTCATAGGGATTCCCTTTACGGCTGAATGAATGGATCATTCCATGGCTGCCCAGATAACTCTCAAATGCCTGGCTTGTGTACTGACTGCCCAGATCACTGTGGAGAATGATTCCCTGCGTGTCTCTGACATTCAGGCAGGCATTCTTTACCGCTTCCACTGCCAGCTCCGCTGTCATGGATGTCCCATAGGCATATCCGATAATCTTGCGGCTGCACAGGTCCATTACGGAAGCCAGATAGGTCCATCCTTCTTTCAGCACATGGATATAGGTGATATCCGTACACCATTTCTGATTGATGGTTTCTGCTTCAAAATCACGTCCCAAGATATTTACCTTATCATCAGGGACAGCCCCATGGTTTGCATTGTGGTTATACTTTTTTACAACTACAGACCTCAGCCCTTGTTCTGCCATATGCCTCTGGACACGCTTTACGCTGCAGGGTGTCCCATTGTCATTGAGGGTATGGCATATTTTGACGGCGCCATACCTCCGTTTTGAATCATCGTAAGCCTGTTTCACTTTATGGCTGAATTCTTCATATTCCTCCTGTCTGTCTGAGGGTACACTGATCAAAGCTTTGTAATAAGTACTCCTTGGAAATTTCAAAGCACTGCAAAGCTGGGATACCGTGTAATGGTTTAGGTTGTCTTGGATAAAAGTCACAATCTCGGCTATTGTTCTTTCGCGAATATGGCGGTCGCTTTTTTTAATATTTCGTTCTCGATCTTAAGGCGCTGGATTTCTTTCTGGAGAGCCTTATACTCCTTGAGGGATACCGTTTCCCCATCTGATACCTTGATAGGGGAAAGCTGCTTTACCCAGCCGCTAATTGTACTCCGATTTACGCCATATTCACGTTCCAGTTGTGGATACGAGGTTCCTCCGGCATTATACAGATCCACAATCTGTTGTTTAAATTCCGGAGTGTAAGATTTTTGGTTTTTCGCCATGTTGAACGTCTCCTTTGCTCTTTCACTTGATAGTATAGGTTGTTCAACTTTTTCTGTCCACACTTATATACTAACACCATTCCT
>BLLW01000274.1 GCA_011959285.1 Lachnospiraceae bacterium | reverse complement strand
AAATTTACAGTATTTGAGAAAAGAGAAAAATATCACTCAGGAACAGCTTGCAGAACAGTTAGAGGTTTCAAGGCAGTCTGTATCTAAATGGGAATCGGGTCAAAGTTATCCCGAAATGGAAAAGCTGCTTCAAATATGCAGTATGTTTCAATGCAATCTGGACACAATGATGCAAGGAGACATCAGCAAAGAATTTGCGCAGGACATACATGGATACGATGCCTTCAAAAATCAGTTCTCCAAATGGATGACGGCTGGTGTAGGGCTTGTTTTGTTTGGCGTCAGCGTAATGCTGCTTTTAACCGGCGTGGGATTGGATGAAATGCTCTGCACAGCAGTGTTCTTTATTTTTCTGATTGTGGCAGTGCTCATCTTTATCGTCATGGGGATGCAGAATGACCGGTTTTCTAAGAAACATCCCCAGATCGAGGATTTTTATACAGAAGAGGAAAAGGAGCATGCATATAGGGCATTTATTATAAGAATCGCAGTGGGCGTAGGCATGATTTTAATTGGGGTGCTTTTTGTGATGGTCATGGACGAATACTTGGAAGGGCAGATGCTTGATGCGGTGCAGGAAGAGAGAATGGAAGGCTTCTTATATGGAATATTTATGTTGGTGATTACAGCTGCCGCATCCCTTCTTGTCTATGGCGGTTTGCAGAAAACGAAGTATGACATTGTGGAATACAATAAAGAAGCCAATCCGTCTCTTGAGAAAAGGAAAAGAGACCTGCTTGCTTCTAAAATCTGCGGATGTATCATGCTGATAGCAACGATTGTCTTCTTGTGGTGGAGTTTTAGCACTAATTCGTGGGAGATTACCTGGATTGTCTATGTGGCAGCCGGTATCTTATGCGGTATAGTATGTATTGTGCTTTCGCGGGATGAAGTATGATAATGAGGCAGCGTAGAGGAAAATACGCCTTTGATTAATTCATTAAGGAAAAATTTGCTGTAATCTCCGATTTATGGTATGATGTTCGGAAAGAGCGAACCAAATCACAAAATCAGTGGAGGAGTTTTCATGTTATTAGACAATAAAACAATTCTTATAACCGGCGGAACAGGTTCTTTTGGCAAGTGTTTCACCAAGTATGTACTCACCAACTACGATCCGAAGAAGATCATCATTTATTCCAGGGATGAGTTCAAACAGTTCATCATGGAAAATGAGTTTAAAGAGTATAAGGACAAGCTCAGATTTTTCATTGGCGACGTGAGGGATAAAGAGCGATTGAGAAGAGCTTTTGAAGGTGTGGATTATGTGATTCATGCTGCGGCGCTAAAGCAGGTGCCGGCTTG
>BLLW01000273.1 GCA_011959285.1 Lachnospiraceae bacterium | reverse complement strand
GCACTCAGATGCACAGTTCGCAGGTTCTTCTTCCGTACCAGCTCACGTTGAAATGATGGGACTGATTGGAATGGGTAATAACCCGATGGTAGGCGCTACCGTAGCGGTTGCTGTTTCCATCGAGGAAGCTGCTAAGGAAGGCAAGTTCTAAATTGTAACAAACACTGTGACGTATCGAGAGTCAGCTTATAGTAATGAAAATGCCTCAGACTTTAATGGTCTGGGGCATTTTGCTATATTATCATAAGGGCGTTAAGGCGCATCGCTTGTTGTTTAAGCTTCTTCAGCGACAGGCTTCCGTTTCCCTAAAAGTTTAAAGCATACGAACATAAATAGCAGCGAAACAACGAAATGAGCCGCCATGATAGGAATATCATATTTTTCAGGGTACAGATTAAAATAGGATTCAAGAAGTATGGATGATCCATTGATGGATGCGTGCAGCAGCATGCAAAGCCAGATGCGGCGATACTTTCCATATATGTATCCTAATGCAAGCCCCATAAAGAAGGCGTAGGTTCCCTGAACAAGATTTGCATGTATCAGACCAAAGGCGAATGCCTGAACGATATTGGCAATCCAGAATTTACTGCTTACTTTGCCCGCCAGTCTGAAAATGATTCCCCGACACAAAAGTTCTTCGCCAATCGGTGCAAGAACAACGACAGAAATAATTGTAATCAGATTGGTTTCGCCGATACCGGCTGCTTCCATCAGTTCTATATAATTTTTAAGTAAGCTTGGGGCAATTGCCTGAATAAGACTTAGCGCGCAGGATGTAAATATTTGGATGCATAAGCCAAGCCAGATGATGATTGCCGCTTTGCTCACCGTCGGCTGTTCCGTACCAGTGGGGCGTTTCTTTCTGCCATATGCAAGGCAGTACCAAATACCAAACACCAATATGCCCAATATGTGATAGAAAAAGATAGGGTACATTGCATTTTCCACATAGCTGTTTGCAGCAAGATTAAGTATTTCATCGGTAGAAAGCGTTCCTTGCTGGTGGGATAGTTCATTTACCATATAGACAACTAATACCAAAACGCCCATCCCAATCTGTAACAGAAAGGAAAGCAATGCCGGCAGCATGGCGACGATAAACCAGCCCGTTTTTTTCAAATACTTCATTGTTTTATTCTCCTTACCAATTTTTTTATTATAGTATCACTTCTCAAAATGATTTTCAATTATTAAGTTTGCCTGTTATTTACCCTGAAAAATATTTTTATGGACATTTTGGGATTCTTATTTTAAAATAGATATAAATATTTGGTGGAAGAGGGAGAGTAAAATGATTTATTGT
>BLLW01000272.1 GCA_011959285.1 Lachnospiraceae bacterium | reverse complement strand
GGCAACCGTCTGATTTAAAATTGCGTCTGATGGTACAAGCCACACAACCGCCATTGGATGGATATGGAGCATAGAGTCAAAAATAGACTTAATTGAACTTGCTGCAAGAAATGTCTTTCCGCCACCTGTAGGTACCTTAAAACACACATGCGGTACGCCTTGCAAAATCATATTGTAAGGCGGTATCCCCATCTCACCTACTGGAACACCCTTTTCTTCCCAAAAGGCATTATACGCCCGCTTTATATTCTGTTTTTCTGTTAATAATGCTAAAAACCTACACAAATCATTTAAAACAACTTTTTGGTAACTTTTCAATTCCATAATACTGTCTCCTACAGTCTCACAATATCCCTTGGTATTTTTTTAAAAGTGATATTATATTCCTGCAATTTTTTTTCTGAAATAGCACATAAATCTGCATAAACCACATAATGATCCGCTTTCGTTTTTATTTGCGTTAAAAAATCATGATCTAAATTAGTTATCATTTCTTTTTCGTAATAGAAATAATATGCTGTGTCATTGCATTTGGATAGGTAATATTTTGTATCATCACTCTGAGTCGGTGCATATTCTGTCCTTGTTTCTGTATACCAGACATATTCCCTTATTTTTTCCAGGTCAATATCGGGATTGAGCATTCCATTATCCAAAAGCAACTTTTCTCCCAATTCATAAAAGCTGAAATTACCGCCTGTTCCTTCTACTTTCTTTTTTTCTTCGCCATATCCTTTTATAACTCGTTTCACGCGCTCTGCTGTTATACTATTTGCATAATCCATCATCTCAATAAGAATAAACTTACGATTACCTCCATCGGTCCTGTTCATGTTAAAGACTGCTTGTGCTGTCGTACCGGAACCAGCAAAAGAATCCAAAACAAGCGCATTTTTATCGCTTCCTATATGCAAAATGCGTTCAATTAAACGGGAAGGCTTTGGCGTATCAAAAACAGCAGTTCCTCCAAATATTGTCTTAAGCATCCTTGATGCTTCATCTGTATGTCCTGTTTCTTCAAAAGACCAAAAATTAGTTACAGGTCTTCCTCCGACTTCTTGAATATATGCTTTGCGGCTTAAAGTGCCATGTCCCTTTTTCGAGAAGAAAAATTCAGGCAATGTGCCATGTTTATACTTTGCCATAGCTTTATCGCGAGCCACCTCTAATGTATCTTTTAGAACAATCGCCAATACATCTTTTCTTATATCTTCTATTGGTATATTGCACACACCCGCACGTTCTTCATAATCTTCCAAATCCGCAAGCTGATATTCGCACCATTGATTCATGGCTTCCAACATCTGCG
>BLLW01000271.1 GCA_011959285.1 Lachnospiraceae bacterium | reverse complement strand
GGCGGTTCAGCAGGTCATACTGGTAGCTGGCTGTCTTTCCTCCTTCCTTCTCGCTTACCAGACTTCCATTTTCATTGTACAGATACTCTCCAATGTCTGACTGCTCCACCACATTACAAACACTGTACGGTCAGAAAGACAAATCCGACGAAATCAATGTGTGGTTTGCATGTCCAACAATGTGTACCTGACGCTCTTATAAAAATTATAAAGTTAAAACAAAACCTTCATTTTGCAAATCAATTATTTCATCATTTACATACTCATTAACATAACAATTTCCTTTTCTAATTTTTTGATATGGTACGTTTTTTTTAACCCATCTAACTAATAACTGGTAATCTTTTAAAAGTGATTCCTCCTTTTTTATCATCATTCCCTCATCATCATAATATTGATGTGACAACCACAATCTTCCTCGCAGAATCTTTTTCTCATTTTCTTTTATTATTGTTTTATTCAATTGTATTACAGGACTCTTCAAACTATCAATACTCTTTGTATTATCTTGACGCATAATTATATTCCCATAATTATATTTATACAGATACAAACTAGAGATATTATCTGAAATAACTTTGTCTATATATGTTGCTTTTTTATCAAAAAGCAAAAAATTATTTTGAAATAAATAATCTATAAATGCTTTTTGAATACTTTTATTCATATAAAAATTGATTTGTCTTCCCATAAATACCCCCTCTTCCTTAATACTGATAAATAATTGGTCCCATATCAGAATTATACGGCCAAAAGTAAATTGGTGCTCCATTATAGTCTGGTGATGACATAATATCTTCTATTGCACGTGATTCTCTTGCCACAGGCAGACCATTCTGGTTTACTTTACCAACTTGATGAATACTTGAAATTTCACCATCTGAAATTTCAACTGCATCTGCATATCTACAACTCTTATTTCCTTCTGGTGTATCGTATTTGACCTCATAATTCAATTCCCCTCCATCTCTGCTCGGCTGTATTGCTGCTGTAGTGTCCTGATGTGCCTGTCCACCTCTTTTTCCATTTGGATTAGGCACCTTTTTATCTCCCTGGCTGCTATCAACTATCGAGTCACTCTCATTAGCCGCCTTCTGCTCATCATGATTCGCTTGATTAGAAGAAGGACAATCTCCAATCCCATTATATCCACTTGGGTCATAGTACATTACAGGATTATTCCCACAATAAGCATACAGATTCAGCCCATCTCCCCTGTAAGTATCCTCTTGTGTGAATCTTCCAATTAATGGATTATAGTATCTCGCCCTTAAATAATACTGATTCGCCTCCTGATCATACTGCTGACCC
>BLLW01000270.1 GCA_011959285.1 Lachnospiraceae bacterium | reverse complement strand
AGCACCATCCGTATTCTGGACCCTGCGGTGAAGGACACGGAGGTGATCCTTTCGCAGAGCGGGGAAGGATACGAAGCCGAGCTTAAAGGAAGTTTTCTGGGGGTATCTTTAAACGGCTGTCAGGTGAGGCAGGAAAAGATCCAGATTCACAATCATGACTTCTGTTCCGTGAATGGACACAGCTTTTATTTTTGTGATGGTTGGCTTTATTTTTCGGAGCAGATGCCGGTGAGCACCGGTCTGTTTGCGGAAGTGGTACATACCGCAAAGAATCATATGACCTATCCGGTCTTTATAAGGAGCGTGCGGCAGATGTATGAGATGCCCTCCGAGAAGATCGAGGTGCTGCCGCCCAAGGAGTTTACCGGAAATCCCGGTAAGAATCTGGTGATGACGATCATGCCGGTGATGGTCTCCATGATGTTCATGATGGTCATGCGCCTGTTTATGGGCAGGAGCGCTATTTATGCGGTCTACAGCGCGGGAATGATGCTGGTCAGCGGCGTGATGGCGGTATGGAATTATAAGCATCAGGGCAAAGAGTATTTGCTTCGCATGAAAAACAGAGTAGAAAAGTACAATCAATATATTGCAGGTTCTGAGGAAAAAATCATCCGTCTCCGGGAAAAAGAGCAAAGGATTGCAAGGCAGAAGTGTCCTTCTTTGGCGGAACAGCTATCCTTTGTCAGCGATTTCGATGCCAGGTTGTTTGAAAGGCGCCCGGAGGACGGAGATTTTTTGTCCTGTTATATGGGAACCGGTAAGGTGGGAGCAGAAAATCAGGTGGATTTCAAAAAGCAGGAATATGTAGACGTGGAAGACCCGTTGATGGACTATCCCGAGATGATTCATGACAAGTATCGATATGCTGAAAATATGCCTGTGATGCTGGAGTTAAAGGATAAAAGTGCGGTGGGCATCGTGGGGGAGCGGGGCAGGCTCTACCAGATGCTGAAAAATCTTATGATGACCTTGTCCATTTCCCATTATTTCAATGAAGTGAAGTTCAGCCTTTTTATCCATGAGGAGGATATCCCCTATTTTCAATGGGTGAGGTGGCTGCAGAATGTGAACAATGAGGGGCTGGGAAGAAGGAATATTGGCTGTGATGAAAAGAGCAGCGGGCAGCTCCTTGAGTATCTCTACACGGAATTGTCTGCAAGAGAGGGAAGAAAAGGGTTTGAGGCGCACCATGTGGTTTTCGCATACAGGGACAGCGGGCTGGGCGACCATCCCATCAATAAGTACTTTAAACAGGCAAAAGAGCTGGGATTTACCTTCCTTTTCTTTGAGGAATACCCGGAATTTTTA
>BLLW01000269.1 GCA_011959285.1 Lachnospiraceae bacterium | reverse complement strand
GAGTTTGACGGAATGACCCACGACTACACCCACAAGGGCGGTGTCGTCCATACGGAGATTTTACTTCCCGACCACGCCCCCGCCGAATATGCGGACAGGGCGGTTTTATGGAATGAAGTGGAGAAAATCGAGAAAGCGAAAAACGCCCAACTTGCGCGGGAGATTGAGATTGCCTTACCCCGCGAACTGACAAGGGAGCAAAGCATTTCCCTTGTCCGGGAGTATGTGAAACGGCATTTTGTGGCGGCGGGAATGTGCGCCGATGTATGCCTGCACGACACAGGCGGCGGCAACCCCCACGCCCATATCATGCTGACAATGCGCCCTTTTGCCGAGGGCGGCGAGTGGGGAGCAAAGCAGAAAAAAGAGTACATTCTTGACAAAGACGGGAATAAAATCTATGACCCGAAAAAGCGGCAGTACAAATGCAAGTCCATTTCCGCTACCGACTGGAACGAGCAGACCAAAGCCGAGGAATGGAGAGCGGCATGGGCGGAACTCTGCAACCAGTGTTTGGAGCAGAACGGACACGCGGAGCGTATCGACCACCGCAGTTATGAGCGGCAAGGGATAGACCAGATACCAACCGTCCATTTAGGCGTTGCCGCTTCCGCTATGGAGAAGCGTGGCATCTGCACCGAGCGCGGCGACCTCAACCGCGAAATCGAGGTAACAAATAAGCGTTTGCGGCAGTTAAAGGCGCGTATCTCCAAACTGCAAAACTGGTTAAAGGAAGAAGCCGAGAACACCGAGCCGCCCACCCTTGCCGACTACATTCAAGGTATACTGTCACGCAAGGCACAGGCGGGGAAACCGGGATATTCCCAATCGCTGTATAACCTCAAAGACGCGGCAAATATGCTGAATTTCCTGCAAGCCAATAACATCATGGATATGACTGGGCTTGATGAAAAATTCAAGTCCATGATAGGGGAACAACTGGATATTCAAGGGAAACTGAAACCCGTTGAACGGCGGCTTGCCACTCTGAAAAAGCACTTAGAGCAAGCCGACATTTATTTCAAGTACAAGGGAAAGAAGCCGCTGACCGAATCCGAGCAAATCCTATTCACAACGGCAAAAGATTATCTCAAAGGCGTGATGAACGGCAAGACCACAATCCCGACAAAGACATGGAAAGAAGAATACACCAAGCTGACAGCCGAGAGGAAAAGGCTCAATCAGCGGTATCTTGCATTAAAAGAGGAAGTGAAAGAAGCAGAGAAAATCAGAAAGAGCGTTTACAGTATCTTGCGGCAGGAACAGCGGGAACAACAGCCCCACAGAAAGCAGGATATGGAGCGATAACAGACAGGGCGGCGGGAT
>BLLW01000268.1 GCA_011959285.1 Lachnospiraceae bacterium | reverse complement strand
CGGCAGATAGAATTATGCAAACACAATAGGGTAGAAAAGTGATTTTCCATATGCTAAAGTTACTCTGTAAAGGGAAAATTGGATTGGGGTAAAAATGAACAGGGAACAAATCAGGGCAATCGTTGAAAACAGATTTTATGAGCTGGGGGCAGAGAGGGTGGAACTGGCACCTTCAGGTAACTGCTGGACGCTTTACGGAGAATTTTTCAAAGTGACAACATTGAAAGACTTCTGGGTGCTGGAATGGACGGATAACCGTTCTTATGCGGAAAATGGCTGTTTTGAAGACGTTGATCCTATGCCATATGACATATCGGAGCAGGAAATTCTTGAATATATTGATGGAGTACTGCGAAGATAGTTGTTGTTTGGGAAAGCGTATTGATACAGGGATAATGGAGCTATGGGAAAAGAGGATTTTATCATACATTTAGACTATGTTTATGGGCTTGTAGAGGAAGAACGTCAGAAATGCCGGACGGTAAATGGCAGTTATGAGGAAAAACATCTGGAATTTATTCTGAAAGAACTAAAGATTATGCGTTTGAAATGCGGCAGCCGGGGGTTTCATCCTTATTATCCAAGGGGGATTTCCGATTCATGGGATTATGATGATCCGTTAGGGAATGAACTTATGGAGCTGGCAGGGGAATACCAGCATTTAGGGATAGAGGGGCAGTGACAGGGGAGAAAAGACTATGGCAGTATTTATCATGCAGGGGAGGTGGAAGGATAAAGAAAACAGGTGCGTCCATTTGCGCCTGATAGGAATGCATTTTAAAAACTGAATATAGCATGATGTAAAATATTACAGCATGGAAGCAGCCGCAGATTATCAGCGGCTTTTTTTGCGGCAGTCAGAGAATGGCTGCTGTTTTTTTACCCGGAACATGGACGGGACAGTGAAAAATCCGGTCAGTTCATTTTGGAAAAAAGAAAACCATCAATTTATCAAGCCGCATAGCGGCAGAAAGAGAGGTAGTTATATGGCATTTTTTACTTCAGCAATCACAATTTTGCAGACACTGGTAGTTGCTCTTGGGGCTGGTCTTGCAGTATGGGGCGTCATCAACCTGCTTGAGGGTTACGGGAATGATAACCCAGGTGCAAAAAGTCAGGGGATCAAGCAGTTCATGGCTAATTAAAGGGAACAAAAAGAAAGGGAAAGCCAATCCAGACGGTATCAGCGGCAGGATACAAGAATAAATTGTGATTTCACAAGATTGGTGCTATAATAAGAGAAAAGTTCCTGCCGGGGCAGCCGCCCCGGTGGTATGGATAGAAAGGCAGGAAAACAATATGCACATCAGCTATAAACCACTCTGGC
>BLLW01000267.1 GCA_011959285.1 Lachnospiraceae bacterium | reverse complement strand
AATTATAAATAAACATTGCATGTGGAGAAGAATTTCAAAAATTTATAAAATAAAAAAACAACTCCTCCCTTCATCTGATATAATACACTTGTAAATTTTAAAAAACAAGGAGCATAAAGTAGATGAAAAAAAACTATTTATTACTATCTCTCATAGCAAGTTTAAGTCTGACCGGCTGCAAAACCGATTCCCCCGACCTATCTGTCCCTGAACTCAATGTTACCCCTATATCCGCCGCCGACACAAATACGAATGGCGCACAGTCCGCTTCCTCTGCGTCAGAGGAAACAGAGCCTCAGCCCCCCAAACAAGAAGACAGCCAGAACCAACCTCCAACCACTTCCACATCCAAGTCCTATTATGGGTATTGGAAGATTGTCGATTTTCTTGCTCCCGGCATCACAGCCCTCAGCACGGACGACATGGAAGGCTATATCTACCTGCCCCTCACCTATTTAGACGATTCATTTCAATCAGAAAACATCGCACTAGAAGACCCCATATACACCGAATCTGTCATTACCAAAGAAGATTTCGCCGACAGCTATCAGAATCAAGTCACCTTTGAATATTTGAATATCGCTGCCGATTCAATCGTCAGCGTTTCCATAAGCAACTCTGCCGAATTTGGCAGTACCTTCTATGTTGCAGATGAAAATACTTTATACATTCCCTTTGATGGCGCATTCTTTAAAGCCTCCCGCCAGACTGAAGAAGACCTTTCCCATTTTACGCTTACCGACACCGGAAAAGCTTTTCTGACAGACATGTGTCGGGTTCTGGTGGATTTTGAAGGGGCAGCCTCCATGGATGATGAATTCTGGTGGAATTTCCTGTTCTACTCCTACACCGGTGCTTCCCCCGAAGACTTTGAAATGGTCCAGATTCCTCGGGAAGATTTAGGCTTTGACGAAACCGCAGTAAAAGTGAGCCTTGAAGACGTACAGGCCTATGCCAGACTTACGCTGGGCGTCGATTTCCCAGATTTCAAACCCACCTTTGAAGACATGCCTGCCGGACAGACTTCCTGTTTCTTCCGGGACGGCTATTACTACATCGGTGTCTCTGATTTTCCTGCCTTTCAGTACCATTTTTCCGACTTCACCGCCTATGAAGAGAGCTTTGACACCTCCGCCCTTGCCACTTTCACCGTAGACTTTGAAGACCAGACCAACGCAGGCACCGTAACCTTTCACCTTTACCCCGCCGACAACCAAAACGGCTTTACCATCGCCTCCAAAACTACCACCCTATCCAATTAAGTAGTTTATTGATGGTAAAAAGCGATTCATTTCCGCCGCCGTATATCTAACGAACGCCGCCACGCTTTGCGAGC
>BLLW01000266.1 GCA_011959285.1 Lachnospiraceae bacterium | reverse complement strand
GCTGTTGTAGCCCTGATAACCATCCGTTTCCAGATATCCGTGATAGCCTTCCAGAAACTCCTTTGCATGGCTGCCACTCCTGGTTGGAGAATAGCCATATAAGATAATGGCTGGAAGACCGTCTTCGCCGCTGCGGAACAGCCACATGAAGGATTGCGTCTGTGCCCGGCGATCTTCTTCCTTTAATACCTGGACTCTGGTCTCATCTGCCATTGCGAAGCTGCGCTTCAGCAGTTCCCGGTGGAAATAATCATACATTGGCTGAAAGTAATTCCGGGAGCAGTAGATAATCCAGTTGGCAAGCGTCGTCCTGCTGATCTGGGCACCATACTGCTTCCAGTCTTTCTCCTGACGATAAAGGGGAAGTCCGTTGGCGTACTTCTGATACATTGTCCATGCAACGGCAGATGCGGTCGCCGGGCCTTTTCCTGCCAGAGCCTTCGGAACCTGGGACTTTGCAATCACAGGTCTTTCCGTGTCTCCCAATCCTTCCTTACAGGACGGACATCCATAGCTCTGGCTGTAGTATCTGATCACTTTGCATGTGGCCGGAATGAATTCCAGCTCACGGCGTACATACTCTTCGCCGATCAGAACCATCTGCGTACCGCAGACCGTGCAGGCCTGATCTTCTTCCGGAAGAGGGATGACTGCTTTTTCAACCTTCAAGCCTTTAAAAAGCTCCTCATGGGCTGCTTTCTTTTTGCGGGTATGCTCCCGGACCACGGTCTCTTCTTCCAGCAGGGAAGGATCCTGTTCCACTTCCGCTTCATCAAAAAGGTGCTGCTGTCCTGGAATGTCATCGCTCCTTCTTTCGCTGGAGGAACCGAAAAGCTTTTTGGTCAGATAGTCTACCTGTTCCTGAAGGGCCTTTTCGTGGCTGTTTTTTTCGTCAATAACAAGACGGAGAGATCTGATCAGTTCCGTCTGCTCCGAGACCATTGTTTTCAGCTGTGTTATAGTGTCCTTCAGCTCTCGCAGCTGGATGTCTTTTGCACTGGAAGCCATCGTTCTCTCCTTGGATTTGATATCTTTATTATACCAGAAATACCTCCATTCCTAAAGGAAAACAAGGGCTGAAAAACTCTGAATTTATAAGGAAATCAGACATTTTTCTGTGCAGGATTTTTGCCGGGATCCAGATACTTTTTTACTCTGTTTTAAGTGCTTTTGGCTGGTCGGTATCAATTCCTGACATCAGCCAGTCGAACTCCCGCCAGGAAAGATTCCGGACTTCCGACTGCTTCCTTGGCCATTGATAGCCGCCCCGGACAGACAGCCGTTTATAGATCAGGACAAAACCATCCGGTTCACGGAACAGGGCTTTGATCCTGTCCCGTCTTCTTCCACAG
>BLLW01000265.1 GCA_011959285.1 Lachnospiraceae bacterium | reverse complement strand
ATATTTTCAACTTCGCAATACCAATTTTTACCCTGTTTGTATATATTGCAATTTTTATCCAACACCTTATTTTTGCAATACTCAACAACATCTACTGTATCTATTTTTAGGTTTCTTCTAATTCTATCAACTCCCATTTCAGTTGTATGAATTTTGTCAATATTATCAAGTAATATCTTTTTATCTTCCATTCTTTCTTTTCCTCAAATTCCGATTTGTTTTTATACTTGGATTCTCGACAAATGGGAAGTTATCTCTCGCTCCTATTCTTGAAAAATCCGATCAAAATAAGAGCAATGCCGAGAATAGCCGCAGGAATATAAACCATATCTGGAATATGATAAATAAATCTATCAATTCCAGACATACTGATATATATAGCAATTCCTACACTTGTCAAAGCGTTCCTTTCTCTCATGAAACAACCTCCTTTCAAACACCGATTTTTACTTGCCTATAATAAGTGCTAATTCTTGATAAATTCCAATGTTTTTTTGATAATGTCCCTTGTATATTCATCATCATTAGCATAGTCAAAACCATGAACACCTTTGGGGTGTATCAAGAGTTCAGCCGTATAATTATATTTTGGGGCATTTTCTAAAAACCAATTATTACATGAAGCAGCATATATTTTATCAAGATTTCCTAATGCAATTAAAAACTGCATATTTTCGCATTTATCAAGTTTTGTATTTTCACTGATTTTTCCATAATACAATACTAATTTTCTGATTTGTGGATATTTAATCACGCAATTTATAGTATTGTTTACAGCTCTGCAAAGTGGAAACACACATATTTCATTAACAGCAATTCCCAGTTCTTTAGCATGAGTAAACAAATAATCTATCATGGCAAAAATATCCTCGCTTTTGCCCGAACGCCAATTAAAAGTAATTCCAATCATATTATTTACTGCCACTAATTCACCCCAAGATGTAAAGCAAGGATAAGACTTGTAATTTCGTTTTATTGCCCCGCCACCATTAACAAATAAAACAGTCTTATGTTGAAATGCTTCAAAATCTTTAGGATAGTATATGTCAAAGGTCTGTTCTGCTCCATTGTTACTACAATAAGGAATATCATTCTTAACTGTAAGAAATTCTTCGCCTTGATATGGATAAGCTACTGGCGGAATGTTTATAGATTTTTTTATTGCCTTTTCCATTGAATATGTTCCCATGTATGTATCTCCTCAAATCTCGATTTGTCGTTGCTTTATTATATATCCGCTTTTTCAGAAATGAAAGCAATTTCTCATACTTCCTGTTTATCAAAGCGGAACTTGAGCAATGCAGAAACAAGCCGGGATTTTATGCTGTCCTCGGTATCCCTGTTAATATGCCCGTT
>BLLW01000264.1 GCA_011959285.1 Lachnospiraceae bacterium | reverse complement strand
TTCATCGCCATTTTTGTATTTCTTTGAACCTCCTGCAGCACCTTCACGTCATCCTTTTTCATGTTTACGACCGCACCTTTCTATACTTATTCCATTTAACGAACACATTTAGCAAATGCATTAAAAAAGCAAAGCAGGTTCATCGTCCGCTTTGCTTTATTTTCTCCTGATATTTCTTTTTTATTCCTGATTTTCCATCTGTCCCGCTTTTTCAAGTTCCGGATTCCCCGACTCCTGATTCTCCCTATCTAAGCTCTGCTTATCATTCAAAACAGCAGCTTCCTGCTCTGTCTTTTCCTCCACGGATTTAGGCTCTGTCTCCGCCTTTTCAAAAGGAAATACAATTCCCCATTCCTTCCTGATACTGTCCATGATCTTCATCACGCGGAGCGATTCGGCATGAGGCATTTCCGCGCATTCGATCTGGCGGCTGCGGATTGCCTTTACACTTGCCTCCACCTCATATTCATAACCAGAAATCTGCTTAGGGCATTTGTACAGTCCAACTTTCTTGTAGAGAGAATCATAAACGGCTACGCTCTGGAAGTTATTGATATTTTCAACAATAATAAAACCTTTTGTTCCATAGACGATGCCTTTCCTGTCGCTTAAAGAGACCATGGAACTGTTTAAGTGTGCCATCCTGCCGTCTATATATTGAAGGGTTATACTGTCCTGCTCATCCACGCCGGTATCTGTATAGGTACAAGATGAATGAATCTTGGCTATATTGTAGCCAAACAGCATCAGCGCGAAATTCAGCGGATAGATGCTTAAATCTAAAAGCGCTCCGCCTGCCAAATTGGGGTCCTTCATCCGTTCAAGGTGGCTGACGGCATACCCCAGATTCGCTGTAAGTGTCTTCGGCTCTCCTATCACACCGCTTCCAATCACTTCACGTATCGTGGTCAGCATGGGCATGTAGCGTGTCCACATCGCCTCCGCAAGGAATACGCCTTTCTCTTCCGATAATCTGATCAGTTCTTCCGCCTGCATGGCATTGGCTGTGAACGCCTTTTCGCACAGGACCGGCTTGCCATGCTCAATACACATCTTTGCGTTTGCAAAATGCTCTGAATGAGGCGTAGCGATATAGATCAAGTCCACCTTATTGTCCGAAGCCAATTCCTCATAGGATCCGTATGCTTTCTTGCATCCGTATTTTCCTGCAAAAACATCTGCCTTAACCTTTTCCCTGGACGCAACCGCATAGAGTTTTACATTCTTCATCTTGTTAACAGTATCTGCCATAACCCCTGCAATATTTCCTGTTCCCATGATTCCTATTTGAAATTTCCCAAGCATTCCACATATCCCTCCCGCATATCTGTCTTTCGCCTCTCAGGCAAAAAAAGC
>BLLW01000263.1 GCA_011959285.1 Lachnospiraceae bacterium | reverse complement strand
AAATGCGTGTCAGCAGAATATCGGCATTACTTATTACGGCAATGATGATTCCCACGATCAGCGGATGCACCACACAGGGAAGCCCCGCCCCGGATGCCGTGCATCAGATTGAGGATGACGGTCCGGCGGTCTATGATGATGACCCGATAGCGGTGGAGCCGCAGCTTGACGAAGATGAGCTGGACGGGGATTCGGATGAATCCAACGTGCAGGAGGAGATCATTTCGGCGGAACCGCATAAAGGGAGTGCGGAGTGAAAAAAGTGATTGCAGTAATTTCAGCGAAGGGAGGTGCTGGTCATGAAGTTTGACAGGGGGGGGGGCTAGGCGGTATGTCTGCATGATGGGATGAACTGCTCGGACTTATCATGAGGGAGCAGAGGCGGCTCTGAACGACTGAGGGGCCGCCGTTAAAATAATTGATGACAATGGAGGATTTGAAAAATGAGCGTAAATGGAATAGGACAAAATTATTATCAGAACAATGTATCAGCGAATAAGTACAACAGGAGCAGGGCCGGACAGTTCTACCCGCAGAGACAGGTGGCAGAAGAATCCGCACCTGAAAGTACAAGGCAGAATGCCAATGTGCAGGATATATACGATTCACTTAAATCAACGAATCCGTTAATGGGGCAGGATGAAAGCACCGTTTCAAATGACAGCGGCCTGACGGTATGGTATGGCGACAAGACATTGGAAGAATGGGCAGCAACGGACCCGAAATATACGGACAAAGTAACAGGTTTTTCATGGTATGTCAGGGATGGGAAACATCCTTATATGACAGGGGAGGATGCTGAGAAATTTAAGCAAATGTGTAAGGAGACGGGAGAGTCGTGGCTGAAAAAGTTTGCGGAAATGACAGGAACGATTCAGCACCTTGATGACAACACGACTGCATTTGTGGGAACAAACGGTACGGCAATCAAATCAAAGGACGGGAAGGAAATGTTTGTGGATACGTCATCCATGACTTATGACATGATCATGAATATGTTCAAGAATCTGCCTAAAAGCGGGAATTACTTTGACAGTTCATATTGGCAGAAGAATATCCAGAAGGCTATGTTTTCTGTAGAACAGTGAGGTTTTACATATTTAGACTGGCACAGCGAAGCTGGGGGCGGAAGCATATCGCCCCCAGCCATAATACTGAATAAGTGGCAATAATGGAGGATTTGAAAAAATGAATGTAAATGGAATAGGGGCAGCAGGATACCCGGCATGGCAGGGAACAAGAAAGGCACAGCAGAATGCGGTAAAAAGGTGTTTTGCGGAGCAGGTAAACCATGTGGCAGGTACTCCAAAAGTCTATAATATTTTTACAGATGAAGATATGTTGTGGACAGGAGGGAA
>BLLW01000262.1 GCA_011959285.1 Lachnospiraceae bacterium | reverse complement strand
GTCAAGAAAACCGACTGCTTAAAGACGATAATGCACGTCTGAAAAGTATTATCAATCATGACAGCTCCAATACTTCCCTTCCACCATCTACCGATCAAAAAGGCGGAAAACCTGCAAATACCTATAACGGAAGAAAGAAAACAAAACGTAAAGCAGGCGGACAAAAAGGGCATAAAGGAACAACGCTTACAAAAGCAGAGATAGAAGTAAAAATTGCTTCCGGCAAATGCAGACATGAAGTAAAAATGATTGGTAATGCAGCCGGACAGAAATACGTCACAAAATATGTGGTTGATCTAGCTGTGGAACCGATGATTACAGAAATCCGTATCTATGCAGATAAAGAAGGGGTTTTACACATTCCAAAAGAATACCGCAGTGATGTTACCTATGGAGCAAATGTAAAAGCGCTGGCTGTATCCCTGTATAGCGAAGGGGTTATGTCAAACGACAGGATTGCTTCTTTTTTAAATGCAGCCGGTAACGGAGAACTCGAATTATCAGAAGGGAGCGTCTATGGATTTTGCAAAAAACTGGCGTCGGTTTCTCAAACAAGCATTTCAAATTTGGAAAACGAACTGTTGAACCAAAAAGTTGTTGCAACCGATGCCACAGTGGTAACAGTAAATGGGAAACAGAATTATATCCGGAATTTCAGCATAAAAAACAGCGTGGTATACCATGCCATGGGCGGCAAATCCATAGAAGCACTGAAGGGACTGTATTTTTTGAAACACTATACAGGGATTCTTCTCCATGACCATGAAACCGCATTGTACCACTTTGGCACGGATCACGCAGAATGCAATGTCCACATCATGCGTTATCTCCGAAAAAATACGGAGGAAACAGGGAATGCATGGTCTGGGGAGATGAGTGCGCTCCTGTGTGAAATGAATCGGGAACGGAAAGAATTACTAGGGCAGGGGTTCCCATCATTTCCGCCTGCAATCCTAAGGGAATATGAAGAAAAATATTTTTCCCTGATACGAAAAGGAGAGGCAGAAAATAAAACGACCAGACATAAATATGCGAAAAAAGAGGAAAAGACATTACTTAACCGTATGGATAAATACAGTCATAACCATCTTTTATTCTTGCATGATTTTTCCGTGCCCTTTGATGACAATATTTCGGAACGAGATTTACGGAAAGCAAAAAATCGCCAGAAAATGGCTGGAGGTTTTCGCAAGGAAAGCGGCAGTGAAATGTACTGTTCCATTATGACAGTCATAGAAACCCTTAAGAAAAGGAAAATGGGGATTATAGAAAATATAAAAATGTTATTTATGGGCACACCGGCTATATTTTAGCCGGTGTAATACCCGTTAGGTCAATCGCATGGCTGAACTGTTACTAC
>BLLW01000261.1 GCA_011959285.1 Lachnospiraceae bacterium | reverse complement strand
CCCGCAGCTCCTTAATGTCAAAGGGGGGCTAAACGTGCGCCGCATGAAATCAAGATAGATTTAGCGGTCTTGCCAGTGACGTTTTGTAAAGGACTTTTTAATCAAGTTCACAGAAAATTTACGTTTCAGGGCAAAAAATAAGGCCGGGAACCTGTTTTTAGATTCCCGGCCTACGGTTTTGTTTTATGCTGTCCGCTCTGCTTTCAATTTTTTTACTTCGTCAAGAGGAAGTCCTGCATATTCCGCAATTTTTTCAAGTGTCAATATTCCATCTGTCAACATTCTTTTGGCAGTATTTATTGCCCCTTCTTTTATGCCCTCTTGTAAAGATTCTTTTCTCATATCCTCCATGACTTTGCACATGATTAAAATGCCCTCCTTACTTTCCTTAAAAAAACGAACTCTGTCTGCCAGTGTCGTATAATACATATCTGCCGCATTAGTACATGAAAAATCATGCATGAGTTTTCCGATTGGTGTATCTCCACGATAAGCGCCGTTTACATACAGTATATGCGAACCGTCCTCAAATCTTTCCCCGGTTCCTAAAAAGCACCGCTCAATCGGATAGAGCGGCAGCCCTTTTCCCATTACGTCATTCTCTGTGATAAAGATTACCCACGTTTCCGGCAGCTTGTCGAAGTCCTCGCCTTTCTTCAAAAGGTTTGCGTCCATCATGCTGCTGTTGTACCTTGCCCTTTTTCTCCCGGCTCCTTTGTCGGAGCGCTGTACCTCCACATTCAGTTTTGCCCCTGTGCTGTCCGTAGCCAGAATATCCAGCCTTACCGAACGGTTCAGCAGGTTCTCCACAAATACCTGAGTGCGAACGTCCAGCACCTTTAAATCCGGCTTTTCCAGCACAATCTGCAATACCAGTTCTATGCTTGCCGTATCTCCCTCAAAACACTTTGTGAGGAAGTCATCATCAAGCAGGCGAAAACCTCTTAATCTCTGTAAATCTTCCTGATGTTTCTGGTCTATCTGTTCCGTCACTGTCAATCTTCCCATCTGCTTTCCCTTCCGTTTTCGTATCTCCATACTACCATAAACCTCCTGATTTTACAAGCCGGGAGCAGACGCATAGCGTCGCGCATTTCTGAATCCCGGCCTGTTTCCGTTATCGCTTTTTTACATCTGCTGTATCTCATTTTTCAGCATACGCTTGATTTTGTCGCTCATGGTTTCTTTGCTGGTCTTGCTGAAATGAACCCTCACAATGTAGGTAGTCCGGCCAATCTTCTTCACCAGTGCGGGAGCGTCCTTAGCCGGTGCTGCGGTGGTAGTGTCCTCTGTGATTTTCTTGTTACTCATAAAAAGAGGTATCGCCATGAAGCATAAACCATATCGACAAAATCCGACGATCAT
>BLLW01000260.1 GCA_011959285.1 Lachnospiraceae bacterium | reverse complement strand
ACCAGAGGGTGACAAATATTAGGCAGGTGGCGGCGTATGATAATAGTGGGGGTGGAAGTACAACAGTAAGTAATTGGGAAAACAAAATTTCTGATTTATCGGAACAAGCACCTATTGAGATTCCATCAAGTGCAACTGTAAAAGTTCAAGCAAAGAATGGATATGATCAAATAACTTTCAAATGGGAAGAAAATGGTCAAAATTACGAAGTAAGATGGCATACTAAAACACCAGGCGCTCCAGAAGGACAAGGCAATACGTGGGTGATATCACGAGTTACACCGGGTACCCCAACAGGTCAAGTTAGAACAGAGCATATTTTAGTTGGAGATATGTGGATTCCAAGGTATCAATGGCAGGAGGCTATCAATGCGTATAGGAATGGAACGGCAACTGCTGAGCAATTACAATTGTTAAAAGACGGACATTGGCAAGCACCGTAGAAAGGGAAAAGATGGAACATATTAATAAAAAATATTATGATGGTTTCGAGGGAGAACCAGAGATTCAAATTATTTATAGAAAGGGAGATGATAGTCAAATTCTTGTTATGTGGGAAGGTTATTTTGATCAGATAATGAGATTAATAAATCCAGATGAGAGTGGATGGACGGGTTTATCCTATTACTATAATATGTACTTGGGATGGTATGAAGAAAGTCCATGGAAAATTGAAGATTTGCAAATGGCATTAAAACAATTTGAGTCAATAAATAGCCAGAAGTTATGTAGTGAAGCCAAAGAAATTTTAGTATCAATATGTGATATGATTAATGAGGCTATTTCAAATAATTATGAGCTCTTTATAGCAAGGGAGTAATGCATAGAATACCGTTGGGGATTGTCAATCCTAAATCTGCTGGCTGTACAAGGAGGGAAAAATAGTACTGCATCGTCATACGGAACACAACCATGGTGTAGGCGGCATTCTGGGCATGGATGACTTAAGTCCACCGCCTTATGGTTTCCTTCTGTTGTCTGGAGAAATTAACTAATGGATGTAGAGAAAAAAGTAAAATATATATATAATATATCATTTGATTTGGCTGATATTTCTAAAGAAGATAGGTGTCCAATGCATGATTGGTATAACAATTTAATTGATAAAACTTTTAATCAGTTAGATTTGTTTGATGTTACCAGAATGTTAATCCAGAAAATGTTTTTAGAATTAGCAGTTTTAAAGGCAATATCTTTTATTAAAGAGAATCCTTTTTGTGGACAAAGATATGAAGGTGAATTACTTGAACTTTTGTGTAAATTAGATAGATGCTATCTAAAAAAATATACGATAGAATTAAAAGAAATATTAAGAGATGCATTAATCAAGAACAAAAGTAAGCGCCAAATATTCCTGCGGATTTTCTAAT
>BLLW01000259.1 GCA_011959285.1 Lachnospiraceae bacterium | reverse complement strand
ATCTTTTGCAGTTTTTCCTGTCGCAGCTTTACGTCGGGCAGGTCGTTTGCAAGCGCCACGGGCTTAAATTCCTTTTTCCCTTCGATGGGCACATATAGGGATCTTTCATCCAACACGCTGGAACTGTAGATTTTGATCAGTTCATCCAAATAAGCAATCCGATAGATGCCGCCCAGCTCCATCCCTTCCGCATTGATCTTTTCGTTTACTTCCGACAGGATTTCTTTAAGCTGCCCCCTTACATCCTCGCCACCGATCAGATAGAATTTCGCCCTGTTGATCGCCGCCTTCTGATACTGGGTATTCTTCTGGTTGATCTCCGCCAGAATGTCGTCCATATTTTGAAAAGCATCTATAATCTCATGTATGTATTGATATACCAGTTCTTCCGCCTGTTCCACGGAGATTTCGCGGATGCCTGCCAGTTCAGCGCTTGCCTTCGCGATGTAGGTCTTGCTGCGGCTCTTGCTCTCTAAACGCTCCACGATCTCCGGTCTGAATTTAGACACATTGTCCGAAGTCAAAAGGCGGTGATACGCCTTATCCACGATATTCTCGATATAGTCATTGAACAGGACGTCCATGATTTCCGCCGGCGTCTTATACTTGGTAAGTTCATCGATGTAACGCTTGATTCCGGAATTTAAGTTTTTCAGCCCCGTGATAAGCATATCGGTATTTTCCAAAATAGACAAAAGTACGATTCCGGGATTGTCTGTACTGCTCCGCACCAAGCTATATATGGTATAAATATAGCCCTGATACTCAATCTGTTTTCCTTCCTCGATCTCCAAAAGCGTTTTGATGATCTTGACCGCATATTCCTTAAAACTAGCCCTCTGTACATAGCTTTTATCCGTTTCAATCTCGATCCAGCCGTAATATTCCAGCCTCCGCAGCATCCAGTTCGCCTTGTCACGGCTGCTCTTTCCGTCAAAGCTTTCATCCACAATCGCCGCTGCCTGATCCTGCTCAAAATAGTACTGTAGCTCCTGCACCAAGATATCTCTTTCCACACCAAAAGAAAGCTGGTGGTTCATGACCGAAAACAGCTTTACCAGACATTCCCAATATATTGTTTTGTTCGGCGATGCCAGCGGCACAAAAAAATTCTCTGAAAGAATCTGGAACACTGCTGCCTCCACCTGCTTAACACGCGTTTTGCCTTGTTTTTTCTTTCTAATTTAGCACAGATGCTTTCAATTAGCAATTCTTCCGGCATAATCTTTTGCCACAGCCATCCCAAACAGCGCACCTGCCGTTGTAAAATCCCCGCTCAACCTCTCACCTCCCCTAACTGTATCAGCAATTTCATAAAACTCACCTACATAAGTTTCAATATAATGCTTAACATCTTCCCAATTTACAGACCTTTTTCCCT
>BLLW01000258.1 GCA_011959285.1 Lachnospiraceae bacterium | reverse complement strand
GTTGCTGACCGTCCGCCCATGTGCGAGGATTCTGTAAGTATCGTCCATGATGTTCCCGCCTCCTTATATCCCTGTGATGATGCGGTCGGCAAGGCGCCACGCAACCGCCTCTTCTGCGTTGAAATAACTGTCCTGCCTTGTCTTTTCGTATACCTCTTCGATGGTGTGGCCGGTATGATCTGCAAGGATTGAAGCGGTAATCTCCCTGGTCTCCATGAGCCGTCTGCTGGCCTGCTCAACACTCAATGCGCTGCCGCTGATTCCCGTTGTGAGCGGGTCGTGTATCATCACGGCGGCATGGGGGAGCATTTCCCTCCTGTTCCCGGCAGCGAACAGCAGCGCCCCCATAGAGGCAGCCATGCCCACGCACACGGTACGGATGGGGCAAGGGATTCCCGCCATCACGTCATAGAGGGCAAGCCCGTCCGTGACCGAGCCGCCGGGGCTGTTGATGTACATGGTTATCTCTTTTTCCGGGTCTGCATGGTGCAGGTAACGGAGCTGTAAAATCAGTGAGTAGACGGATTCACGGTTAATCTCGCCGACCACCTCGATAGAGCGGCGGTTTGTGAAAAGCTCGTCCTGTATCGGGCAGTAGGTGGTGCCCTCCGAACTTTCTTTGATGATGCGTGGTGTCATAAGATACGGATTCATGTGCGTTTTCCTCCTTTTTTCCAGATGATGCTTTTATCGCAGAACGGCTCGATAAGGATGCGGTAGATTATCTCGTCACAGACAAGCTCCGGCAGTTCCCCGCGGTACGCCCATGAGAGGATTTCCGCAACAAAACTGTCAGAGACGTTCCCGTATGCCTCATCTGATGCCATGCAGTTATAGACTGTGGAATAATAAAAATCGCCGCGCATATCGGAGAGCGCATAAAAATAGCAGAGGGTGCCAGTCCAGCAGACAGCCGGGTATGCGTTGTTTACCCCGTCCCCGCAGGCGGCAAGCCTTTCTTCAAGTCTCTTCTTTTTTTGCATCCTGCGCCTCCTTCCATGCCCGGTAAGCCTCACTCATGGGCGCCGCAAACAGGCGTAACAGTTCCCTGTGCGGGAGCGTGCCCGGCCCGGGCCTTTTGTGCCTGCCTATCAGGGCTGCCGTCTCACGGACGGTCATTTTTTCAAGCCGTTCCGGCGGGATGCCGAGCATCATGGCGAGCCTTGTGCGGCAGTGGCCGTTTTTCATGTAATCAGATAGCGGCATCCTGCCAAATGCCCGGATGGCACAGGCATCATGCTCCGGGTGTATGCGTTCCCGTCCTGCCTTTTCCAGCTGTTCTTCAAGCGGTATCTTTTTGTATGCCATAGCCTCCTCCTCTCCGGCGCTCTGCCGGGCCTTTACACTTTACAAAAAGGGGGCCGGGCAGCGGGAGCTGCCCAAAGTCTTT
>BLLW01000257.1 GCA_011959285.1 Lachnospiraceae bacterium | reverse complement strand
CATTATGATCCCCTTATCACGCTTTCCCATGGATGTGGATGTATCTACCTGCCCTATGATGGCGGTAAGTTCTTCATCAGATACATAGCCCCTCACCGGCATCTTACGTGGCACATGGTATGAAAACAGGGATATGCAGTCAGGAGCTTTCTCACCGGAGTCTTTTAAAAATATATGGAACTGGCGCACATAACACAGAAGGTTATGCAGGCTGCCCGCCGCCATGGATGTGGCGGCGTTTATGACAAACTCCCGTGAATCGTTTATGGAAGCCCTGTCCAGTGAAGGAATCCCTTTTTCCTGAAAAAATGAGAGATAACGCCGCACTGCCCAGGCAAAATCCCATTTGGTATTTTCGTGGAAATCCCTTGATGAAAGGAATGCATTCAGCAGGCGGCTGTATTCCCCGTTGAGCCGGTACTTGGATGTCCTTTTTGTACACTCCCATGTGAGAGTCCCTGTTGAGTGGAACATTTCAAATTTTCTGGCAGCACGCTTTTGGGCATTGTAGTATTCCCGGCAGATTTCTCCCTGCCGATAGCGCTGCTCGACGGTCTGGATGAATTCATGCGTGACAGCCGGATCATAATTGCAGATACCTTTTTCGTGGTAGAAACTGACAACGCTCCTGATAGAGCCGTACATATTTCCCCACAGGGTGTGCTTTGCATAGCCCGCCTGCTCCAGCAGCTCCATGATGCTGGAGAACATTTCAGTTACAGATAATGGTTGCTTTGTCATATGCAACATCTCCTTAAATAAAAAGTCAGGAAGAATCTCCTGCTAAATATTTATTCGGAGAAAACCAGTTGCTGAAAAAAGTTATCCCGACTTTTTGCGTCAAGGCATCTGTATCCGGGCAATCAGATATCTGCCTTTTTTGAAAAAGTTATCCCGACCTTTTTTAAGCAAAAGCCTGTAGTTATCCGCTTTTCCGGAAATGGTCGGGCTAATCAAAAAGTTGTGATAACTCCGATTGTCAATAATTCTTGATAAGAATAGCAAGCACTGCCTGTGTTCCCTCACAGGCTCTGATTTTCCCAAATCCCCCCGGAGCGGGAATCTGGAAAATCTGCTTGTAGGGGGAAGCATCCCCCTAGCCCCCTCTGCGCTCAAAAATCATAAAATCTCCTGCCAAGATTTCTGATTTTTTTCACTGTTTTTTTGCACGAACAACCCCCATAGCAGGATTGAAGATTGTGTAAAATCCTTTCAAAAATCCAACACGGAAAGGAGATAATAAATGGCAAACCGTGAGCGCAAAAATGAGCTGAAAATATATCTAAGTGACAAGGAGCAATACATACTGGAGCAGAAAGTAAAAATCTCTGGCATGAAAAGCAAGTCCACTTTCCTCCGCCGCCTGATTTTGTACGGCTTTGTCTATGACATTGACTATTCAGACCTG
>BLLW01000256.1 GCA_011959285.1 Lachnospiraceae bacterium | reverse complement strand
TGGAGCGATTGCATATGCGCTCCCTCTGTCCCAGAGCCGTCCTTAAAGCCTGCGCTGCTGCCGTCCTGCCGGTATGCAGTCCGCTCACCAGCCATACGATCCTGCTTCCCGGCTGTCGTTTCCCGCTGCTAATTATCATTGTTTATAGTATAGTGATTTATTGGCTTGGTCAGAGTGTGCTGATGTTAGTTTTGCCGAAGTAGCGGCAGCCAAAAAGCTATTAATGATTGTGGTAAAAAAGAGAAATAGTGGTTGCAATTTCGTTATATAGGTGTTACACTGGTAAAAAGCATATTTTCTAGTATTTATTCTGTGAAGACGTAGGTCTTCGATTTCTATATCAAATCAAAAGCAGGCGAGAGCCTGTCCTTTCAGAAAATTCATGCTTTGTATTCACATTTTATAGCAGGAGTTTTCGTGGAAGGGACCTCCTGGGAATTGAATAAGGAGGTTTTGGATGGATGGACCAAAGAAAAGAAGGGTCATGCAGTGGCATCCGGCAATGTATGCGGGGATTCAGGTTGAATTTGAGGAGGAGGCAGGGCAGCTTCAGTTTGAAAATGAGCATCAGCTTGGCACGAAACCGCTTGCAGTAGATATCCTTATTATTAAAAAGGATGATAGTTTTTCCATTAAGAAGAATATTGGGCAAATCTTCCGTAGGTACAATATTATAGAGTACAAGAGCCCGGGGGATTATCTTAGTATTGATGATTTTTATAAGGTGTATGCATATGCCTGTCTTTACAAATGTGAAGCAAGAGTGATAGAACGGATTAAAACAAATGAAATAACAATTACTTTTGTTTGCCATGGCTATCCGCGCAAGCTGGCAAAGTACTTAATGCGGCGCCGCGGTTATAGTATTGTTAGGAAAGAAAAGGGAATCTGGCAAATACAGGGGGATGAGTTTGCAATGCAGATGGTGGTAACGTCCCGATTGTCGAAGGAGGAAAATCCGTGGCTGTTTCATTTGAATAATCCAGTTCCTGACAGCCGGACGGCGGAAGAGTTGATTAGGAGTTATGAAGAAAAGAAAAGGAATCCGCTGTATGCAGCGGTGATGGATTTTATTGTGCATATGAATGAAGAAAGATTTAAGGAGGCGAAGGAGATGTGCAGAGCGTTAGAAGAATTGATGGCTGATGAACTTGAGGCAAAGAGGGTAGAAGGGATAGCAACGGGAAAAGCAGAAAATGTACTGGAACTTTTAGGAGAATGCGGAAAGGTTTCGGATGAATTGAGAAAGAAAATCTTGTGTGAACGCAATCTGGAGGTGCTTGTGCGCTGGCTTAAGATTGCTGCCAAGGCGGCTTCCGTTGAAGAATTTCAGAAGGCAATGTTGTAGGCTTTAAGGGCGGACCGGACCGGCAAGGCGGCAGTGGCGCAGGCAGGATGGCAGTGGCACGGAGCGGAGCACAG
>BLLW01000255.1 GCA_011959285.1 Lachnospiraceae bacterium | reverse complement strand
TACAACGCCTGTCTTTGCATCCGTCAGTGCATGAAGGACAAGTTCCACCGCCTGGGTGTGATCCTTCATCGGCGTTTGCGTCTCCACTTTTTCTCCGCCGGCAGGTGTATACGTCATTTGACTTCCTTCAATACCGATTCTTTCGCAAAGCCCTTTCGCGATCACTTCCTCTGATTTAGAATTGATCAGCTGAAATTTAAGGGAAGAACTTCCACAGTTGATTACAAGAACATTGATCTCTTTCATGATTTTTCCTTTCCATTTTCCTAATTATCCTAAAAAGCCATTATGCCAGCTGTGCCTGAACCGCCGTCAACGCTACCACGCCCACGATATCCTGCCAGGAACATCCTCTGGAGAGATCGTTGACCGGCTTCGCGATTCCCTGAAGCATTGGTCCGTAGGCTTCTGCATTTGCCAGTCTCTGCACCAGCTTATATCCGATATTTCCGCAGTCCAGATTGGGGAAGATCAGCACATTTGCCTTGCCTGCCACTTCGCTTCCCGGCGCTTTGGACTTGGCTACCTGAGGCACCAGTGCGGCATCGGTCTGCAGTTCGCCGTCCAGCATCAGGTTGGGATACTGTTCATGCGCGATTCTGGTCGCCTCCACCATCTTGTCCACCAATTCGTGCTTGGCGCTTCCCTTGGTGGAATGGGAGAGCATGGCGATAATGGGCTTGGCTCCCACCAGACTCTTAAAACTTTTTGCAGAGGTATCTGCAATCGCTGCCAATTCCTCCGGTGTGGGATCCTGATTCAATCCGCAATCCGCAAACAGGAAGGTTCCGTTTTCTCCGAACTCGCAGTTGGGCACACACATCAGGAAAAAACCGGAAACCAGCTTTACACCGGGCGCTGTCTTTAAAATCTGCAGGGCAGGCCGCAGCGTATCCGCCGTTGCATGGCAGGCGCCTGCCACCATACCGTCGGCATCATTTGCCTTTACCATGATGACTCCAAAAGTGAGGTAATCGCTAAGAAGAATATCCCTTGCCTTCTCAGGAGTCATTCCCTTGTTCTTTCTTGTCTCATACAGAAGATTTACATAATCGTCCAGCTTATCACAGAGTTCCGGATTAATAATCTTGACCCCGTCAAGTTCTATTTCCAGCCACGTAGCACCGTCCATGATTTTTTCTTCATTTCCAATCATGATGATATTTGCAATTCCCTCTTTTACAATCTGTGATGCTGCAATCAACGTACGCTTGTCCGTTGTTTCCGGTAAAACAATGGTCTTTCGATCCATCCTTGCCTTGTCCTTTATCACATCAATATATGACATACCCCGTTCTCCTTTCACGCCGTCTCATAGTTTCCCACTTATTGCTATTTCTACTAAAAATTATATTTCAAACCGCTTTTTACGGCAAGCATAACCTTATAAAAAATTGTGTTATTTTCAATACAAAATTTGCCTCCTGCCGC
>BLLW01000254.1 GCA_011959285.1 Lachnospiraceae bacterium | reverse complement strand
AGCGGGCATACGAAAGTGACACAGCCGATTACGGAGCCGGAGGTTCCTAGGACGGCTGGTGAGGGAGATTTTATTACTAGTTTTAGAGATATGATGACTTCAGAAGAGGCAGCACGATATGATGATTATTGGAAGCAGGGGGCTGGCAGTTATAAAAATATTACAGAAAACGGAAAGACGTGGGAAATAATCATAAGTAATGGAGACACTATAAATACTAGACAACGTTTACAAACCAATCCAGGAACAAGAAGTATTGTAGATATAAAATATGGTAGTAATGGAGAAATGTATTATAGGGAAACTATTTTTGATCAGTTTGGAAGAAGAATTGGAAATAATGATTTTACTGATCATGGTATGCCTGGAATAGCATCACATACAAATCCTCATTACCATCCTAATTCACCACTAGACCCACAAGCGCATGGGGATGGAATACCAGGTATACATCCCGATACACCTTAAAAATTTGTGAAAGGAGGTAGGTATATGCCGATAGCAAATTATTTACATACAATAGTAATAAGTGAATATTGGGAAGAAGAGCAATGGCAATCGTGGGCGGATGAATTAATTCTACGTAATGATAAATTAGAGAATTGGATTTATGATGTTGCATTTGCAAAAGACAAAGAGGAATTATATTTAGCCATTGCTCACGAGAAAGTTATAGAGGTGTTTGATAAGGGAACACTTTATTGTGAACCAGATGTGGTTATAGGATATTATTATCTTATGTATCAAGAAGGGAGAATGAATTTATCAAAATTGTTTCTTAAACTTGCGGATGAAGATGACATATCAAGTGAAACTAAGTTATTTGATTTTCAAGAAATAACGTGCATACTTAATGAGGTAAGAAAAGGCAAAATAGATATTGAGAGAATAGATAAAGTATTAACGCCTTTGGCTAAAATTGCAAAAAAACAATTAGAAGCATTAACAAATTATATGAGAATATAATAATGTCAGGAAAAATAATGTAGAAGGAGTGAGATGCATACTGCCTTTAGTTATGCCCATATGAACCGGCTGACGGAAGAAAGAAGGGAGAACGACGGCGACAGGTATGATTACTATCCGGCTGAGAACGGGACGAGGAAGCAGCACTATCATTATGGCCAGGCAACGGAGAAAAATCCGGGCATGCAATTCCAGACAGGAACTATAGGTAATAACACTTCTGTATGTGGCTGTGATATAACCGAACGGGAGGAGAACTATTGTTATAATGGAGAGAACCAGCTGACAGAGAGGAAGAACCCGTCGGGCATCACGGAATATGTGTATGATGAAAATGGGAGCCTGATATGTGAGAAGGAGGGAGGGAAGACCACCAGCTACCAGTATGACCTGCTGAACCGGCAGGAAAAGGTGTGGACATCCGACGGAAGGGAGCAGGAGAATCTGTACGATGGAGAAGGGCTGCGTG
>BLLW01000253.1 GCA_011959285.1 Lachnospiraceae bacterium | reverse complement strand
CTGTCCACACTTATATACTAACACCACCCGCAGCCCGTTTAAGTCGTCGGCTCTGATACCCACCAAGTACCATTCCTGCGCCATGTTCATTTCAATACGGGTTGGCTTCCACTTGCCGCGTGTGAACACGTCGAAACATTCCCCGCAATGCAGCCCGCCGTAATAGCTGGCAAGGTCAAAGCGAATGTCGTAGCGGTCTGTGCGCTCGTCAAATACCAATGCTCCCGTCATTTTCTGTGCCATAATAAAATCCTCCTTTTGTGGTTGTGGGTGGTTACAGGCTTTCGCCCGGTTTAAATGAATAGGGGTCGTGCGGCTCCTGTGGCGCAAGTGCGCCGCTTGCCATGTCGTGAGCCACAAGGGACGTGTAATAGTTGCCGATTGTGGACGGGGCATTGAAAAGCACCGCCCGTAAATACTGCTTGATGTTACGGATTTTGGTTGTGTTCTCTTTCATACAGTCCAGTACAAAGCGGATATGTTCAGCGTCCAGCTTCATAAACTTTGCCTTTACCAGCTCGGCGGGGTAGTCGTCCCCGGCAATGCGGATCGTCTTTCTCCGGGTACAGACGGTTTCCAGCATGAGGTCTACAATCTCATTCAGCCTGTCCCCGTCAAACTTCATATCCTGTATGAGAATGTCATAGTCGATATTGTCCTTGATGATCTCCCGGTAAATCTCAAAAGCGGTCTGTGCTTCCGCTTCCTTTCGTTTCCGTTCCGGCGGCGCAGCCGCTTCCTGCTCCAAAGGAGAGGGGTTAGGGGAAAGGATAGGAATGGAATGGGTACTTTGTAAATCCGTATTTATTTTTTCTTTTGTTGGTAAGTCAGTTCTTTGTATATCTTTATTTAATTGCATTGGATTTTCCGTCGTCGGTTTACCCGGTGTCGGATTTTCCAATATCGGATTGCCCGGTGTTGGATTTTCCAATGTCGGGTTATCCAATCCCGGCGGGGTGTCGTCCGGCGGCTGGGGCTGTTCATAAATGGTGTATTCAATGGCGGTCATTTTGCCTTTCTCGTCCCGTCCCTGCCGCCGCTTGATATATCCGGCTTTTTCCAGCTCCCATACGGCGGTACGGATAGCGTCGATACTTTCCCGGTTGATCTGTGACAGCCCCGCAAGGGTGTAGTCCCAATCTTCGGGCAGGGAAAGCATTTGCGACAAAAGCCCCTTTGCCTTTAAGGTCAGCTCCTTGTTGCGTAAATGGTGGTTGCTCATAACGGTATAGCCCTTGTTGCGCTCCACTCGGAAAACTGCCATAGCTTCATCACTCCTTTGGTTGTGGATTTGTTACGCGATAGAACGCCATTTTGCCGGGGTTAGGTATAAATCCCTGTCCCCGGCAAAAGTGCGCCCGCAAAGCCGCATATAGCAAGGCTCTTTTTGCCCCTACTGCGTAACATGAGGGCATAAAAACCTGCTAACAAAAGTCTTGACTTTT
>BLLW01000252.1 GCA_011959285.1 Lachnospiraceae bacterium | reverse complement strand
CTTTATGTGTGGCAAGCTCACAGAGCAGACGGTTGTTAATCCGACCGCTTTTCAGAAGTGCGACCATCTCATCATTCAAATGCAGCTCCGTCAATGGCGTGTTGATCTGCTCCCTGTTCTCTGTCCGGCACAGCAGATAATCAACGGAAACTCCATAGAAGTCTGCCAGCGTGATAAGGTTGCCATGATTGATTTCCTTATAATCCTCTTTTTCATAACTTCCAAGAGCTGATTTGGAAATACCCGTCAACTCTGATAATTCTTCCAGATTTAAGCCTTTGTCCTTGCGGAGTTCCCAAAGGCGTTCCTGTATGCTTGTTGCTCCTTTCATGGGCACACGCTCCTTTCCGGCGGTTTCATTGCTGCCGCTTATCTGGATTATATCACACTTTCCGCAATCGTGGAAATTTCTGATTTTTACCCCTAATTCCTACTTTGTGGACATACGGCACAGGGCACAAAAATGTTCTATGATACAGGTAGTTCATCGATGGATTATTCCAATCGAATGACCAGCCTGTGTGGGATATGCTTCCCCGGCGATGTAGTGCCATGACTTTTGGCAGGGATGTGGAGGAACCCTGACCGAAACGAGCATACCAAAGGGAGCGATACGCCGCTGTGAGATTCAGGGGAGGAACGACACCGGGGAGAACTGGCGAACTGACACCGAAATGATACCGAAACACGACAATCTGATAGGGGGATAGTCTACCCTATCGCTGATACTTCGGGAGATTTTAAGCGGCTCTATGACCGTAATTTTGCCGAAAATCGCCCCGAAACCATACACTAAAACGGGAGGAAGCGCAATATGCCGAGAATGAGCAAAAAGAGGAAGTATGAGCTTTCCTTTTACCTCAATGACCGGGGGCGTGTCACTTACAACGAATTATGCCGGAAATGCCAGCATGGGTGCAAGCAGAGCTTCCGGGCGGTTGTGATTGACTGCCCCCGTTATTTATCCAAACGAGCAAAGAAAAAGGAGGAACACACAGAATGAATTTTGAATTTATGACGATAGACACACCATTGCCGCCCTGTATGCCATTTCCCAGAGCGTTGACAGGATTTCCAGTTAGCAGCACCGCAAAGGTCATGTACTGCCGGATGCTGGACGCTATGCTGTCCAAAGGACAGGAGGACGAGAACGGAATCCTGTTTGTCTGCTTCCCTGTCACAGCCATTGCCGCAGTCCTGTCCCGCAGCCCCATGACGGTCAAGCGTTCTTTGAATGAACTGGAAACCGCCGGACTTATCATGCGGGTGCGTCAGGGCATTGGAGAACCAAACAGGATTTATGTGCTGATACCGGGAAAGGAGGACGCTGCCCTTGCCTGATACCTCAAAGCTGGAAAAACTCAATCGGGAGTTGGAAAAAGCGAAAAGAAACTGCGGAAAGCCATCAATGATGAAAAGGCATTGCAGCACCAGTTAAAGCAGCTTACC
>BLLW01000251.1 GCA_011959285.1 Lachnospiraceae bacterium | reverse complement strand
CGGCTCGCAAAGCGTGACGGCGTTCGTTGGTGATTTGCGTGAGTGTGAAAAGTAAAAAATCAGTCCTTTATAATCTGGAAGGTGTCCTGCAAAAGCAGCCAGTTAGGGCGGAAGAAGCGCATAATCTGCCAGTACCCCATACCGCGCAGGGAATAAATTGGCAGGAGGGAAAATTTCTCCTGGTAGCTTCTTACGTCTTCAAACCACACTTCATGGATCAGCCCGTCTTTTTCATACTGAAAATGAGGGGACATGGCGGTCTCGTCAAATTGAATGGCGACACCTGCATCTATGGCAATTTGGACGGCTTCCAGATTACTGATGGTTCTTGCCCGGGAGGAACCTCTTACATAGGGCAGCGTCCAGTCATAGCCGTAGTTTGGTATGCCCAGGTCTATTTTGGACGGATCGATGCGGGTGACGGCATAATCGACTACCTCCCGTACCTTGTTGATGGGGGCGACAGCCATGGGAGGACCGTAGGTATACCCCCATTCATAGGTCATAAGCAGTACGCTGTCTGCCGCTTCGCCCAGCAGTCTGTAATCTTTCCCCTCATAAAGCAGTCCGCTCTGGGAGTCGGAGGTTTTGGGTGCAAGGGCAACGGATACTTGATAACCGTAGGGGGAGAGATAGGCTCTTGTCTCTGCCACAAAATCGGCGAAGGGAATCCGGTCTTCTGGCAGAATGTATTCAAAATCGATGTTTACCCCCTGAAAGTCTTTTTCTGTAAGAGTTGTAAGGAGATTGGAGAGAAGATTGCTTTTTGCCTCCTCGTCATTTACCACAGCGGAAACCAGCAGATTGTTAAAATTACCGTCCGGTCCTAAGGGGGTAAGGGTAAGGATTGGAATCACGCCTTCCGATAGAGCGGAGCGAATCATAAAGGTATCATCAATCTGGGGCGGAAGGATATCCCCTTCTGTTGTAAAACCATAAGAGAACACAGAAAGCGAAGTGAGATAAGGCAGGGTGTCGTCAAGTACTTCCTGCTGAATATATGGATAGGCATAGCCGTTGACGAAAGCCGGATAGGAACCGGAAGAGGCGTTTCCCACCGACAAAAGCAGCGCCTGACCAACAGCAAGCGGATAAGGATAGACCAGCTGGTTATTAAAAATAATGGATGCTGCTGAAATCCCGTAACTATCCGCTATGCGATCAACAGAATCCCCTTCTTTTACCACATATATTTCCATATAGAGTCCTGACACATTTTTCTTTATTATATGCAGAAAAGGTTTATTTGATTTTAGATACAAAATGGTAATATTTCAGCCTGATCTCCTGTACTTGCAGGCTAAACTGTTACCCAAAATGCAGGAAAAGATAGAAATATGTCTTTTTAATAATTACTATATGAAGCTGGCATCTTATAGGGCGAACTATGATAAGCGAAAAAGTAATGATGAGTATATAAATCTTGATTTTGCTTATTTAAAAATATTAT
>BLLW01000250.1 GCA_011959285.1 Lachnospiraceae bacterium | reverse complement strand
TTTTGCTCCCCTGAGCGGCTGTAAGCCGAGACCGCCAGCCTGTTTCCTGCCTTAGCCAGTCCCTGTACCACCATATCCCCGCACTCTGCCGGAACATCTGCGCCATACAGACCGGGCATGGGAATCGCACTTTCAAAATTCTCTGCCAAGTAACTGTATTCCGGCTGCCGCAGCACTTTGACCATTCCCGGATAATTCGTCACAATACCGTCCGCTCCCATATCCTGTACATTCTGCATCGCCGCAGGTGTATTTACCGTCCATACAAATGCCTTCTTCCCAGCCTCATGAATTGCCCGGATCGTGTCAGGCATCACAGATTCTGCGGACAGTCCATAGTAATCCGCGGGAAATTCTTCCGGCAGCGTCACTTTGCCGGAAGTCGTATTATACAGTATCTGCAGACCAGCATCCAGCCCTTTGATGTAAGCAAGATAATCGTATTGGAAAGAGGCAAATACGCATCTGCCGATCATACCGCACGAGGATACGGTTTCAATCACTGCATCCTCAAACCCATCGACTTTACCGATGTCCTTAAGTTCCAGATAGACCTTGCAGTCCGATGCGCTGATCAATTCCAGCACTTCCTTCAGTGTTGGTATTCTTTCCCCTGCAAAAGAGGGCGAAAACCAGTTCCCCGCATCCAACGCGGCAAGTTCCTGAAGGGTATACTCCCCGACCGCCCCCTCTGTTCCGGTAATCCTTTTAAGATCGTCATCATGAAACACCACCACCTGTCCATCTTTAGTCAGCTGCACATCCAATTCAATATAATCGACTCCTATATCTATTGCACCTGCAAAGGACGCCAACGTATTTTCAGGAAAGAGTGAAGAATACCCCCTATGTGCAATGACCGCCGGCAGCTCCTGAATCTGTTCGATTTGGGTCTGGCTTTCCTGCTGTTCTAATCCCTGCATTTCCTCCTCGGCAGCCTTCTGCCCATGCATCTTCCATGCAGAAAACCCTAAAATTCCAATAAACAATACCGCCAGCAAGCATATGCCTGCCTTATAACGCGCTCTTTTGGAGAAAAAGAATGGATATAACAAGCTTATAAAAACAGCAAGCGCAAATGAGGTAAAATAACCTGCATATTTACCTCCCACTGCCATCCGCATCACGGCAAGAAGGACTGTCTGTATAAAAACAATCCCCGCTCCGCCTATGGCAAATCTGACACATTTCTGTGTCCTTGACCCTTCTGTCTCAAACTGCACAAAGCGCCTCTCCAAAGCCCATCCTATAAAAAAGCCCATTCCCGCTCCTGCATTTGAAAGACATCCTGCACAAAGCATAGGGCAAAAACACAAAAGGCATCCCGCTCCTGCCACCAGCAAATCCCTATTCTTCCCCTTCTCAGTCCAGCGCAAAACCCTTTCCAAAAGGAAAATCAATACAAGCCCCATGATGAAAGCAGCAATCACATCCTGCGGCGTATGCACCCC
>BLLW01000249.1 GCA_011959285.1 Lachnospiraceae bacterium | reverse complement strand
ATCCTTTATTCAAGGCATTTTCTGATAAAAAAGTTTGGATTTTGTTTTGTACTTCTCTTGTCAGAAATGAGAATAAATTGATTGAAACAGAGCTAAATAGTAGTGTTTTACGCATTTTGTCATAATTGGAGTATTGTACTTTGTGAAACGGAATCCCTCTCATTCATACATCTTTTGGGACATTTCCATATATGACAGACAAACAAATAAAAATTTGAACACTATCATAAAAGTCAAGAAATATTATCTTGCTTTATCTTGACTTTTTTAATCATGTCCATTATAATAAGTGTGCTTATAATAAGCAAATTTATTATTGGAGGTATCAAAAATGTTCAAGTACGAAAACATGGTGTCTGGAAATATTGACATCAAAAAATTATGGGAACTTTATAGTAATGTTTCCCGTTGGAAAGAGTGGGATAATGATGTGGAAAATGTAGTGTTGCATGGTAACTTTGCGACTGGTAGTAATGGAATTATGTCAATGAAAAATGGGCAATCACTCCCGTTTGTGATTGACAGCATTGATACTGAAAGGGAATTTACTACAAGTTCTCATTTAGGCAAGATTACCATATCGTTTGGTCATGTTATAACAGAAAGCACTATAACACATACGGTTATCATTAGTGGAGGGGCAGACGAGCAAATGGAAGGTATGGGCAGAGGAATAACAGCCAACTTGCCTAACGCAATGGATAAATTGTTGTCTATGGTATCACAATGAAGGAGTCACGATATAATTCGCGCGATGAAAGCATTGGTTTGTTATTTTGGCAAGTATCTACTCTTTGGCAAAGGGCGGTTAAATCAGTTTTACGTCAGTTTGATTTGACACATACTCAATATGTCATACTTGCTGTTATTGTTGAATTAAGTGAAAGTGATATTGAAATTACGCAAAAGAAAATATCCGATTTCTCGATGATTGACCCTATGACAGTATCGTCAACATTACGTTTGCTGGAAAAGAAAGGATTAACGCAAAGAATCCAAAGTAAAGTTGACAGTCGTGCGAATACAATCTGTAATACAGATAATGGATTATCTGTATTAAAAGAAGCGATTAAAGCAGTAGAAAGTGTTGACATTAGTTTTTTCTTTGAGACAGAAAATGATACAGAAGTATTTCAAAAATTATTGTTCCAACTGAAAAATAAAAACAATAAAAATTTGTAAAACGGACGTTCCTCTGCCCTGTCGTTATCTGTCTCTCATCTGAATTATAGTAATTTAACTGTCAATCATGCACCACCCCATGTGGGGGAAAGGGGGAATCATTTATGCCTTGCATAGAAGCATACAGAGAACACATCATGTATACGTTCAACGGCTATTGCAAGACCGTCATACGCTTTGCGGCTATCAACGCATGGCGTGACAGGAGCAGACGGCGGCAAAAAGAAATATCCCTTGAATACCTCACAGAAGAAAAGTTTTACCCTTTAGG
>BLLW01000248.1 GCA_011959285.1 Lachnospiraceae bacterium | reverse complement strand
GCCGGAAAACCGGGGATGCCTGCCCGCCCTCTCTTGCCTATTTGGAATGTGAGGCTGGGGGGTCCTACATACTAAGTTTTCTTTTCCCGAAAACCACACCTGCCACTGCGCCGAAAGCAATTCCCAAGCAGAGTACAACTAACAAATGCTCAGGAAGCAAAACACTAAATATTCCTCCAGCAAATGTTCCATAAGCTATACCCCAACCAACATAATAAGATATTTTATCTTTCTTATTGCCTTTTTTTATAATGTCACCTTCTCTCTTAAAACATGAAACCATCCTATTTTCAGTCTGCAAGAACACCGGGATGCCCGCCCTACCTTGTCAGGTTACTTCTGCGTTTTCTTTCTGATTAGCATGGAAATCAGCATGGTCGCTATCCCCAAGGCAAGATAAACTGCCGCATACAGGATAAATGCCGTTTCCCCCATGTCAAAGAATATCCATGTACCTATAAGGAACAGCATAGCCGAAATAACCGGAAGGCTCCATAAGTGCCGGATGTCCTTTCCCACAAATGTTCCGATCAGCACGGAATATAATGGATTGACTGCAAAAAACAGAAGAAAGCATACCGCCATTCCTGCATCGCCTTTTACGAAAGTAACCGCAAGCCACGGAAACGCCAGCATAACTACCGCCGAAGCCGCCATCCATAAAATAATGTTCTTTTTCATATGATACCTCTTCCAAAATCTGTTTTTAATTCCCCAATCTGTCAGAACATAGGGGATACCTGCCTTGTCGGGCTGTGACCTTATTGGAAAATATATTCCAAATCTTGTTACTCTCTCAATCTTCTGGCACTGTTCCATTAGGGCACTCAATTCCTAAAATATCATAATACTCATTTGTAAATGAAATTTGCTCATAAGGGAATTTGCTTTGCAAATCTTTGATATACTCAAACGGGGTATCTATCAATGCTACATCCATCCCTTTGCGAATTGTATCCAAAACGCTTTTTACTTCGGGCCGAGCTTTATATTCCTGTTCTTCTGGACAATTAACAAAATCATCAAACATTTTCTTGTCCCACCAAATAATCTGTTGCAGAGTATTTGTACCACCAGTGGCGAGTATCAGCCCTAAGAAATCGCAAAAATTACGGGCAATGGGATAGACAAAGTAATCGCAACAAGTTTCTGGATTAACACAGAAAACCATATCTCCAAAACCTTCAATAAAGCAGTAGTGTATGCCATTATCCCAACCAATAATTTCAGCTCCAATAGGTATGCAAAAACACGGCATTCCTCCTCCAAGTTCTAAACCAATCCAACTACCGTCTATCTTCAAATTTTTATATTTTTCATAAAGCATATTCATTTAGGTTCCTCCAAAACAACACTTAATCTGTAGGAACGCTGGGGATAAATATACTGCCTAACTTCCCCTGCCACCCCTCCCTTCGCTGCTTTCCCATTCAGAGCCGCGCCCTCGCCTCCGGGCAGACCGCAGAGGCAAAGCATCATGCGCC
>BLLW01000247.1 GCA_011959285.1 Lachnospiraceae bacterium | reverse complement strand
GCTTTCCTCATCCTAAATACTCATCCACACACCATTCTCATCCTGCTGCGTAAAATATACATCGATAGGACCATATTGAAGCTGCATGACCACCTCAGGATCATACCACATATCAAAGAACTTCAGCAGATTTGCCGGGCTCTTGCATGCCTTGGTTATATTTAAGCTTCCGCTGTTGATTCCACCACCGGTACGTATCGTCACATTATGCGTTCCCTCAGGTCCATCAAGAATCGGCAGAAACACATAATCATCCGCATACTCCCCCATTACCTCTTCTATGTACCACCATGTGGCAACACCGACGTAACCCTGAGAGCATTTCGCAATCAGCTGGGTATCGGACTGGCTGAACATTTCAATATCCATAAGCCCCTCTGCATACCAGTCATGGAAATAGGTGACCGCCTTACGGTATTCATCGGAAACACAGACAAAATCTACCGTTCCGTCCTCCCGAAGGACCAAATCATTACAGACATCATTGGGCCAGTTTGTAAATCCAAATCCTGCATAAAAAATATTCTGCCCCCAACACCACTGATCATATCCAGTGCTCATAGGAATCGTGGTTCCCGGATCATTGCCATAATATTTCGCACTCATATCATTATCTTTAAATGCCTTCAATACATCATGCAGCTCATCCAGCGTGGTCGGCACTTCCAGCCCCAGATCATCCAGCCACGCCTTGTTAATCATAGAAAACTGCGGAACCGAATAAATGCTGTAATCCTCCGGCGCGCCGATTCCAGCCGTCCCCATCCGCTCTCCCGCGGGAAGACCGTAGATATATCCGTCGTCCATCGTAATCGCGCTGCGTATATCTGGGTTTTCCTCCAGAATCTTACATAAGTTAGGCATATATTCTTCTGTCAGATAAGGCGTCAGGTCAATAAAAGTTCCGTCATCTCCATAACGGGATATATCATAATTGCTGAAACCTACTCCCATAAAAGCATCCGGAAGCTCATCGCCTGCAATACGGATATTGACCTGCTCTGCCAGTGACTCGCTCATCGTCGTCCATTCAATGCTGATCCCCGCGTCCTCCTTTAGCTGATTGAGAACCACATTATCATCATAACCCGGGCTGAGAGCGCTTTGTCCGCCCATTATCGCAAACTCAGTCTGAGAAATATCTGTATTGGCAACCCCTTTTTCATGGTGACCGTAGTCTTTATTTCCACATGCCATTAATAATAGCATAAGACCTGCTGCAAGTATACAGGATACGATTTTTTTCCCACAATTGCACTTTTTCAACTTTTTCATATATGATTTCCTTTCCGGCGATCAGCCTTTTACCGCACCTGCCATAAAGCCTTTTTCAAAGTATTTCTGTACAAACGGATAAATAATCAGCATCGGGATGGCTGCTATGATAATGGATGAAAACTTAATCATTTCTGTCATCTTATTTAATTCAGCAAACCCGCCTGCTATGGTACTAGCCTGACTGGCGCTCGCCGAGCTCTTAATTAGGAT
>BLLW01000246.1 GCA_011959285.1 Lachnospiraceae bacterium | reverse complement strand
GGAAAGGAGCTGACCCTATGGGGAAACAGAATAAATTTGAAAATGTGGACGTGCTGGCTTCCCTTGAAGCTATTCTGAAACAGAACACGGGATTTTATCAGAGCGATTTTGACATTGACAAACAGATCATTGCGGAAAAGGCGGCAAGCCCCAGCAAGGAGGATAAAACCCTCTTGTGGCTTTCCCGACCGTCCGGGACATACTGTTTCCGGGAGCGTGACGTTTTCATCAGCGATACCGCCCCGCACAATACATGGCGTTACTACAAGGAGCAGAGCCGCGACCCTATCCTTGCGTATGCCGTGGAGCTGACCGGGACAGAGGGCGGGAAGATCAAGGGCAACCTGTATGAGCTGGACTATGAAAAGCACTATGAGCGCGTCAAGGACAATACCCTTGCCGCCGGGACGGTGACGCTTGTTTATGAGCATGGGACGCGGGAGCAGCCCGCAGACCGACGCTTTGACGGTTATCCCGACCCCCAGCTTGGGAAGTTTGAACGCTTCGAGGTACAGCCCCAAAACCCGGAAGCCCTGCAATTCCTGTTACGGGAGGAAAAGGAAAGCCGGGACAAACTGAAACCGGGGGATTTTAAGGAGCATATCGCTGCATTGCATGAGGGCATGATCGAACGGGAAGCGCGGCGCATTGTGGCAGACATGAAAAAGCTGTCTGTCCCCAACAGCCCGGACAAATCTCATTTCATGGTGGAGCTGTCCCCGTCCTTTATGCGGCTTGCTTCCACAAAGGACACAGAACGTCTTTTCTCCATGCTGCCCTACAAGACCCTTGCTTTCTCACAAATCAAGAACAGCTACGGCACATACGCGCTGATCGGCAAGGACGAGAACCGGGACAGGCAGATAAAAAAGCCCCGCCCCTCTGTCCGGGCGCAGCTTGCACAGGACAAAAAGAGAACCGCCCCGAAGAAAGCGGCGGCGAAAACAAAAAATCACGGATTGGAGGTATGAGCATGAACACATATAATAATTTTACGGTTGAGGAAACCAACCTTTTGAGTATCTACATGACAGGCAGCAAGGAGGGGCTTTTGGTGGCTATGAACGCCGCGCTGCCCTTTATGGAGGGGGAAATGCGGGACTTTGCCGCCCGTACCCTTGCCAAAGTAGGGCGCATGACCGAAGCGGAATTTGCGGGGCTTGCCCTTTACCCCGCCGACGAGGTATGAACGGGATCAAGCGGCTCACGCCGCCCCAAAGCCGGAAAGTCAACGCCCTTGTGCGCCGGACGTGCTGCAATTATGATAGTGGAAACTGTATCTTGCTGGACGACGGGGACGAGTGCGTATGCCCGCAGCTTATTTCCTATTCCCTGCTCTGTAAATGGTTCCGTATCGCCGTACTGCCCGCAGATAAGGAGCTGTACGCCGAGCTTTACCATACAGAGGATATGCGGCGGTGTAGCGTGTGCGGTGCGCCCTTTGCGTCCAGCTCTAACCGGGCTGTTTACTGCCCGGACTGCCGGAAGCGTATCACCCGCAGACAGACCGCCGAGCGCATGAGGAAAATGCGGGC
>BLLW01000245.1 GCA_011959285.1 Lachnospiraceae bacterium | reverse complement strand
TCTTCGTTGGAGCAGTTACAGGAGGACTGGCGAGCGCGGCTTTTTATGGGGCTGGTAAGGCGGTTGAGGCACTGAGGGGAAGTATATATAATAAGAAAGAAATAGATTCCTTTGATATAGAATTGAGGGAGGCATTAGATACGCTAAACGAGTCAGGGCTAAGACCAGGCAAACAGAGATATCTAAATCAAAAATCCAGTATATTGTAGATAATTATGATACTATTAAGGCTCAAAGTAGTATATATACGGATTCTACAGGCAGATATTTGGTAGAAGGTCATCATACAACTGTTGCAAATACAATTCTAAATAGAGGGACAAGTATGAATATGAATCAAGTATCACCTTTACCTCCGAGTGCTACAAATGTATACTGGAGTAAAAAACCGTATGAACTTTGGAAAATGGCAATAAAAATTAAAGGATAAAGTAGTATATTAAAATTATTGATAAGAGATTCAGTTGTGTGAAAATGTTTATTTCATTTTCTTTGTAGATGTCAAGTTCGTTAACATATGAAATTTGTTGACGAACTTGACAGATTACTTTTGATAATAACATTGATGAAGGGTTTTGAAAGACAAGTGTTGTTTATACCTTAAATTAGATAATACGGAGCATATAATGTTGGGTAAAACATTAAGATTTTTAAATATTAATGATATTTATGGAAAGAGGGGAAGTAATGGAAAAAAATGCTGTTTTAGGGGAGATATTATATATTGGATTTGTATTTGAAAAAGGAAGATGTAAGAGTGATGGGATATGGAAATATTCATATATCAGAAGTTTAAAAAAGCATATTATACTATTAGAAAAAGTAGCGAAATGTATGCAAACAAAGTTTCAAATAGAAAGAGACAATCTTTTTTTAAAGAAAATTTACTATGAAATTGAGGCGGATATAGTTTTAAAAAGCAACTATCCTTTTTGTAAGTTGATAGAAGAGGAAGAAATTCTAATTAAAGATTGCCAAGATGAAAATCAGCATTTAGAAATTAATAATCTTATAATCAAAATGCTGGAAGATATTTTAGTTGAATTAAATAAGGGAATGAGAAAAGATAAAGAGAAAATTACTAGAATAATATTTTCTTTACATAATCTGCCAAGAGTTTATTTAAAAAAAGGAATAGATACATTATTCATGTTAAATCAAAATGGTATTTCATCGGAGGAAGCATTATTATACTCAAAATTAAGCATGGATGAAAATATGCTGTCAATTTATGAACATTTTTTTACTCGCTGAAAAATGATTTATAATCAAATACGCCTAATGCTGCAAACGCATAGTTGAACAAGTAATTGATAGATTATTAAAAATAAATTGGAAAATTTCAAAGATCATAAATGATTTTAAAATTCTCTTATTTTTGTCATTACTTTCAGTTTATTTTGCTTAGGTTGTTAAATAAGAAGGATTAGATTTTGAGAATGCTTTTGCCGGTGGATTACAAAAAGTAGAAATTCTAGCTTTTGAGTGCTGCAAAGTGGCTTGTAAACAAGACGGAAGATGGTGTACAGTATAGTTATGGCTACGACAGAC
>BLLW01000244.1 GCA_011959285.1 Lachnospiraceae bacterium | reverse complement strand
AAGCCGCGCTCGCCAGTCCTCCTGTAACTGCTCCAACGAAGATTTCCTTCCCAAAATCCGCAAGGTTAAAGCTGAATCCGCTCTTCTTCTGTGCAGTCTGACTTGCGCCATACTGATAGCCATAAGCCATCCGTTCCCCTATCCAGTCAACATCCCGGTTCCCCGTTCCGCATCCTCTCCTTGGGTCACGTCCAAACGCGCTTCCGGCTCCCATCAGCATCATCCCGGCAAGTCCGTTCAAGACACTCCTTCCAAACCTTCCCGACCTAGGTGTAAATACATCCGACAGCTAATTTAGACCTGATGAAACTCCTCCTGCCACCGTTCCTCTTCCCAGTGCTTCTCCAAAATCTAAGACTCTTCTTAATCACATTCAAATGTCTGACCATTCCCTACATTTTTTGTATAACATCATAATATGGCAAAAGCGGCGATATTCCAGCCCCGTTAAGATTCAGGAATATCGCCATTACTTTACTTTTACTCAGACTTTTATCCATATATATCTGCAGCATGTAATTTACATACTGTTAGAAAAAACATTATAAAGTTGTTATATTAATCCGTTTTTTATGCTTTACATATCTAATCTCTGTACGCAAGCCAACAATTTGCAAGCTTCATTTGCCAATTCTCTTGCTTTTATCCACCTCCTATCAATATTCATTGCCTGAAATGTCCAATTATTTTTATTATGCTCAAGACTCAGCAAATCTAATTCTTTATCAATTTGCATAACCAAATCATAAACCTCATTACTAATATATTTTTGACTTTTTAACTGATGAGCAATATGAACACATTCATTATCAAATCCTAGTGCCACCTCTTCTGCCACACATACCTTTTCGTTATATCTTGACTGCAAATCCTCCGGCTTTGTAGCAACTAAATTAATTGAACATTTAAATCTCTCATAGTCAAGAACTATTGCTTTTTTTTCTGAATCTAACATAAACTCCTTATGTACTTCCTTTTCGTCATTTGGTAACATCAAATATTCCATAAACCACTCATTTCCACTAATCATTCATTATACCTCCATTTAAGTAAAACCTTTGTGTCCCTGTTTGACTTCCCATATACGAAAAAGCATTACCAGAAGAAACCTTATAATATGGTACACCACCATGATGAATACTTGAAGGATTTACTGTATATAAGAATTTCCATATTGTGTACGGAAGTGTACATTAAATCCTCCTCCTTCATGAAAGCTAATTCCGGCATTTCCTCCCCTCTCTAGAGGGCTAATACCTAATCCAGATTCATTTAGATAGTTGTATAATCCTTCTGGATTCATCCTTGTAACACTACTTGGCATTTCAATAATGTCATTTGGTGAATCGAATGCGGTTTCCCAATTTACATTTTCATATCCATATTTTTCCCTAAAGCAGCTATTCCAGTCCTCACCACCCATCGCCCTTCGAGAATTAAAGCCTAAACTGCTCTTATTACTCCGTATGCTCCCAGCCAGTGCCTCAACTGCCTTGCCAGCCCCATAAAAAGCCGCGCTCGCCAGTCCTCCTGTAACTGCTCCAACGAAGATTTCCTTCCCAAA
>BLLW01000243.1 GCA_011959285.1 Lachnospiraceae bacterium | reverse complement strand
GGCAGGCGTTTCCTGCAAGAGATTTGTCAGAGAGTTCAAATTTGACAACGCTGAGGAATATACACTTGGAAGTGAAATCAAAGTAGATATGTTTGAAGCCGGCGATAAGATCGATGCATCTGCTATCTCCAAGGGTAAAGGATTCCAGGGCGCAATCAAGAGACATGGTCAGCACAGAGGTCCCATGGCGCATGGTTCCAAGTTCCATCGTCATCAGGGTTCGAACGGCGCCTGCTCTTCACCGAGCCGTGTGTTTAAAGGCAAAGGAATGCCTGGTCACATGGGCTGCGTAAAGGTTACCGTACAGAACCTTGAGGTGGTAAGAGTAGATGCTGAAAAGAATCTGCTCCTTGTGAAGGGTGCAGTGCCTGGACCCAGGAAAGCCTTAGTTACAATCAAAGAAACTGTTAAGGCTATGGCTTAAGCTGATTAATGAAAGGAGGACCATTCAGATGGCAAACGTATCTGTTTATAATATGGAAGGCAAAGAAGTTGGCACAATGGAATTAAACGATGCGGTATTTGGTGTTGATGTAAATGAGCACTTGGTACACATGGCAGTTGTGCAGCATCTTGCAAATAAGCGTCAGGGAACACAGAAAGCAAAAACGCGTTCTGAAGTTTCCGGCGGTGGTAGAAAACCTTGGAGGCAGAAGGGAACCGGTCATGCAAGACAGGGTTCAACAAGATCTCCCCAGTGGAAAGGCGGCGGTGTTGTATTTGCACCGGTTCCGAGAGACTACTCATTCAAATTGAATAAAAAAGAAAAAAGAGCAGCGCTCAAATCTGTTCTCACAAGCAGGGTGCAGGGTGGAAAGCTGATTGTGGTAGATGAATTGAAATTTGACGAGATTAAGACAAAGAAGTTCAAAGCGGTGATGGACAATCTGAAAGTAAGCAAGGCGTTAGTCGTAATTGCTGACAATGACGAAAAGATTATTTTATCCGCAAGAAACCTTCCCACTGTTGATACAGCACAGGTTAACATGATGAATGTTTACGATATCCTCAAAGGTGATACGTTGGTGCTCACCAAGGATGCCGTAGCCAAGATTGAGGAGGTGTATGCATAATGGCAGCAATTCAATATTATGACGTAATCCTTAAACCGGTTATCACCGAAAAGAGTATGGCAGGCATGAGCGAGAAGAAATATACATTTTTGGTTCATCCTGAAGCAAACAAGACAATGATTAAAGAAGCCGTTGAAAAGATGTTTGAAGGAACAAAGGTCGCAAGAGTCAACACCATGAATATGGATGGAAAGACCAAAAGACGCGGTATGACCTACGGCAAGACAGCCAAGACCAAAAAGGCAATCGTATGGCTGACGGAAGACAGCAAAGAAATTGAAATTTTTGCTGGACTCTAAGACGAAAAGAGTATAAGTAATAACTATGCACAAAAAAGTGCGATATGAAATGGGACTTGAAAGGAGAAAGAGTCATGGGAATTAAGACATATAACCCATATACACCTTCCAGAAGAAATATGACCGGTTCTGATTTTTCAGAGATTACTAAGACAACACCTGAGAAATCACTTGTTACTTCTTTAAAGAAAAATT
>BLLW01000242.1 GCA_011959285.1 Lachnospiraceae bacterium | reverse complement strand
AAGGTCTGCGTGGAATACAGCGCCTACCCGGGCAGGAAGGAGATCCTCTATGATGAGAGGCTGACGGTAAGGGAGGTACGCTACCCTGATGAGAGCTGCCAGATATATGGGTATGACGAGGGCAGGAACCGTATCTTAAGCAGGGACCGCCTGGGAAGGGAGACCCACAGGGAATATGACAGCATGGGGCATCTAGTGAAGGAGGAAGATCCTGCCGGGCTGGTGACGGAATACGGCTATGACGGGGCAGGGGACCTTGTGTGCGTCCGCGACAATGGGGAAAGGGAGAGGCTGCTCTCCTATGACGCCTGCCATAACCTGACAGGACGGAAGGAGAAGACGGCAGAGGGAGCCTATATAGAAAAGTCATACAGCTATGATGCCTTGGGACGGCTCACCCACGAGACTGACGGGGAGGGGCATGAGACCTGTTACCGCTATGAGGAAGGGAGCGCCTACCCTGCATCCACCCTCTACAGTGACGGTACAGAATTGAAATGTGAGTACAGCCATAGCGGGCGGAAGCTCTCAGAGGACGACGGCGCGGTCAGGTGGGAGTATGCCTACAACCAGGGCGGCTGGCGCACCATGGAGCGGGACGGGGAAGGGAACGAGACCCATTACCTGTATGACGGCATGGGGCGGAAGCTCGCCATGTACAGCCCCAGGCAGTGGGCGGAGAAGAGCGGAAAGCGGACGGACTACCGCTACGATTTCCTTGAGCGCCTTACCGACACGGCATATCCTGACGGGAGCCATGAGAAGCTGTTCCGTGACGGGGAGGGGAATATCCTAAAGAAGGTACATCCCAACGCTTATGACGGGAAGACCAAGGACGGGGAGGGGACTTCCTATGACTATGACGGGGAGAACAGGCTGCTCCGCATCCATTATCCAGACGGCGGCGTGGAGAGGTTCTTCTATGATGCGGAAGGGAACCGCATCAAACATGTGCTGCCGGAGCAGTATGATGAGACATTGGATGACGGGGAAGGATGGACCTATGCCTATGATGCGGGAGACCGCCTGGTTTCCGTCACCGGTCCTGAGGGCATAGTGGAGAATACTTATGCCTACGATCCGTGGGGGAACTGCGTCCGTAAGACAGATGAGAAGGGATGCAGCGCTTATTATACTTATGACCTGATGGGAAGGCTGATCAGGGAACTTGTCCCTGTGGGGGAAGATGCTGGGAATGTCCGCTACCGGAAGACTTCCTATGCGTATGATGACAATGGGAACCGCATAAAAGAGACCAGGCATGGCGGGAGCTATGGGGCAGAGGGGGAACTCCTTGCAGAAGGGGAGGACCTGATACTGACCTTCGCTTATGATGCAAAGAACCGTCTGGTGCGCGTGGAGGACGGGCAGGCAGCCCGGATATCCTACCGCTATGATGCAAGGGGGAACAGGACCGGGGAGGAGCAGGTCATCCGCGCAGGAAACGCCGCCGCGGGAGAGCGTGCGGTCCTTAGGAAGATAAGGTACAGCTATGACCGTGCAGGGAGGCTCATAAAAAAGACAGAGCTCCTGGATGATGGTCTTACCGAGAACCCCTCTGGGACGCCTGACACGGCAGTCACCAGCTATTCCTATG
>BLLW01000241.1 GCA_011959285.1 Lachnospiraceae bacterium | reverse complement strand
AATTAATGATTAGCCTCCTACTCGATTGGCCCTTAATTAGTGTTATATTGCCATTGTTCCGTTGGCAAGGTCTTTTGCCGCAAATGGAATAGAATGTTGTTCCTCTTTTTACTGACGACATGAATTCTGACGGTGTATATATTTCTTCAATGGAAGCCATATGAGATAGGCGAGGACGCTGCCCGTCAAGGCGGTAATGAGCTGCGTGACAGAAAAGGTGATTTTTGCCGTTGCCAGCACTGCGGGCAGAGCCTCCGGTTTGGGAAGTTTGGATGCAATGCTGTTTCCAAAGTTTGGAAGCAGGATCAGCACAATGGTAATCCCCATAAAAGCTGACTTCAAAACAGAGCCGGCAGCCAAACCGACAGGAAGATTTCCTTTAAAGTGGAGTTTTTCGTGAAAGTACCATGTGCAGGCTGCCAGAATCGCATTTCCCAGGATGACGGCGGGGAACATAAGGGGAATGGCAGCCATGATGGGTGAGCCTGTGATGAAAAAGGCGGTGACGGGGGCAATGATGCTGATGATAAGCCCGCTCCATAAGCCGACTGCCAGTACGGCAATGATGATCGTCGTGTTTACGATAGGACCTGTGATGTATACGGAAAAGTTTTTAAAGAACTGGCTTGCAATACATATGGCAAGTAACAGTGCTGTCTGAACCAGCTGCCTTGTTGATAATTTCATTGGATATCCTCCTTAAGTCGTAGTTGTTAAATTTTTGTCATACGAGTATTAGTATAAGGGAAAAAGGCGGAAAATGCAAAAAACATTTCTGCCTAACAATAAATTACTTCAATCTGTTTTTCCAAAGATTCACGCATGCTTTGATCCGGTATGCTGTCAGTTATAAGATAAGTGCAGTCTTTCCATGTGGCATATTGATGTACGCCGCCGGAAAGAAATTTTGTGTGGTCGCAGAGAACAATGTTAGACGCGCTTCTTGCCATTGCGCGCTGGCGGAGAAGACCTTCATTGTATTTGGAAGATGTGGGACCGTCATAATACCGCACGCCGGTAGTGCCCAAAAAAGCTGCAGCAAACCGGAATTGCTCGATGGAATTATCAAATTCCATCTGGCGGGTCAGGGCAGAGTCATAGTTAACATATCCTCCAAGGAGAAACAGATGATGATTTTTGTCGGGAAGGGATTTCATAATTTCCACAATAGCAAGGGAGGGAGTCACAATGGTTACCGATGAACGTGCCACAAGCAGGCGGACCAGCTCACATACGGTAGTCCCGCTGTCACAATAAATCACACTATTGTCAGGTACAAAAGAAAGAGCACGCTGGGCAATCGCTATCTTTTCCTGATTATTCAAACCTTTTTTGGAATCAATATTTAAATATTCTTTTAAATATTGAGGAGAAATGGTGGCGTATCCGTGGTGCTTTTTGGCATATCCGAGGGCGTCTAATACATTCAAATCTTTTCGTATTGTCTCAGTAGATACGGAATATTTTTCAGATAAATCAGAAGAATGTACTGTATTTTGCTCAATTAATAAATTCAAAATTTCATTTTGTCTTTTTGTTAAATCCATAAATACCTCCAACTTAAGATTGATTACTTATATACTCAAACTTCCCACACCAGT
>BLLW01000240.1 GCA_011959285.1 Lachnospiraceae bacterium | reverse complement strand
CAATGATGAACGGAACAATGTCGTAGCGCAGACATTCCTTAAGTGCCACCAACCGACCAACTCTGCCGTTGCCATCTTGGAAAGGATGAATGCGTTCAAAGTTATAGTGGAATTCGATGATGGTTTCTATTGAAACGGTATCAAGCGCCTCATAGCGTGACAGCAGTGAATTCATTCTTGTTGGCACTTCACCCGGCTTTGCAGTTTCCTTACCGCTGACCACATTGGCTCGTTTCTTGTAGTCGCCGACAGCAAACCACGCAAGCATGGAATCCTTTGTACCCTGCTTCAAAATGCAATGCAGTTCCTTAATGATATCTTCGGTAAGCGGCTCTTCCGCATGGTCTATCACATAATCAATGGCACGAAAATGATTGACTGTTTCGATGATGTCATCAACGGATATTCCTTCTCCGACATCGATCGTGTTCGTTTCAAAAATCAGTCGGGTCTGATTCTCGCTGAGTTTGCTGCCCTCGATGTGGCTGGAGTTGTATGTCATGCGAATTTGAAGTTCATGGTACAAACCACCGGGCATACGGATGCTCTTTTCATCACGCAGCGTTTGCAGCAGTTCGTTGTCCGAGATATTTCGATACAGTTCCTCCGACTTACAGTCCAGGAACGCAGCAATTTTTTCAAGCACGCGGTCAGCGATCTTTTCGTTATGACCGATTTTGGCAATCGTCCGTGATGAAATACCGAGTTCTTCTGTAAGGGCAGTCTTTGTAAGCCCCTTTTCACTAAGTTTTCTGATAAGCCTTTCATATGAGATCATGAATACGCACCTTCTTCCTTTACTTTTTATAACCGATTTCGCCAAAAAAGTAAAGCTGAACTGGCAATAAAGTAAAGGTAGGGGGATGAAAATCTCTCTAACCGACTCATGCGGACAACGGCTTGGGGCTTCGTGTGCAAAATTCCTATTCAAAATCCGTGCGTCCCATCCCGGCACTTCCTCCATCATCTGTTTTAACTTGTGAGGTGTAACTTCAAGATAAAGCAAAAACTCTCTTGGCTCCGCGCCGACCATATGTCCTACTACTTCGCCTTCCCACCAAGGTAAAATTATTATCATACAAATTAAAAATTTTTAGTACTACATTAGTTCGTCATTCACTGCCATCCCATATGAAAGTATTTCAAAATTAACTGTACAGTCGAGCAATGACATCTTCTTCAAGATGCTGCTTGGTATAGAAAAACCAATTTCTGCAAAATCTGAACGTATATAAATATTTACACTTACTTCCTCGTATATCTTTGTCAATCGATTAATATATTCATTTTGATTACACAGCCGGTTCACAAACATATCTAAAGTTTCTAAATATTTGCCTTCATGGTCATACTTAACTTTATATAACCACCTGTTTTTGGGTGCCTTCCTTCCCAAAGCTACCACATCACCTTTAGCAACAACTTTAGTAGGTAAAATCTTTGCCCCAAAGTCAACTTCAATCTGTTTATCATCAGCTATTTCAAATACTATTTCTCCGTAAAAATTCATATCAACCTTCAATTTCCCCGTTCACTAGTTGTAGGATAAAATCTCCGAAATCATCTGCTATGGTTTCCACAATTACATATTTCGCTCCATCATAAAACGCCATAATCACTTTACAGCTTTGAAAGGTAAATTCTTTTATAGCCTGCCCGGGCACCTCAAATT
>BLLW01000239.1 GCA_011959285.1 Lachnospiraceae bacterium | reverse complement strand
ATCCGCCCCCAGACGTTCCCCTGTCCTTCCCGTCCGGTTCCCGTTCAGGTCATAGACCATGAAGGCATCATAGAGAAGCTCCCCATTTTTCTCATTCCCGATCCTCAGACGGGAAAGGTTCCTGTCTGCGTCATATTCTTCAGATGGTAAAAGCAAAACTCTTCCGTTTTCTGACCATTGCAATCCTTGACAATGCTGTCAAGTTTACTGCCTTTATAACAGTCCAAGACAAAAGTTTCATTAAACTCAGACACTTCCCCCAGACAGACATCATCTGTTTCCGGGAGTTCCTGCAGTACCAGCAGTATTTTATGACGCATGTCAAAAGCTGCCTGATGACATATGCCCAGCCGTTTTGCGGAGTAATCAATGGCATTGCCATGCAGGGTGTCCCTGGTCATCTCCTTCCAGACGGATGCCGATAAGTGAGAGTTTATCATGATGGTATTTGTGGTCGGCACGAAGGCATGCCCGCATTTATTGCAGAAGAACCGCTACTTTTGGTTTGCATGCCCATAACGGACTACCCTGCCGGAACCACAATATGGGCAGGAAGGTTTTACAACCGGATCCTTCGTTTCCAGTATATGGGTGGCAGTCTCCATCAGGAAAGATATTTCATCTTCTGTAAGTTTATTGATGTAACTGATAAGCAGTTCCTTATTGGTCATTGTATCATCCTCCTTAAATATGAGAGAATTATAGTATTTTAGATGACCTATAAAACGGACTCAAATAGATTACCAACACATTTACGGACTAACTCCAATCATATTCATTTTAGTGGAACTACTTAACAATATTGATTCCCTCTATCTTCCCACTATCTGCATTGATTTTATAATTACGTCCATAGAAATCTGATGCAAAAATAATATCACCGCTTATACCCATCTGCTCATAAGGAAGAATGTTCTTTAACTCCGGATAGCGAATAGATAAATCTTCTGATTGCCAAACTAAATTTGCTTGAGCATCTAAACAATAAATATTATTAATTTCTGTTCTATTAAATGGAATTTCAAGCAATATTATATACTTTTCTTTATGCTGGGCTACAGCACGAATATCAAATTCAAAATCATAACCATTATTATTGATTTCGATGTGTTTCTCCCTGTACTGATACATTTATTCCCCCTCCAAAAGCCTTTCATTCTTAAAATCACCAACTCTTTGACCTATCAAATCATATTGTGTTCCGCCACCAGTCCCCCATCCATCTAATGGATTGGCTTCACCTACTCTTATGTGCGTTCCAATGTTCAATTCTACATCACATACATATTTAGGAGTATTAGGTAATGCAAACTTATTTTGTATCTCTAACGGTGTTAATCCTTCAATATCCTCTGGTTTCATTACCCAGCCTCCATACATACCTGATCCATCTGGCATATTATCATATACTCTAACAAATGTAGTGTTTTCGGTAAGTTCAATTTCCGTTACTATAGTTCCGGGTTTATATGGTGGCTTATAATCAGGATTTACATTATCAATAAACCATTGATTAGTTTCTTCTGCTGTAAATGTTCTAATCTCGTTGTACTTTATTGTTCCTGAACCACCCTCACCAGCCGTCCTAGGAACCTCCGGCTCCGTCGTCGGCGGCGTCACTTTCGTATACCCGCTGGGATCATAATACATCACCGGATTATTCCCACAGTACGCATACAGATTCAGCCCGTCTC
>BLLW01000238.1 GCA_011959285.1 Lachnospiraceae bacterium | reverse complement strand
GGGCGGCTTTTCATCCGATTTCAGAGATCTGGAAAAGGCATATCGCGCAGGTGATGCTGCCGCTGTCAGAACTATGAAGGCATTTGCTTACAGGGTGGCAAAATATGTGGGAGCCTATACGGCTGCCATGAATGGTGTGGATGTAATCTGCTTTACCGCAGGAATCGGGGAGAATAATCCTCTTACCAGAACCATGGTGGCATCTTATCTTGGCTATCTTGGAATAGAACTTGATGAGAAAGCAAATGAAAAACGTGGCGTGGACGTTTTGATTTCCACTCCGGAGAGCAGGACAAAAGTGTTTGTCATTCCAACCAACGAGGAACTTGCAATCGCCAGAGAAACGGTTGCACTGCTTTAGGATGTTATGGCGTTTGTAACAGTTCACTATGGAGTATGTAAAAAAATCCATGCAGGTATTGACAAATATTGAAAGCGCCGTTATAATTGTAGAAGTGTGTGATTCATAGGGAGCATAATATGCTGATTAATCTGACGGATGTGTTTACATCTGAGGGAAAAGAGAGAAAAGAAAGTTTCATATATGAGCCGGATTGCTTTTCCTACATGGGAAGTGACTACAGGATATGTGACAAGTCGCCTGTAGAGGTGACATTTTTCAATCTGGAGAATGGAAAGGTCCTGATGAAGGGGAGCATGGATTTGACTCTTGAAATTCCCTGCGACAGATGCCTTAAGATGGTGAAACAACCTGTACATGTGAATTTTGAGCAGGAAGTGTTTTCGCCAAATGCGGATGAGCAGTCGGAAAATCAGGACGAGCAGGGATTTATGGCTGGGTATGAGCTGGATGCAGAAGCGCTCCTGTATGGTGAAATCTTAGTTAATATGCCTGTTAAGGTTTTGTGCAGACCAGACTGTAAGGGAATCTGTAAGCAGTGTGGGCACAATTTAAATGAGGGAGAATGCGGATGCGATACATTTATCCCAGATCCTAGAATGGCGGCTATTAAAGATATCTTTAACGCGGATAAGGAGGTGTAACGATGTCTATTTGTCCTAAGAATAAATCTTCAAAGTCAAGAAGAGATAAAAGAAGAGCAAACTGGAAAATGAGTGCTCCTACATTGGTGAAGTGCAGCAAGTGCGGCGCGCTGATGATGCCTCACAGAGTATGTAAAGCATGCGGCTCTTACAACAAGAAAGAAATCATCAGTGTTGATTAAGCGAAAGCGGAAACAAAGCAATCCAAAGATTGGGTTGCTTTTTTATTACAATAAGTTGGCTCGCTAAGCGAGGCAGCGTTTGTTCATAAACTGGCTGGTAGGATCCTTTTTTAGTATGCGGAAAGGATTTATACATATATGAAGTCACCCGATAATAGATATGCTATCGTGTTTGATGATGCGATAGAGCAGTATATGGCAACCACTATATGTGTTGTTCGAAATCAATCCTAAAGGAGGGAATCTTTTAATGTTTTAGTGGAAAATCGGTTGACCGGATAACAATGATGGATGAAAAATTATTTGTAATCAAAATTCTGCTTGATTTTTATAATATGGTTTAGTATAGTTAAGAAGTACGTGGACGGAGGTATGAAAATGGCAGAATTTGTAAATGTAGCAGTTGACGCCATGGGTGGAGATAACGCGCCTGTAGAGATTGTAAAAGGCGCCATAGATGCAGTGAATGAAAGCAGTCATGTGAAAGTTTACCTGGCTGGGCAGGAAGCACTTATAAACAGAGAAC
>BLLW01000237.1 GCA_011959285.1 Lachnospiraceae bacterium | reverse complement strand
CATGAATTATCACCAGAAGATAAGTTGTGGGCGGTAAAGGAATACATTTCTGGGTAAGACAGCACCTATTCTATTGCGGAAAAATACGGAGTTACAGATCCAGTATTCGAAGATAGATAGACCGTTACAAGATAGACGGTGAACAAGCCTTTCGCAAAAAATCTGTGCATCTTCATTGTCACAGCAAAAACAATTCAGAGCAGTCCATGAGTATTTACAGGGAATATTATCTTTACGAGATATTGCATCGAAGTATGGTGTTGGAGATACCAGCGTCCGCAAATAAATTGCAAAATATAACGCCAGAGGAGCTGCTGCTCTTCTTCCATCCCATATCAAAAAGCATTATAGTAAATCATTTAAGCTGGAAGTTATACAAGATTATCTGACAGGCGAATGAAGTTATTCAAAATTTTGTGTACGTTATAACATTTCTTCTTTTAATACTGTCAGAAAATGGGTTTTAAAGTATAATGAATGTAGTACTATTCGGGACTCTGAAACGTGAGGAAATACAATCATGAAAAAGGGACGCAAAACGACATATGAGGAAAAAATAGAAATCGTTTCTTTTTGTATAAAGGATGATAAAGATTCCCAATTAACCGTTGATGCCTACCATGTATCCTATTAACAAATCTATTCGTGGGTAAAAAAAAATGAAGCCTAGGGAATAGAGGCATTGACGGATAAACGTGTGCGAACAAAGCCAGAAGCTGAAATGACAGAGTCGGAAAAACTCCGTGCGGAAAACAAATTTCTAAAGGCTCAGAACAAACAAAAGGAAATGGGGATGGCATTCTTAAAAAACTTGACGAGATAGAAAGGGAGCAGTTTTAAGCTAGGTATAGAATGAAAAGATTTATCTGGCAATACAGGCGACACACGGCGAAACTGGCTGTTCTATTTCTGAATTATGCGTTTTCGCAGGCATTCCACGTTCACAATATTATAATTGGTTAAATCGTAAGGAAAGCAAAAATGAGCAGTTTAACGGGCAGCTTCTACCACTGGTAAAAGAGGCTTATGAGGAAAAGAACGGAATCTTAGGCTACCGCCAAATGACAATAAAGCTGAACCCGGAAAATGATTTTCGTGTAAGTCAAAAGCGCATTTACAGGCTGATGCAGATTCTAGGTTAGAAATCTGTATGCCGCAGAAAAAGGAAAAATTATATAAAATCCACTCCGCAGGTCACTGCTGAAAATGTGTTGAACAGGAAATTTACGGCTGAAACCTTCAGGGAGAAGCAGCTTACCGACGTAACGGAAATGAAATATGGTTCCAGACCAAGGCATATTAAGCGCCATACTAGATTTAGGTGATAAGAGCATTGTTTCATTTGTGATTGGTCATTCTAATAATAATGCGCTGGTATTCGAAACTTTTAACCTCGCCCATGAACAGCATCCAGACGCAAAACCGATTTTTCCCAGTGACCGAGGCTTTCAATATACCCAAAACGTTTAAGAAAAAATCAGATGGTGCCGGCATGATTTAGAATATGTCCAAAGTGTCTTGTTGTATTGACAATGGTCCAATAGAAGAAATGTATTACTTAAAGACGTTTCATTCCTATGAAGAATTGAAACAAGCAGTGATTGAGTACATAGAGTACTATAATGGCTCACGATATCAAAAACGTAAGCGCTGAATAATAGGGTGGATTTATCCGTCCGCAAAAACTTAAATAATGTCTGCTCAACAAGCAGCTAATTT
>BLLW01000236.1 GCA_011959285.1 Lachnospiraceae bacterium | reverse complement strand
GGCAGATATCCCCTACCTTATCCTCCAGAAACTTTCCCATCTGCTCCTGCAGGGTATCTGCATCCTCCCCCATGTAATTGTCCTTAAGACCTGTCATGGTGGTCTTCACATCTTCTATCACGGCTTCCACATCCATTGCGGTTGCCTTGCAGGTCTCCACTGCTTCCTTCATCCTGTCCAGATTCATTTTGACCTGGCTATTATTCTGTCCCATTCTTATGCACCTTCCCCTTCCGACTGGCTCTGCATCCTGCGCATTCTCTCACGCTCGTGATGATCCCTGTCTCTTCTGTGATAATCTGCTTTCTTCTGCTGGGCTTCCCCGATCTTGCTCATAATGGCTGCCCCCAGCCTATCCCGGGCAGGTCTTAATTCAGCGTCCAGCTTATCCACTGCCGCCTCGATCTCATCTATATTGTTCGCTTCATAAGCAGCGCATTCCCTGCTCTTGATTGTCTGTATCTGGCTCTCCAGCGCGTCATTCGTCCCATTCTTTCTCTCATTGATCCTGTATGCCTCTTCCAGCTTAGCAATATCCCTTTCGTACGCCCTGATCAGGCTGCAATAACATGGCATTTTCATTTCCTCCCTTTTTCAACTGATTTGTATCATAGACTGTTATTTCTACTTTCTTTCCCACAAAGGCGTCTTTATCTTTGACAGATTGGTTCCTTCAATCAGGTAAGCGTCTCCCACTTCCAGATTCTTGGCATATTCCCGTCCCACGTTAGGCGGAATCTCCAATAACCTCTGCTCTCCGATATTCTGGAAGATGAACACATTCATGCCGTCCCTCACCGTCTTGATTGTGAGCGGCATGTTGAAATTCAGGCTGACATTGGGCAGCTTCCCTAAAATTAGGGACATGCCCAGCCCCCGGTACTGACCCACCATCTTATTGTAAAGCCCCTGTGCCTTAAGATTCTCGCCCAGCAGCTTATAAGCCTCCGCCGAGTTGATCAAAAGGACGAGCTGGTCTTTGGGTCCCTCCTGCGCTTTGCCGTCCATCATCCTTTGGTATCGCTCTTCCAATATCTGCACCATTTCCGCCACATATTCCATCACCTGCGCCGGGTTATAGGAATACTGCACGATATCCGGGTATGCCCCCCACAGATCCAGCTTCCGGCTGATGTGGTCCACGATCCTGATCTGCACCGGCTCCTCTTTCGCATGGTCCACAAGGGACTGGATTACATACTTCACAAAGTTGGTGCTTCCCACATGCTCTTTTTCAAGAATGCCCCATACATTATTTTCCAAAAGAGATATCCGCTTGATTTCAATACTCAGATAATCCACGCCCACGGCAATGGTATACGGCAGTCTCGTCTTGCCGTCCGTGCCTGCCAGCGTATCCTTGCTCCGCAGATATTCACCGGTAACGATTTCAGGAAGGACCTCCATTCTGGCGGCGCTGCTTCCCTTGTACTTCTCGTTGACAGCGGCAATGAATCTGTCGATCTCCTCCATCTTTTCGTTTTCCTTCTCTGCTTCAAAGGCGGCAAAGCACTGCCCCTCATACACCTCTTTATCAATCTCCGTAATGAACCGCCCCGGCGTATTGTCCGGCTTGATTTTGCACCGGTCGAATACCTGACCATATACCGCCGCGTCTGTGGCATACAATGCCAGCCGCTTCCCAAAGTTGGCAATCATGCGCATGCCCATGGCATTTGCCTGCATGCTGGTCGCCACGATCGTGATTCCCACCGCGATTCCCTCCCGGCTGAGGGTGAGGAAGGCTTCCTCATACTT
>BLLW01000235.1 GCA_011959285.1 Lachnospiraceae bacterium | reverse complement strand
AAAGCCTTCTTCAATAGCCTGCTTCATGGAGTAGATATGGAAAGGATGGAAAGACCCATCTGGATATGGTTCACCGAAAATCTCCAGAGTTTTGCCCTTTGGCGTCGCAGTGAACGCAAAGAAGGAAAGATTTCTGTGCCGTCCCTGCGAAAGCATTTCCTGTACAAGGATATCCTTGTTATCGATTTCATCTTCGGCCTTGCCTTCGAGCTCAGCATACTCCTTCAGGGCATCTTCGACATCTGCAAGAGCGGTTTTAAGTTTCATGGCACTCTGACCGGTCTGACTGGAGTGCGCCTCGTCCACAATGATGGCAAAGTGCTTTCCGGCAGTATCTTTTACCTGATCATAGATGACCGGGAACTTCTGCAGTGTGGTGACGATGATACGCTTGCCATCGTTGATCGCATTTTTCAAATCCTGCGAGGATTTCTTCTCGTCGATGGTTACGACAGTGCCTAGGGTGTGGTCAAAGCTGGAAACGGTAGCTTGCAGCTGCTGATCCAACACGCGGCGGTCGGTAACGATAATGACGCTGTCAAAAATAGCTTCATTATCCTCATTGTGCAGACTCGCCATGCGGTATGCCGTCCAGGCAATGGAGTTGGACTTGCCACTTCCTGCGCTGTGCTGGATGAGATAGTTATGTCCCGCACCGTTCTCACGCACATGAGCCACCAGTTTTCGGACAACATCCAACTGATGGTAGCGGGGGAAGATGACCTTGGTTTTGGTCTCAATCCGCTGGGAACCATCCGGATTCTTGGTTTTCTTTTCTTCCTTCTGGACATTGATAAACTTCTGGATGATGTCCAGCAGCTTGTCCTTCTGCCAGACTTCTTTCCAGAGGTAGCTGGTCACGTAGTCACCATCATCTGTAGGCGGATTGCCTGCACCGCCGTCCCTGCCTGCGCCGTTGCTGCCCTGATTAAAGGGGAGGAACGGCGTTTTATCACGGTCGATAACAGTTGCCACTGCAGCATCATAAAGATCAACAGCAAAGTAGGCCAGAATGCGCTTGTTCTGACCAAAGCACGGTTCCTTGGGATCACGGTTATACATCCACTGGCGTTTAGCGTCATCGATGGACTGGTCGGTGAGCTGATTTTTCAGTTCGATTGCCACAATCGGAATGCCGTTCAGCGCCAGCATCATATCAACCGTATTGTTGTTTGTCTCAGAGTAATGCCACTGCCGGATGCACTGGCAGATATTCTTTTGATAATTCTCCACCGCCAGTGTGTTCAAGGTAGACTCAGGTGCAAAATAGCAGACAGAGAACTGAACACCACGATGCTTGAAGCCGTGGCGTAATACCTCAATCAGACCGACCTGCTGCACGGCGCTATCGAACGCCTTGTAGAACTGGCGGACCGGATCGATGTTGCACATCCTCTCAAAGCGACGCCATGCCATCGGCTGGCTGTTTTTTACGAAGTCAGTCAGGGTAACAATATCCAACGCCATGCCGCGATACATGTCATTGCGATAGCCAGAATCATCTGCCTTTGTCCATCCGCCTTCCGGTGAGATGAGGAACTTTTCAATTTCGCTCTCGAAGTGCTTTTCAGACTCATCCCGATGGAAAGCATCGTTATAGGCTTTCATACGATCTTGAAATGCTTTATCCGTCATTGTTACACCACCTTTCGCTTACCGGTAACAGTTTCATAGATGAGGGATCGCTTATATGTCTCAATATCTGAAATTACAGATTCCTTCGCATTGATTATTTCATCAATATGACCGCATTTTTCGTCAAGGTATTGAACAATTTCTTTTTGCTGGTCCAAGGGAGGA
>BLLW01000234.1 GCA_011959285.1 Lachnospiraceae bacterium | reverse complement strand
TCTCAATATATTCCGGTGATTGCCAAACCAAATGCAGGTATGCCCTGCTTAAATGGTGAAGGCGAAACTGTTTACGATATGGATGCAAATACTTTTGGAAAAGAAATGAAGAGGCTAGTGGATGCTGGTGCCTGCATTTTGGGCGGGTGCTGTGGAACAACACCGGAATATATTGAGAAATTGGTTGCACATACAAAAGATATGCAGCCAACAAAAAGGAACCGCGCTGGTATGCGTTACCTTTCCAGTGAGAGGAAAACGGTGTCCTTTGGGCTGGATTCTCCTTTTATGATTGTGGGAGAGCGAATCAACCCTACCGGTAAAAAAAAGCTGCAGGAAGAGCTTCGGAAGGGAACACTGGATATGGTTGTTTCTTTTGCGCAGGAGCAGGAGGAGTGCGGTGCGGCGCTTTTGGATATTAACGTTGGAATGAGCGGCATTGATGAGAAGGAAATGATGCGCAAGGTGTTAGATGAGGTAACGATGATCTCTAATCTTCCTTTGTCTATTGATTCCAGTCATGTGGATGTTATGGAGGCTGCTCTTCGCAGATATCCGGGCAGGGCGCTGATCAACTCTATATCGGGAGAGTCGGAAAAACTGCACAAGCTCCTTCCGCTTGCGAAAAAATATGGTGCTATGTTCATCCTGCTTCCCCTTTCTGACAAGGGACTTCCGGATTCTTTTAGTGAAAAGGTTTCCATTATAGAAAAGATCAGTCAGATGGCATTTGAAGCAGGAATGACCAAAGAGGATATTGTGGTGGATGGGCTGGTAACAACGGTGGGTGCCAATCCAGGCGCCGCAAGGGAAGTCCTTGAGACGATTCATTATTGTAAGGAAAAAGGATTTGCAACTACATGCGGATTGTCAAATATTTCATTTGGTCTGCCGGAGAGAAGCTTTGTAAATACAGCCTTTCTTACGATGGCGATACAGGAAGGACTTACCATGGCAATTGCCAATCCGTCCCAAGACCTACTGGTAAATATGGCATTTGCTTCCGATCTTTTGATGAAGAAGGAAGAGGCAGATGTGCGGTATATTGAAAGAATCGGTGTTTATAAAGAGAAGGCGGCGCTTCTGGCAAATCAGGCTGCTTCGGCAGTGCCTGTCGCATTAAAGGAAACAGATACGAAGAAAGATACCGAAAAGAAGTCTTCGGAAGGGGAAGACGTTGGTGCCGTTATGCTGGATAATCAGATTTATCAGGATGTGATGAAGGGCAATAGGAAGCAGATTAAGGAGCATACGAAGGGCATGATGGAAAGCGGGTATGAGGCTTCCTGCATTTTGAATGAAATGCTGCTGCCTGCAATCAATGAAGTGGGAGAGCTGTTTGATAAAGGAAAGTATTTCCTTCCTCAGCTAATTGCAAGCGCGGAGGCGATGAAACTGTCAATCGAATATTTAGAACCATTTCTTATAGAGGCATCAGATGGAACAGAAATGCCTGTGGTGGTGATTGCTACTGTATCAGGGGATATCCATGATATCGGAAAGAATTTGGTGGCATTGATGCTAAAGAATTACGGTTTTCAGGTCATCGATCTTGGTAAGGATGTTTCCAAGGAAGTGATTATTGATGAGGCTGTGAGGCATCATGCCAGGATCATAGCCATGTCGGCGCTTATGACCACCACTATGCAGGAAATGAAGCATGTGATTGAATATGCAAAAGAAAAAGGGGTAGATGCCAAGATCATGATTGGCGGAGCGGTTATTACCCCCGAATATGCACAGGAAATTGGCGCTGACGGATATTCAAAAGATGCGGCGGATGCCGTGCGTGTGGCAAAGCAGCTTCTTA
>BLLW01000233.1 GCA_011959285.1 Lachnospiraceae bacterium | reverse complement strand
TAAGAGCGAGGAGAGGCAGCTCGTCTACTTCCATCTTCTTTTAAAAGAAATCGAGGCGTTAGATGAGAGGACGGAGTATTACCCCAACGGCATGGAAAAAAGGATGATCTTAGGGAAGGAAAAGATTGGGGACCATAAAGCGTTCCTTTTGGCGGACAGCAGGATAAGGCTCCCGGTAGTGAGCCTTGAAGTGGTGGAAAGTCTCTTAAGACGCCGGGTAATGGGCGTCCAATTCAAAGAAATCGAGGTGATTTAAATGGCAGGGATAGAGGATACCTATATTGTACATTGCGCACAGACTACCTGTGACATGGGGATGAGAGCCAGCCGGATCGTGCTCACCAAAAGCCATGGCGTGTTCCTTAAGGGGATGGCGCAGATGCATGTGAAAGACTGCAAGGAGACGGAAAACATAATCTGTTTCGGAGGCTGCATGAGCCCGGAAAATCCCAAGACTGTGGAGGCGGCGAAGGAAGTCGCAAGGGAAGTGGCGGCAGAGACAGAGATGGACTTTGAGGAATATGTGACGGATATGTTCACCCAGGAAACGGAAGAGGGCAAAAAGGTGATGGCATGCTTTGGGGAATGCACACCGGAAATCGTATCCATAAAATGGGACAAAGAGAAGGAAGATGTCTATGTGGAACCGGGGAATAAGGCGCTTTTAGGAGCCGCCACGCTTACCTGTAAATATGGAGGCATTATAGAAATCGTGACCACAGGGCAGCCGGAAGAATAGATTCATGGGAAGCAAGCAGGGAGGATGAGTCAGATCATGAAGTTGACATACCGCAATCTGGATATCGAGATACAGACGGAAGGAATCATAAGCATAGATTCCCTTCACATCAGGCAGAGGATGAATGAACATGGAAAGACCATGATAAAGGCACTCGTAGAGGAAGAAAAAGCGATGGAAATCGTGGAGAGGGCGGCAAGCACCCTGTCCGTCCATATCAGCCGGGCGGATGGAAAGAAGCAGACCATCTTTTGCGGAAAGGCAGAACAGATCCGGGCGGAGAAGGAACAGGGGCTGTTCTACCTGTATATGGACTTTTGCGGATATACCAGAGAGTGGGATCTGACGGAGAAGAGCCAGAGCTTCTGTAAGGGGAAGGATACTTACGGACAGGTTCTCACAAAGGCGCTCTCAGAGTATGGAAAGGCGCAGATCCGGGATGAAATCACTCAAGGCGCCCTTATCCCCGGTATTCTTATGCAGTATGAGGAGACAGACTGGACCTTCCTAAAACGCCTTGCAAGCCATTTTTCGACCTATCTTCTGGCAGATAATACGGCAGAGTATGGAAAAGCATATTTTGGAATCCCGCATATGGACTACGGAACTGTGCTGGAGGAAGAGGAGTATACGCTGCTTAAGGGAAAGGAGAAATACGAAAGGTTAGAGGATGCCGGAGATCTTCTGCCCCAGGAAATGATGCGCTGGAGGCTCAGGAGCCGCAAGCATATGCAATTTGGGGAACAGGTCATGCTGGGATATATCGAGACAGTGGTAACTGCGGTGGACATTATGACCGTGCAGGGAGAACTGGTCTATGAATATGAGCTTTCCAGAAGAAAGGGCATCCTTACGGCAAGAAAGAAAAACCCCCGAATCTTCGGCATGAGCATACCTGCGACCGTAAAGGAGCGGAAGGGAAATCAGGTGCGGGTGCAGCTGGATATCGACCCTGCCTATGAACCTTCTGAGGACTTGAAATGGTTCACCTATGCCATTGAGACCAGCAATTTCTACTGTATGCCGGAGGAAGGCAGCAGGGTACATATCTATTTCCCCGATCATGAGGAGCAGAGCGC
>BLLW01000232.1 GCA_011959285.1 Lachnospiraceae bacterium | reverse complement strand
GTTGCATCATAGGTATACTGATGGGTCTGTACTTCCCCGCGGCGCTCCTGAATCAGGTTGCCGCGTCTGTCGTAGTCATAACTATACTGTACACTATCTTCTGTCCTGTTTACAAGCTGGTTTGACCGTATTACAGAAATTCATTTCAATGAAACTAATCAGTCTTAAGATACTTAGCATTGAGCACTTTTAAATCCTAAATGCTATCAATGCCTGTCAGACCATTTTCTTGATAACTCTCATTTGCATTTAACTAAATAGCACCATCTGTAGGCTGTACTCATTTACACCGCTATAAAACCCTTAGGATATCATAACTTTTTCTTTTCAATAACATAATAATTACTTAGTACACATAAAAATTAGCGATATCTCTCAACATTCTCATGTGTAAGCATATCGCTAATTTTTCTTTTATTATGCCATTTAATGACTATTTCAATATAGACGCTCAAAGCTTAGTAATGTAATATTACTTTTCTCGCTCAAGAATATTTCTCAGCTTGTGTCTAAATTCAGACTATTTCTAAATTATCAAAATCTAGTTCTGGGATTTCTTTAACTTGCCAGTTGTTATTCATCATTGTTTTGATAAAGTTCTTGTCTAACTCCAGATGATATTTTTTTACATAATAAGCCAAATCCCCCGGCCACAACCAAATACCATCTGTTAACATGTCTGGACAGCCAGAAATCCCATTATCTGGATTAATAACGTCTTTTGTCACACCACCACATGCAACTAGCACCATACCCTCTTTTAAATAGTTAATTATTTTTTCTTCTTCTAATTCCCCCCCTTCTCTTACGGATTTTAGTATGGATGGATCATTTTTATCTCCATGAGGCATCTCATTATAAAAGCCTAATCGTTGTAACTTCATATTTACCTCCTTGCACTTTTTAATGATTTCCTGGCACAAAAATATTCCATTGTCCTGTATTACTATATTGCTCTGGACCTATTGTCAGCTTACCATTGGGAAATGCCCAGATTATGTCTGAAGGTGCCATAACCTCAACTCCCATTTTATTAGCTAAATTTTGAACATCGAAAACTATAAAAATCGACAATATTCCATGTTTAATTTAACCTAAGGAATATTGCCGATTTTTATGTTACCCACCTCTGTTTAGATATAATTTCACCTTGTTCCTTTAACAAATATCACTAAAAGAATCTAAGATAATCAACATAAATTCAATAATTTTTTATGCCCTTCTTTCAATTATTAAATCTATTGAGTCCTCTTCTAACGAATTGTATGCATCTAAATGAATGTGAGTTCCTACTTCAACTCCTTCCTGTGCTAAAACAAGTAAATGATTAGCCAAAGAAATTAATCCTTCTTTATTAGCCATAATTAATATTTCGTCATTTTCCTTTTTTACTTTTACACTATATCCTCGTTCCCACTTAAGCTGCACCCCCTTATCACTGCTATAATCCCCAATTTCAATTTCTGCTTTCATATTTAATCCTCCAAATATATATGTATATCTGTAATTACTTGCATTTTATTTGGCTTAATCGGATTAAGTTCTAACATTTCAAAATTAACATGGGGTCCCCCACCGTGTCTTCCCAAAATGTCACTTTCTCCCATCCTAAATGCTCTTGTTCCATCTGCAGATATAAAACGGCCACTACCAGCTTTAGGTTCCGTATATCCTTCTCCTAGAAAATCACTTGCCAAGTTCAATACATCATTTGTTTTCATTGATGTACCATCCATTAATTTTCCTGAAGTAAAATTACAACTACTTCTTATACTTCCCCTTAATGCCTGAACCGCCTTACCAGCGCCATAAAAAGCCG
>BLLW01000231.1 GCA_011959285.1 Lachnospiraceae bacterium | reverse complement strand
GAAAAGAAACATTCTCGAAGGAAATAGCGCCCGTCACATTCTTAAGTTCCACCGCATCCGCAGCGTCTTCAATATCCGGCATAATGTCCATGATTTCCCGAAATCGCTCAAATCCCGTATATCCGTTCTGGAACTGCTCTGTGAAATCCACCAGCGTGCGAATCGGGTCGGTGAAGACGCCGATGTAGAGTAAAAAAGTAACCAAATCGCTCACAGAAAGCCGATTGTAAGCAATTAGTACGCTCCCTGTAAGGATGACGCTGACCTGAATCAGGGTGGTAAATGTACCCACGCCCGCCTGGAAGCTGCCCATATAGCGGTAGCTGTTTTTCTTTGCCGACAAAAAACCGTCATTTCCTAACCGGAATTTCTGGTTTTCAATCTCTTCATTGGCAAAGGATTTGACCACCCTTATCCCCGACAGGTTATCTTCTATCTGCCCATTGATTTCCGCAATTTTCTCCCTGTTGCGACGGAACGCCCGGCGCATCTTCCTGTTGAGGAAGAAGGCAAACAGGAACATAAAGGGAAGAACGATAAAAGCGGCAAATGCAAGGGTGCCGTTGATCCGCATCAAAATGATAAGCGCCCCTGTAATCTTTAGCAGGGACAAAATAATATTTTCCGGTCCGTGGTGCAAAAGTTCTGTAATATCAAACAAATCCGTGGTAATCCGGCTCATCAGCTGCCCCACTTTAGCATCATCATAAAAAGAAAAGGACAACTTCTGCATATGGGCAAAGATTTCCCCACGCATATCGTATTCAATCTTTGCCCCCATCACATGTCCATAATTGCCGATAAAGAATCTGCTGTAGCAGTCAATCCCAAGCAATACCAGCAGAAAAACGGCAATATACCCAATCTGGCGCAGAATCTCATCCGCTTTCAGATAAATAAGCGTAGACGTCACATATCTGACCACCAAGGGAATCACAAGGGCTGTTGCCGCGCTGAGGGCGGCAAAGAACATATCCGCCCAGAAGATTTTCCGATAGGGCTTGTAATAGCTGAGCATTTTCTTCAAATTCTTGTTCATAAATCACCTCTGTCTATTCAAAAACGCAGCTTCCGATAGCGGTTGATGCACGCCATCACCTCCTGCTTTCTGGGTCTTGCCAGCGAAGCAGATACGTCTCCTCTCTCAAACAGACTCTCTAATCCGTCCCTGTCTATCTGCTTTTCCAAAAATGCCCCGATCTGCATCAAATCCTTTTTGCCATCCATCATCTTGCACTCCGCAAACTTGAGCATCCATGCAAGGGCTGCCGTCTGCTCCTGATCCTTGAGCTGTTCAAGATAACGCAGCTCCACACCTTCCCTGGAGAGCATAAGCTCGCTGGTTCCCATCGCTTTTATCTTAATTCTTTCCTCTTTTTTAAGTTCCATATCAGGCAGTGGGCGCCTTTCCTTGACATATGCCGGGAAGGGAACCTCCTCGCCGCTCATGGCTGGATACCCTTCCGCCGCTTTTTTTGCCTTCTGTGTAATGTCAAAAGGTACATACTCCTTCATCTGGATGACCGTGTCCGCCACGTGGAAATAAGAGCCTGAGCTTCCTGCCACGATCACGGAAGAAATCCCTAAATCCCGGTAAAGACTCCTCACTCGACAGATAAACGGTGTAATCGGCTCTTCTCCTGTCAATATGACCTCCTGCATCAGCTGGTCGCGAATCATAAAGTTGGTCGCTGATGTGTCCTCGTCGATGAGCAAAAGGCTGCTTCCTGCTTCCACGCCCTCCATCAGATTTGCCGCCTGGGACGTGCTGCCGCTGGCATCCTCTGTGGAAAAATGGGTGGTATCCTTCTTATTTGGAAGATTACTGATAAAAGGCGAGATATCCA
>BLLW01000230.1 GCA_011959285.1 Lachnospiraceae bacterium | reverse complement strand
AGAGAAGACCTGAACCTTATAAGGGCAAGGGTATCAAGTATGCTGATGAAACAATCAGACGTAAAGTTGGTAAGACTGGTAAGAAATAGATAAGGAGAGTGTAAAGATGGTTAGTAAAGAGTCAAGACAAAAAGTTCGTGTTAAAAAGCACATGAAAATACGTAACCGCTTTAGCGGTACAGCTGAAAGACCTCGTCTTGCAGTATTCAGAAGTAATAATCATATGTATGCTCAAATTATTGACGATACAGTTGGAAATACTTTGGCTGCAGCTTCTACCGTTGAGAAAGAAGTAAAAGAGCAGCTGGAAAAGACCAATAACGTTGATGCAGCAGCATATTTAGGAACGGTTATTGCCAAAAGGGCACTTGAAAAAGGTATTGATACCGTAGTCTTTGACAGAGGCGGCTTTATATACCAGGGTAAAATTGCAGCATTAGCTGACGCAGCAAGAGAAGCTGGTCTTAAATTCTAGGAAGGGAGAAACTTAACATGAGACATACAATTATCGATGTCAGCGGCATGGAATTAACAGAAAAAGTAGTTTCCATCAAGCGTGTAACCAAGGTTGTTAAGGGAGGCCGTAACATGCGTTTTACAGCCCTGGTAGTAGTTGGAGACATGAATGGTCATGTGGGCGCTGGTCTTGGTAAGGCGACAGAAATTCCTGAGGCAATCCGCAAAGGAAAAGAGGATGCGATTAAGAACATGGTTTCTGTAGCGATTGACGATAATAAAAGTATCACACATGATTTTACAGGAAAATTCGGTTCTGCTTCCGTTCTTTTAAAGAAGGCTCCCGAAGGTACAGGTATTATTGCAGGAGGTCCTGCGCGTATTGTCTGCGAACTTGCCGGCATCAAAAATATCCGTACAAAGTCATTGGGATCCAACAACAAGCAGAATGTTGTACTTGCAACGATTGCAGGTTTAAATGCGCTTAAGACACCTGAAGAAGTAGCCAGAAAGCGTGGAAAATCTGTAGAAGAGATTATGGCATAGGAGGGGACGAAGATGGCAGATCAGAAAATGTTAAAGATTACTTTAGTTAAGTCTCCTATCGGAGCAGTTCCCAAGCACAAAGCTACCGTTAATTCTATGGGACTTAGAAAGCTGAATAAGTCAATCATACTGCCTGACAATGCAGCTACCAGAGGTCAGATTCAGCAGATTAGGCATTTAGTTAAAGTAGAAGAAGTTTAATGAAGATAAGGAGGTGTCAACAATGAGTATTGAATTATCAAATTTAAGACCTGCAGAAGGTTCTAAGCATAGTGATAATTTTAGAAGAGGTCGTGGACACGGTTCAGGAAACGGCAAGACAGCCGGTAAAGGTCATAAAGGTCAGAAGGCTCGTTCAGGAGCGCCAAGACCGGGCTTTGAAGGTGGTCAGATGCCTTTATACAGAAGAATTCCCAAGAGAGGGTTTACCTGCCCAAGCTCAAAGGAGATCGTTGGTATTAACTTGGCTGTTTTAAATGACAGATTTGAAGACGGTGCTGTGGTAGATGTTGAAGCATTAATGAATAGTGGTATCGTTAAAAATCCTAAAGATGGCGTCAAGATCCTCGGAAATGGAGAAATTACCAAGAAGCTTACAGTAAAGGCAAATGCTTTCAGTGCATCCGCAAAAGAAAAAATTGAAGCTGCTGGTGGAACTGTAGAGGTGATGTAATATGTTTACAACCCTAAAGAACGCATTTAAAATCAAAGAAATAAGAAATAAGCTATTGTTTACATTAGGCATGCTGGTTGTGATTCGTCTAGGATCACAGCTGCCTGTGCCGGGTGTAAGGACGCAGGAGTTCTTAAACTGGTTCAATCAGAAAGTGGGCGATGATTTTAGCTTTTT
>BLLW01000229.1 GCA_011959285.1 Lachnospiraceae bacterium | reverse complement strand
GTCCAAAGTATTGACATAGGTCCAACCAGCTATGTCTATGACGAGCTGAACCGGGTGGTATCTTCCACGGATGCGGAGGGGAACACCACCGGATATCGGTATGACGAAGGCAGCCGCCTTACCAGTGTGACGAACCCGGAAGGCAGTACCCGGACCTATGCCTACAATGAGAGCGGGAAGCCGGTGCGGATGGAGGATTATGACGGGAATGCCTTGACTATCGCCTATGATGTCATGGGAAAGCCGGAGGAGCTGACGGACAAGGAGGGACGAAAGACAAGGCGCGCCTATGACGAAAGAGGGAATCTGGCGGAAGAGCTCTCCCCCTCCGGCGCGGTGACGGGATATACGTATGATAAGAACAACAGGCTCAGCCGCGTGGAGGTCAGGAAGGAGAAGGATGGGGATACCGCATCGGCGGTGGATTACGTCTACGACCCTGCGGGCAACCTTCTGGAAATGCAGGCAGGGGACGGGGAGGAAGTGATCTCGGCGGTCTCCTATGCCTATGACGCCCTGAACCGGGTGACGAAGATCACAGACCCAGCAGGCGGGGAGACCCTTTATACCTATGACGGGAGCGGGCGCGTCAGCAGCATCACGGACCCTGCGGGGAACCGCCGCGCCTTTGCCTACAATGGGGCAGGGGAACTGACGCAGGAGACGGACATAAGGGGGAATATCACCCGGTATGAATACAATGCGCTGGGGCAGGTGGCTTCCATCACGGATGCCGCGGGAAGGAAGACCAGTCATTTCTATCTGCCGGGAGGGCGGCTGGAGAGGACCGTCTACCCTGACGGAAGGCAGGTAAGCTACGCTTATGACAGACTGAGGAGGATCACAAGCAGGACGGACGGGCAGGGATACCGGCTGGATTATGCCTATGACAGCATGGGGAGGGTCCTTTCCATCACCAGCAGCGCGGGCCAGAAGAAGAGCTATACCTATGACGTGCTGGGAAATGTGACCTCCATGACGGATGCAAATGGGAATACCACTACCTATGAATATACGCTGGGCGGAAAGCTGAAGGCGGTGACGGATGCGCTGGGGAACAGGGCAGAGTATGCCTATGACAATGCGGACCGGCTGATCCATATCCTCCAGAAGGGGAATGCCGGGGAAGCGGACAGGGAGACCTTTTATGAGAGGGATCCCTTAGGACAGGTGGCGTGCATACGGGATGCACTGGGGAATGAGGAGTTCTACGAGTATGACGCCCTTGGAAGGACGGTGTTAAAGACAGACCGGGACGGATACCGCACCGCCTACAGCCACACCGGGGATGGGAAGGTGAGCCGCATCCTGTACGGCGACGGGACCAGCGTGGAGATGGAATATACCGCCCTGCGCCAGCTCGCCTGTGTGAAGGACTGGCTGGGGGAGACCAGGATCGAGCGGGACATGGCAGGAAGCCCGGTGCGCATCACGGACCATAATGGAAAGACCGTATCCTATGAGTGGGGAAGCATGGGAGAGCGGAAGGGCATCACCTATCCTGACGGAAAAAGGGCGCTCTATCATTACGACGGTCTGCTGCGCCTTGACAGGATGCAGGTGGAAAGGATGGACCGCCTGTCAGGAAGGGGCGGCTCCGAGGAGATATGCTACCAGTATGACGGGGCGGGGAGGCTTGCAGAAAAGCGCCTGCCGGAAGGGATGCGGACTCTATGGCATTATGACGGAAAGGGACAGCTGACGGAACTGGTGCATGAAGACGACGGGGGAATCCTGGACCGTTACCGGTATGAGTATGACCTAATGGGGAATAAGACCGCTGTCACCAAGGAAAGACGGGGGCTCCGTGCAGAGAGCGGACGGTACGAGTACGGATACGATGCCCTGAGCAGGCTGGTGAGC
>BLLW01000228.1 GCA_011959285.1 Lachnospiraceae bacterium | reverse complement strand
CTCCAAAAGTCTATAATATTTTTACAGATGAAGATATGTTGTGGACAGGAGGGAACGGTACAGGGCTGTCTTATTATCTTAAGTATGCGGAAGATTCAACAGAGGATGATCCGACAATCATTGCAAAGGGTGTTGATGAGAATGGGAATGAATTTGAAAAGACCATACATATCAACGAGATAAATCCCAAGTCAGCGACTGTTGTGGAGATGCGTGCTTTGGAAGCACATATGGGGGTAAAGAAGCTGGGGGGATTTACTTCCCTTCCGATGGAAGCCGGGGCTATGGGATTAAATGACAGGACAGATTTCATGGATATGTTCCAGAAGCAGATCGGCGACATGAAGCTGTTGCTCCAGAAAAAGACGGCGGCATATTATCAGTACAGTATGCAGGCATATTGGGATTTTATGAATAAGAAATAAATTCCATCGGTTGCATATCTCCAATAAGCTACAGCCTGACAAGGCAGGGCAGGCATCCCCGGTTTTCCGGCAGATTGGGGAAATTGAGGAGTAGGGAGAGGAGGTGAAGGCCGGTATGGGATTTGACAGGGGAAGTTAGTTGGCATGTCTGCATGGAGGCAATGAACTGCTCGGACTTATTACGAGAGAGCAGAGGCGGCTCTGACCGACAGAGGGGCTGCCATAAAAAAGAAATGGAGGACTGAAATGGGCATTAACGGAATAGGAACAGCGGGATATCCGCTGACAGGATACACGGCAAGAAAGACAGGAAGAAGCGCGGAATCCGGGGCTGTGGGATTCATGGAAACGGTGGAAGAAAAGGCGGCGCAGGGAAAGACAGCCGACCAAGATGAGAAAGCCTTTGAGATGGTCGGGCCGAACGCCCCGCAGGAAGTGAAGGATGCGTGGATGGAGGCGGCGAAAGAAGTAAATGCGAATGGCATGGGAATCCGGGGCAACGGAATGATGAGCCACATATCGCAGATGATGGTGCAGAGGCTTAATAAACAGCTTAAGGGTGAAACGGAGAATTTTGACATCCTTGGAAGCACGGTGGAATCTGCGATCCAGGCAACGAAAAATGCGCTGTACGATTTGGAGCATCCAAGGGTATATACGCCAAGGAGCATAGAGGTTCAGCAGGCCCGTATCAAAGAAGGGGAATTTTACAGGGCGTTTTTGGAGAAGCTGGAGAAATTGTAGGATATATTATGGCACAGAAGGCAGGAACGCTTCTGATTGCCAGATGGATTGCATAACAATGGAGGATTTGAAAAATGAATGTAAATGGAGTAGGGGCAGCAGGATATCAGGCATGGCAGGGAACAAGAAAGGCAGAAAACAATGCGAAGGGCAATTTCGGGGCAAATGTGAAATCAACAGGAAATGTAGTACATATTGCCCCGGACGCATTATTTTCTATCTATGATGCGAAAACAGGGGAAAGTGCAAATGTATACAGGGCGGATGATTATTCAGAGGAAAATCCGTTTTATATTGTAAAAGGAATGGATAAAAACGGAAATGAATATGAGCAGACAGTGGATGTAAGCAAAGTAAATCCGAATAGCTGCTCTTATACGGAGCTGCTTGCTTTAAACGCGCATACCGGGAATAAATCAGACAGCAATTTTCTGAGTATGGCTATTATGAAGGATAAATCGGGCACTGCCTCCTACCATGAGACAGCAGATTATATGGCAATGGCGCACGAGCTTATGAACGATATGAAAACACTTGGAAATTGGGACGGGTATCTGCGGTATGGGAAGTGGATCAATGATATTCTGACTTTTTGTAAAAACAAATAATGGAGGATGATCTGACAATGGGAATAACTAATGTAAATGAACAAGGTTCTGCATATGGAGCGGCTTTCAGAAATAAGCCGGTATACTTCATGACGGGAAAAGAGACGGAGGC
>BLLW01000227.1 GCA_011959285.1 Lachnospiraceae bacterium | reverse complement strand
TGGTAGAATCTTGCTCTAAGAAAGTGGCGGCTTCCTCTGTGTGGGCTTTTGCTGATACCCCCGGCTTGCGTGGCGTGGATTCTGCCAACTATGCGGCGGTATTTCTTCCTCTATTACTTACTACGCACGGCAAGGCAAATCTGGCAAAGTTCCCCGGAATTTCTTTTCGTGTTTTCGTAACAGAATTTGACAAAAACGGAAAAATCAGTTCCGTTTTGCAGTGATATACGGACGGTTTCAAAAAATGCCAAACTTCCCGGCAATTATTTTTCCCCTTACTACCTACTACGGGAAAAAAAGAAATTTTGGCAATGTTTTCCGAAAGTTTTTGAATTATTTTATTGCGGTGCAAAATCTGGCTTGGTTTTGGGCGCAAAAAAACAGGAAACCTTTTCTTGATTTCCTGTCTTTGGCTGCCGCTGATGGGCGGCGGTTATTCTGTTATCATTCCCCGGAAGCGAACTTGTAGCCCACGCCTAAAACGGTCTTTATGTAAGTGGGCTTGCCGCTGTCCGGCTCTATCTTTTTCCGCAGATTGCATATCACATTCGCCACGTTTGACTGGCAGCTTTCACTTTCCATGCTCCACACGGCTTCAAAGATTTGCGCCTTTGTGAATACCCTCCCCGGACTGGCGGCAAGGTAGCAGAGTGCGCCGTATTCTAAACGGGTGAGATAAATGTCTGTACCGTCTTTCAGTACCCGGCGTTGGTGCAATTTTATTTCCAATCCCGGAAAAGTAAGTGCCGGGGAGTGGGGCGGCTGCATGGTTTCCAGCGGTATCATATCGGCAAGGGCGGCTATGGCTTTCTCAACCGCTTTTTCTTCTGTGTCGTTAAATATAAGCATGACTATTTTTGCGACAAATCTCACCTCCTGTTAGGTAGGCTGTCCGTCAAAGCGGAACTGGAACAGGGCAGCGATAAGCCGCCGTTTGATATTGTCCTCGGTGTCCTTGTTGACGTGTCCGTTTTCAAGGGAAGCAAGCCGGATTCGCTTGCTATAATGCCGCAAAACCTCGTCAATGGCTTCCGGCTCGCCGCTGGTCGCCCGGACAATCGTTTCATACGGCACAAGTTTAGGATTCCTCACGGAAAAGCACCTCCATTTCTTTATGCAGCATTTGCAAGGCACTGTGTATGTGATGCCACGCCGTACTCCGGCATCGTCCGTATAGTTCCCCGATTTCCTGTTGTGTATAACGCCCAAAAAAGTATAGGTAGATGATTTCCCTCTTTTTCTCCGGCAAGGCAGACAAGGCTTCGGCAAGCTCCCCGTTTGTGAAGATAACCCTTTGACCGCATATCATAACCGGGTATTGCTTGTAGGGGTCTGTAAAATATTTATCTGACGTACTGAACGGGTAAAACTTTTCTTCGGTGAGGTATTCAAAAGATATTTCCCTTTGCCGCCGTTTATCCCTGTCACGCCATGCATTGATAGCGGCATAGTGTATGACTACTCTGCAAAAGGCGTTAAATGTGTACTCGATATGCTCCTTGTATGCTTCTGTGCAATTCACGGAAATTCCCCCTTTCTCCCACATAGGGCGTTGCATGATTTATAGTTGCTTTATGATTCAAAGGGGCGCAGCATTGCTGTCGCCCCTAGACTTTGCCCTATTATTTTTCCTGTGCCGGAGCAGCTTTACCAAAACCATTCCACGCAAAAAGACCTACTTTATTTTCATCTCCCAAAATTTTTTCGATATTGCAGATATGAAGAATATGGTCGCCTACTTCTAAGGTTTCTTTCAAAGCCGCAACAAAAGCCACTTTTGTATCTTTGGGAATTTTAATGCTGCTATTTTCTACATCTACCATTTCAATCCCATACTCCGTAGCCTTATTTACCTTGCTTCCAGTGGAAGAACCACAGGACATGACAGCCTGAGAG
>BLLW01000226.1 GCA_011959285.1 Lachnospiraceae bacterium | reverse complement strand
TCCTCTCCGGCGTATTCAAGGGGCGCACCACCGGCACTCCTATTTCGCTTTTGATTCCCAATACTTCCCAGAAATCATCTGACTACAGTGAGATTGCTTCCTATTACAGACCGGGACATGCAGATTATACCTTTGATATTAAATATGGATTCCGGGATTACACTGGCGGCGGACGCTCATCAGGACGGGAAACCATCGGCAGAGTGGCTGCCGGGGCTGTCGCCGTTAAAATATTGAAAGAAATGGGGATTGCCATAAATGCTTATACCAAGTCAATCGGTCCCATTTCTATCGATATGACCCGCTTTGACAAAGGCGCAATTTACCGCACCCCGACCTGTATGCCTGATGAGGCGGCAGATCAGGCGGCAATGGCTTATCTGAAAGAATGTATGGAAAAAAAGGACTCCTGCGGCGGAATTATCGAGTGCATCGCCAGTGGGCTTCCAGCTGGCATAGGCGATCCTGTGTTTGAAAAACTAGACGCCAGCCTTGCCAAGGCCATCATGTCCATTGGCGCGGTGAAAGCGGTTGAAATTGGAGATGGCATTTTGGTATCACAGTCTGTGGGGTCCGAAAACAATGATGCATTTAGATGCGCAGACGGAATCGTGAGCAAAAAGACCAATCATTCCGGTGGTATTCTAGGCGGCATCAGCGACGGAGCTCAAATCATTTTAAGAGCACACATTAAACCCACCCCCTCTATTTTCTCAACGCAGGAGACGGTAAACCAAAATAAGGAAAATATAGAGATTACTATCAAGGGACGTCACGATCCTGTAATCGTTCCCAGAGCCGTGGTAGTAGTGGAAGCCATGACGGCTCTTACCATTCTCGATGCATGCATGCTGAATATGACCGCAAGACTTGACTATCTTACCAATTTTTACCGCTAAGACAATAAATAGGATGTCTCGCTTTATGAGACATCCTATTTATTGCCTATTTTAATTGGTAAAAAATAATACAATTGGGCTGATCCACTTTCATTTCTTTCCCATTCATAACAAGGGTTCCCTTCTTCATATCCACATTAAAGAAAGTCATAGAATCGGATTCATGATTTAAGGAAACCAGATGTCTGTTGTCCGGAAACAATGCTGCATCCTTGGGATAGTCGCCGCTGACTGGCAGACAGAATATTTTTTCCAAAAGTCCTGTTCCCTGATTGATGGAATAAATAATCACACTGTTATCCCCTGCATTAGAACTGCAAAGATACTGGAAATCCTCCGAAAACGTAAGCGCACTGGCTGCCGATCCTCCGGCATGATACGTATTAAGGGTGGAGATATTCTGTATCTTATCAAAAACCGGGTTTCCATGCTCATCAATGGAATAGGTATACACATCAATATAATTTTTTAATTCGTGGACGATATACAAGACCTTGCCATCCTTTGAAAATTTTAAATGGCGGGGCGCTGATTCCTGCTCACTCCTGATGATATCCACCTGCCTCAGCCTTCCATTTACATGATTCAGCTCATACACTACTACGTGGTCCATGCCTAAATCTGCTGCACACAAAAATTTATTATCTCTCGTCATCTTCACACAATTAATATGCGGTCTGAAATTTCTTTCTGCAATACTTCCAAGCCCTTTATGAAAAATCTCATCCGTAATCTCTCCAATGGCGCCATCTTCCTCTACCCTAAGAACTGTCAGCTTCGCATCGTGATACCCTGCCACAAAGAGAAATTTATCTTCATAATCCGTGGATAAATAGCATCCTCTCATACCATTGATTGATGCATGATTAATCAACTCAAGGCTTCCATCCCCCAATATTTTGTAAGCCTCCACACCAAAATCTGTGATTGAATACAAATATTTGCGATTGTGAGATATTGTCACATAAGAAGAATTTGTTATTTTCACTTGATTCTTCTCAGAAAAC
>BLLW01000225.1 GCA_011959285.1 Lachnospiraceae bacterium | reverse complement strand
AAAAAGTTTCTTTGTGCAGGAAATTAATTCTAGGACGGGTGATGGGATTAGGAATATTCAGCCTTTGGTGTCAGAGGCGTGCAAGGAGAAGATTGAGCGTGACAGGAAACGGGGAATCATAAATAGACCGGTCCGTGCTATGGTGGCGGGGATTCCCAATGTGGGGAAATCTACCTTTATCAATTCTTTTGCTAAAAAAGCCTGTACCAAGACCGGGAATAAGCCTGGCGTTACCAGAGGAAAGCAGTGGATCCGGCTTAATAAGAATCTTGAGCTTTTAGACACCCCGGGGATTTTGTGGCCGCGGTTTGAAAACCAGAAAGTAGGGGAACGGCTTGCAGTCATTGGCTCTATCAATGATGAGATTCTACATGCGGATGAACTTGCCGTGGCGGTAATCCGCTATTTGAATCAGAATTATCCTGTTCTATTGCAGGAGCGGTATCAAATAAGTATAAATGAGGATGCATATAAGACATTAGAAGAAATCTGTATCAAAAGGCGATGCTTCCAAAAAGGGGAGACACCTGATATAGAAAGGGTATCTGCAATGATTTTGGAGGATTTTAGAAGCGGCAAAATCGGCAGGATCACGTTAGAGCATCCGGAGGAGTGGCAGTGAAAAGGAAAATTAAAGATATATTAGGCACCAGCTTGTATCTGCTTGGCGTGCTGGTTGCAACCTTCCTTGTAGTAACATACGTGGGGCAGCGCACGAAGGTGTCCGGCAGTTCTATGGAGCCTATGCTAAGTGATGGAGACAATTTGATTATAGATAAGATTTCATACCGTTTTGAAGATCCTCAGAGGTATGATATTATCGTATTTCCATTCCAGTATGCGAGCAGACCTTACTATATCAAACGTATCATCGGTCTTCCGGGAGAAACGGTTTATATCGATGACGACGGTAATATTTACATCAACGATGTGCTTTTAGAGGAGCCCTATGGAAAAGATACGATTACAGACCCAGGAAGGGCGTATGAACCAATCACCTTGGGAGATGATGAATATTTTGTTATGGGGGATAACAGGAATAATAGTTCCGATAGTCGTGATCCAGTGGTGGGGAATATCCACAGGGATGATTTGGTCGGAAAAGCATGGATGCGGATATGGCCCTTTGATGAAATCGGCATGATCAAACATCAGTAAACGGCAGATAACAGATGCAGAAAAGGTAACAGAGATGGAACAAAAGATAAATGAGATTAAGAACATTCTACAGGCAGCCAGTATCAATGAGCTGCCTGCCTTTATAGAAAGCTACAGTAAAGATGCACGCACCGGCGTGCAGACGCTTATTCAAAAGGCGCAAAAACAAATAGCGGATTACCACAAGGAGCTGGAACGCACAGAAAAAATGAAGGAATTTGAAAAGGAGTACTGCTCCTACGCCTATATCTGCGGTATTGATGAGGTGGGGAGAGGACCGTTGGCTGGACCGGTAGTTGCCGGTGCGGTAATTTTGCCGAAGGATTGTGACATTTTATACCTTAATGATTCCAAGCAATTGACCGAAAAAAAGAGAGAAGAGTTATACGGTGAAATCATGGAAAAGGCAGTGGCGACAGGACTTGGATTCGTATCGCCGGAACGCATCGACCAGATCAATATCCTGCAGGCGACTTATGAGGCGATGCGGGAAGCTGTTGCAAAACTTAAGCCGGCGCCGGACCTTCTTTTAAACGATGCGGTGACGATTCCGGGCATTTCGGTGAAGCAGGTGCCGATCATCAAGGGAGATACAAAGAGCATTTCTATTGCAGCGGCAAGCATTATTGCAAAGGTGACCAGAGACCGGCTGATGGTTCAATATGACAGTGTCTTTCCGGAATATGGATTTGCCGCAAACAAAGGATATGGCGCAAAGAATCATATCGATGCACTGAAAAAATATGGACC
>BLLW01000224.1 GCA_011959285.1 Lachnospiraceae bacterium | reverse complement strand
CCTCGGACATTTTATTTTCGTCACGAAGCAGGGTCAAATATCCTATGACTGATGTAAGCGGTGTTTTTAAGTCATGAGCAAGATAGACCACCAGGTCGTTTTTCCGCTGTTCCGCAAGATTGGCTGTCAATTTTCGTTGTTTAAGCGTGTGTTTAATTTCATTGACTTTCTTTTCCGTTGCGGCAAGTTCCGGGGAAAGGACAATGTCATCGGCACGCTCTTCTATCAGTACATCTATTCCACGGTTAATTTCATTAAAATATTTTGTGAAGTTCCTTAAATATATACGCAATACAACCAGAAACACAGCAACTATGGCAAATAAGACATACAAATCCATATGCTTTCTAATAACCTGCCCATATAAACTCCGTGCAGTATCGTAATCTTCAATAAAAAAGTTGAAAAAACCTACAATAAAATTTGCAAAATGTCCTTCTATTTTCCCCTGTTCTCACACAGATACCAGAGAATCGAAAATTCAATCGGTGTCAAAGTAATCTCCTTTTCATATAAAGTACATTTGTGTGTATTCCTATTTATAACAAGCCCCCTTATATCACACTCTGTAACTGATATATTTCTTGCTGCAATTGATGCATGATTATAAAGGACATATCGCCGGAGCTGGGTTTTTACTCTTGCTGCTACCTCCAGAGGATTAAACGGTTTTGTAATATAATCGTCTGCTCCTATGGTAAGTCCCATAATTTTATCCGTGTCGTCCACTTTTGCCGTCAGCATTATGATTGGATAAAAGAATTTCTCTCTTATTTTCTGACATATACGAAACCCATCTATATCAGGAAGCATTACATCCAAAATTGCCAGGTCGATTTCTGAACGCTCCGCACATTTCAAGGCATCAGCCCCATTGTAAAACTTATATACAGTATAACCATCATTCTTCAGATACACTTCAATAAGGTCTGCAATCTCCCTTTCATCCTCAACAAGCAGTATATTGGCATGTGAATATTCTTGTACTCTTTCCGGCATATCTTCTTCCCTTCTTATCAACGCTCTATGATACTTAATCTAACACTTTTTTCCTTTCTATTTCTCACAAAATTCCTACAGTTTTCTTAATTTTTCCTTATAAAGAAAAGTCCCATAAACATCAGTCAAATCAAAGATTTGCTTTGTTTATAGGACTTCTCCCGATTATCTTTAATTTTGTAACTCAGCTCTTAAACGATACCCTGTGCTGTCATAGCATCTGCAACTTTCAAAAAGCCTGCAATGTTGGCACCTGCAACATAGTTGCCTTCCATGTTATATTTCTTTGCTGCCTCGTCCATGCTGTGGAAGATGTTGACCATGATTCCCTTTAACTTGCTGTCCACTTCCTCGAAGGTCCAGCTCAGTCTCTCGGAGTTCTGGCTCATCTCCAGTGCAGAAGTTGCTACGCCGCCTGCATTGGCTGCCTTTCCGGGTGCAAAGAGCACGCCGTTTGCCTGCAGGTATTCTGTTGCTTCGATCGTAGTAGGCATGTTTGCACCTTCTGCCACTGCGATACATCCGTTGGCAACTAAAGCCTTTGCATCATCAAGTAACAGTTCGTTCTGAGTCGCGCAGGGAAGCGCCACGTCACACTTGATGCTCCATACGCCTCTGCCCTCGTGATACTGTGCACTCGGTCTTGCAGCGGCATATTCGGTCAGTCTTGCACGCTTTACTTCCTTTACTTCTTTAAGGAGCGCTACGTCGATGCCTTCCGGATCATATACCCATCCTGTGGAATCAGATACCGTTACCACCTTTGCGCCTAACTGCTGTGCCTTCTGGGTTGCATAGATTGCTACGTTTCCTGAACCGGAAATCACTACCGTCTTGCCTTTCAAATCATGACCATTGCATTTTAACATTTCTTCTGTGAGATATAAAAGACCGTAGCCGGTTGCCTCCGTTCTT
>BLLW01000223.1 GCA_011959285.1 Lachnospiraceae bacterium | reverse complement strand
TTATGGAGACATCCGGATTCTTACGACCATTTTGGATGAACAGGGCGGACGCATGACGGGAACAAAGTCTAACGCAGTGGTGACGAGGGATGTGCTGGAGAGCGGCAAAGAAGCGTTTTATTCAAGCGTGCTGATCGACAATAGAAAATATTTTGCGTACTATGCACCGCTTTTTAATTCAGATGGCAGCTGCGTAGGTATGATTTTTGTGGGAAAACCGTCGGAGTATGTAGACGGGCTCATCTGGCACGCGATTATGCCGCTTTTAATTTTAGCCGTTGCAGTGATTTTATTTGCTGGATTTTTTGCTTTACGGTTTTCGGGGAAACTGGTGGGTGCAATACGTAAGATTGAGGAGTTTCTGGAAAAGGTTTCAAGCGGTAACTTACGGGCTGAACTGGATTACAATGTGCTCATGCGCAACGACGAGTTAGGCGGAATGGGCAAGCACGCAGTGAGCATGCAGAAATCTTTAAGGGAATTGATCGAACAGGACCTTCTGACAAAACTTTATAACAGACGCTGTGGGGAAAAGCTGCTTGCACAGGTACAGAGTGAATATGAGAAGAAAGGTGTACCATTTAGCGTAGCGCTGGGGGACGTGGATTATTTCAAAAGGGTGAATGACACCTATGGACATGAGTGCGGCGATATCGTGTTGATGTATCTTGCAGGGAAATTAGGGGCATATATGCATGGAAAGGGATTTGCGGCAAGGTGGGGTGGAGAAGAATTCCTTCTTGTCTTTCAGAATTATGATTTAGAGCACACGGTAAAATCTTTGGAGGAACTCACGGCAGAGATCAGAAGTTCTGGCATAGACTATCAAAACGAAAAAGATATCCGCATTACAATGACGTTTGGCGTTGTGGAAGGCAGCAATGAAAAAATCGATCACATACTTAGAGGGGTAGATGCGAAACTCTACCTTGGAAAAAATCAGGGGCGTGACAGGATTGTAAGTTAAAAATCGCGGATATGACTTATGTGTCATAATGCATATTACGGGAGGATGATTGGCGATTGCTTCAGTTCATTTAAAGGAAGCTTCCCAGTATGCTGAAAAACGGCGGATTCGTAGACGGATGCGCAGAAAATATCCTGCTGCAGCATGGCAAAGGCTTCCTTGTTCAAAAGGGAGCCGGCATCAGCAGGTTTGGAAAGCAGCGAAATAAAGCTGTTTTTTTTGATGGCAGAAAGGAGAGGGGCAGCTTCCTTTTTAAAGCCCAGCAATCTGGCATAAGGGGTATACAGCTTTCTTGTCAAAAAGTGAGGACGGAAAAAATCAGGTGTCCTTATATTGAGCAGGATATGCATCATCACTCGGCTTAGTCGGGTGTAAGTAAGTTCCTTTGTCTTTAAAAGATGGCAGAAGCCGGTAAAGCTGGTGTAGTCAGAAAGATGTTTGCAGATCTTATCGGACAGGTCAGGGGTACAGTCCAGATATGCTGAAAATCCCTGCTCTTTTTCAGTAAGCATCTTATAGTAAAGCAGCATAGAAAAAACATCTTCATCAAGATAGGCTTGGGGAAGGCTGTTTTTTATCATGATTTGATAAACCTCGGAAGGAACATATTCGGCGATGATTTCGGGTGTTTTAGTCAGGGCATTCCGTATGGCGGAGGCAGAGATATATCTGGAAGAATGTACTGTAACAGAGGTATTGTGGTAACCGGCATCTTCGCGCTTTAAGGTAAAGGGACGGATAGTGCTTTGGGAGGCAAGCAGCGCTTTGCAGTATTCCATGCCAAGGATATTGTTGGGCGAGGCAAAAAGTGCATGCAGTTCCCTGGCGTCTGAATCGGCAGAAAGGATTTCTGACACTGCCTGTGCCCGTGCAGCAGGGAAAGGGATGCCGCATTTTAATTTCTTCTGGATAAAAGGCGTGATTTCATCATCGTGCCTAATGACTGCATCGGTACACT
>BLLW01000222.1 GCA_011959285.1 Lachnospiraceae bacterium | reverse complement strand
AGGGGGCATGGGCGGCTCCGAATGACAGAGGGGCCGTCATTAACAATAAAAATTTTATCAAGGAGGAAAAATTATGGCAATTTCAGGAATTGGAAACAACTACAGCAATGTGTATGGGAGTACATACACGGACAGAAAAATGAGACAGTGAAGAAAACAGAAACAAAGGAAGCTGCGCCAGCACAGGCGAAGAACACAGGGACAGACAGCGTATCGGATTATTATTCCTACCTGCAGAAGAATTATGACTGTGTAAAGAATGGCAGCGTGGCGATTTCAGGCTCTTACCTGAAAGAGTGTGCAAGGAACCCGGAAAAGGCGAAGGAGCTTGAAGAAAACCTGTCTTTTTTCAAAGAAGGTTATGAAAGCGGTCTTAAGAGCGCCCAGGCCAATGCAAGGGCTATCGGGGCAAGGGTGGTGGACCATACGGAAAGCTGGAGCATCGACAGCACAGGGAATATAACCATGATGGCGTCCACCACGGTAACTTCCGACAGCGGGGTAAAAGGCTGGAAGGAACTGGCAGAGGAACGGGAGGAAAAATTAAAGGAGAAGAAGGAGCAGGAGCGCACCGAGGAAAAGAGAAAGGAGCAGAAGGAGCAGGAGGAAGAACGGCTGGAAAAGATTCAGATTTCAGCGCAGCCAGTGACTGTCATATCGGATGCGTACCATAAGCCTGTTGACATCAAGGCATAAATGACACTCTGAGCGAGAGGGATACACTGTTGGTGATAAGAGAGATGAAACTTTTTTGAGGGCTGGTTCGTATTTTATGACAAAAAAGCCACCATAAAATATATGGAAACAATGGAGAGAAGGTTTTTGTTATATTGAGAATCGGAGAGCAAACAATTTCAGCGAAAGGGGGTGTTTGTCATGAAGTTTGGCAGGGGAGGCTAGGCGGTATGTCTGCATGATGGGATGAACTGCTCGGACTTAATATGAGAGAGCAGAGGCGGCTTTGAACGACAGAGGGGCTGCCATTAAAATAATTGATGACAATGGAGGATTTGAAAAATGAACGTAAATGGAATAGGACAGAATTATTATCAGAACAATGTATCAGCGAATAGATACAATAGGAGCAGGGCAGGACAGTTCTACCCGCAGAAACAGGCGGCAGAGGAATCCGCTCCCGGAAGTGCAAGGCAGAATGCCAATGTGCAGGATATATATGACGCACTTAAATCAACAAATCCAATAATGGGGCAGGAGGAAAACACCGTATCAAATGACAGCGGGCTGACAGTGTGGTATGGCGATAAGACCTTGGAAGAATGGGCGGCAACAGACCCGAAATATACGGACAAAGCAACAGGTTTTTCATGGTATGTCAGGGATGGGAAGCACCCTTATATGACGGGGGAGGATGCTAAGAAATTTAAGGAAATGTGCAAGGAAACGGGAGAGTCGTGGCTGAAAAAGTTTGCGGAAATGACAGGAACGATACAGTACCTTGATGACAATACAACTGCCTATGTGGGAACAAACGGTACAGCGATTAAATCAAAGGACGGAAAGGAACTGTTTATAGATACGTCATCCATGACTTATGACATGATCATGAATATGTTCAGTAATCGGCCCAAAAGCGGGAACTATTTTGACAGCTCATATTGGCAGAAAAATATCCAGAAAGCTATGTTTTCTGTAGAACAGTGATGCTTTACATATTCAGACTGACACGGTGTAGCTGGGGGTGGAAACATATCACCCCCAGCCACAATATTGAATAAATGACAATAGCGGAGGATTTGAAAAAATGAATGTAAATGGAATAGGGACAGCAGGATATCAGGCATGGCAGGGAACAAGAAAGGCACAGCAGAATGCGGTAAAAAGGAGTTTTGCGGAGCAGGTAAACAATGTGGCAGATGCTCCAAAAGTCTATAATATTTTTACAGATGAAGATATGTTGTGGACAGGAGGGAA
>BLLW01000221.1 GCA_011959285.1 Lachnospiraceae bacterium | reverse complement strand
GAATTGCAGGAAGTAAACGCAAAGTATAAAAACAATGCGGACAGCGCAAAAGCCGTGGCTGAAAAGCAGGAAGTCCTTAAAAGGACATATGACGAGCAGGCAAAAAAGGTAGCGGAAACGGAAAGAGCCTATGAAAGTATGGTGCGCCAGTATGGGGAAACCAGCAGCGAGGCTAAAGAGCTTGAAACGCAGCTGCACAACGAAAGAGCCGCCCTATACGACGTGGAAAACCAGCTTGCAGAAACCGAGCAGGGGCATAACGGGCTTGCATCTGCTATGGGAAATCTGGGCGGCATTATGGCGAAAGGAATAGCGGCAGTGGGGGCGGCTGCGGCTGCAATCGGCACGGCGGTAGTGGCAGGGCTGGGCTATGCCGTAAGCCAAGCGGACGAGGCAAAGGGCGCTTTAAATGATTTCTGCGCAGCCACGGGGACGGCTACAGAGGACGCAGGGCAGTACAAGCAAGTTATGGAGAATATCTATAACGCAAATTTTGGCGAGGGATTTGAGGACATAGCGGCAGCTATGGCAGAGGTACGGCAGCAGGCAGGCGACTTAGGGGCAGACGAGCTGGAAAAAATGACGACCAACGCATTAGCGCTGCGGGATACGTTTGATTTTGACGTAGCGGAAAGCACCAGAGCCGCCACACAGCTTATGCAGAAATTCGGTTTATCCTCTGACGAGGCGTATAACCTTATTGCGCAGGGCGCACAGAACGGGCTTAACAAGAACGGGGATTTGCTGGACGTTATCAACGAATACAGTAACCAGTATTCGCAGGCAGGGCTAAGCGCAGAGGATATGTTTAACTCTATCGCTAACGGCGCTGCTACTGGCGTATGGAGCATAGACAAAATGGGCGACGCTTTTAAGGAATTTAGTATCCGCATGAATGACGGGACGGCAAACGAATACCTTACAAGTCTGGGGCTTAATGCAGACGAGGTAGTAGGGAAATTCCAAAAGGGCGGCGACAGCGCAAAAGAGGCTATGAGCCAAGTAAGCGAGGCGCTTAAGAACTGCGACGACAAGAGCCTACAGTATACGGCGGGCGTGGGCTTAATGGGTACTATGTGGGAAGATATGGGCGCTGATGCCTGCACGTCGCTTATGGACGTTGAGGGGCAGATAAGCAAGACCACGGACGCTATGGGGAAGATTAACGCCGTAAAATATGACACATTTTCAGAGGCTATGCAGGGCGCAGGCAGGATACTACAGACCAGCTTTATTATGCCGATAGGCGAGCAGGCGCTACCGATTTTCAGCCAGTTTGCAAACGAGCTGGCGCAGGGTGCGGCAGAGGCGGGCGGCGATATGGGGAAAATGGCGCAGAGCTTTGGCGACGCATTAGGAAACATGGTAAACGGGCTGGCAGAAATGCTGCCACAGATTACCAGCTTTGCCGTAGAGCTTGTAAGCGGGCTTGTGGACGGCATTGTAGAGAGTGCGCCAGCAATCGTGCAGGCGGGCGTAGGAATGATTACGGGGCTTGCGGACGGCATTGTAGAGGCGATACCGACGCTGGCAGAGAGCGCAACAGAGATAATAGCAACGTTGATTAACGGCATTGTAGAACTAATACCGACGCTGGCAGAGGGCGCAGTACAGATTATTGCGGGGCTGGCAAAAGGGCTGGGGGAGGCACTGCCAGAGCTGATACCAAGCGTAATAGACGCAGTGCTTACCATAACGGAAACGCTGATAAACAACGTGCCTATGCTGATAGACGCAGCCTTACAGCTTGTAACGGGGCTTGCAGACGGGATTATAGCGGCGCTGCCAGTCATCATAGAGAAACTGCCGCAGATTATAACCAGCATAATAAATGCGCTGGTAGAGGGCATACCGCTTATTTTGGAGAGCGCAGGCGACATTATAGTAGCACTTGTGGACGGCATTATAGATGCAATTCCGCTGCTTATAGCGG
>BLLW01000220.1 GCA_011959285.1 Lachnospiraceae bacterium | reverse complement strand
ATGGGAAGAAAATAAATATTTAAAAAAAATAACCGGCATAAAGACTTTTACAGGTGTAACATATGAATGTAAGGCTGTGGTATTATGTACAGGTACATATTTAAAAGCCAGATGTTTATGTGGAGAGACGATTACTTACACTGGACCTAATGGGCTTCAGGCAGCAAATTATTTGACAGACTCTCTTATATCAATGGGAATTGAAATGCGGCGTTTCAAAACGGGAACACCGGCAAGAATGGATAAAAGAAGTATTGATTTTTCTAAGATGGAAGAGCAGTTTGGTGATGAAAGGATTATTCCTTTTTCTTTTTCTACTGATCCAAATCAAATACAGATTGATCAAGTTTCATGTTATCTTACTTATACAAATGAAAAGACACATGAGATTATTAAGAACAATCTTGATCGTTCTCCTATTTATGCTGGAATCATTGAAGGAACCGGACCAAGGTATTGTCCTTCCATTGAGGATAAAGTGGTGAAGTTTGCTGATAAAGAAAGACATCAGGTTTTTATAGAGCCGGAAGGATTATATACCAATGAAATGTATGTAGGAGGTATGTCTTCTTCTCTTCCTGAGGATGTGCAGCTTGCAATGTATAGAACTGTTCCTGGTTTAGAAAATTGTAAAATGGTAAGAAATGCATATGCCATAGAATATGATTGTATTAATCCTAGACAACTATATCCAACTTTACGATTTAAAGATGTAGAGGGACTTTACAGTGGGGGACAATTTAATGGAAGCAGTGGATATGAAGAGGCAGCTGCTCAAGGATTAATTGCTGGAATTAATGCGGCAATGTTTATTCTTGGAAAGGAAGAATTAACCCTTGACAGGTCAGAAGCATATATTGGCGTTTTGATTGATGATCTTGTCACGAAAGATAATTTTGAACCTTATCGCATGATGACTTCCCGTGCAGAATATCGTCTTTTGCTTCGCCAAGATAATGCAGATTTAAGATTGCGTGAAAAAGGTTATCAAGTCGGCCTTATTTCAAAAAGTCAATATGAAGATGTTTTGAAAAAAAAGTGTATGATAGAAAAAGAAATACAACGATTGAAAGATACGAAAGTAGGCGCTGCAAAAAATAATCAGGAGTTTTTGGAGCGTCACAATAGTGCATCTTTAAAGACAGGTTCAAATCTTGCTGAATTATTGTGTAGACCAGAATTAAATTATGATATTTTAAAAGAGATAGATTATGAAAGAGTGGATCTTTCTTCTGATATTATTGAGCAGGTGGAAATTGAAATAAAATATGAGGGATATATAGAAAGACAGCAGCGCCAGGTTGAACAGTTTAAAAAAATGGAAAAGAAAAAAATTCCTTATGATTTGAACTATGATGATGTGCCAAGTCTGCGTCTTGAAGCAAGGCAGAAACTTAAATCTTTTCATCCTGTATCAGTTGGACAGGCGTCAAGGATTTCAGGTGTTTCACCTGCTGATATTTCTGTATTACTTGTATTTTTAGAACAATATAAAAGAAACAATAATTTTTAATTGGAGAAAACAGTGGATAATCAACTTGTATTATTTAAAAATGATTTAAAAGAATTCCATATATATTTAAATGAGAATCAATTGAATCAATTTATGAAGTATTATGATTTATTAAAAGAATGGAATTCTTTTATGAATCTTACTGCAATTACTGAATTTGACGAGGTGTTAAAAAAGCATTTTATAGATAGTGTATCCTTGATCAATGCAGTAACAGATTTAAAAGAGAGAGCTTATACTTTAATTGATGTTGGGACAGGAGCAGGGTTTCCTGGGATCCCACTTAAGATCGCTTTTCCAAATTTACAGATTACACTTCTTGATTCTTTGAACAAAAGAGTCCAGTTTTTAAATGAAGTAATTTCTCTTTTGAATCTTCAAAATATATCTGCAGTTCATGGAAGGGCAGAAGATTATGCAAAGCCTGGTAAAT
>BLLW01000219.1 GCA_011959285.1 Lachnospiraceae bacterium | reverse complement strand
ATTGGTGTGGGAAGTTTTAGTAATTAAAAAAATAGTAAGTATAGTTTAGTTATGTTTTGTAATACAACTTTCAGTGACCCATTCACAGTATGTTCCGTATCAGTTCGTATATTTTGAGGCAATGGATGTAGAGGCATCAGATTTAGAAGAGACAATACCAATATATAGTTTTCATGATGATGATACTATGCAAAAAGATGATGTAATTAGTGCGTTGAATGAGGCTTTATTATTTTGCTCTAATTACAAAGTGAAGTAACAATTCCTAAGAGTATGTATAAAAAATGGAGGGAAAATGAACTTAAAACCAGATGTAGAAGCAATATTTGTGTTTTTAAATGGTAGAAAAGTTTGTGATGGTTTCAGACCTGCTCATTTAATAAAAGAAAATTATTTGACTACAGGACTCCATCACTACTATAATCTGGGGAATAGCAAAGAGGAAGAGCTAATTGGAACTATTACATTTATATCTCCAGAGGAATATCCAGCTTGCTTGTGGATTGGAAAAAGGATTAAAATATTTGATGGTGCAAAATTAATTGGGTATGCGGCTATAACACAAATATTCAATACAATACTTCAAAGAGTTGATGAATAAGAATTAGCTAAATTCAAGAAAAATTAAATGATTACAGAATATTTTGGGAAGGCATAAACAAATTTTTTGATGCCTTCCTGAAAAATATACCTAGTGGTGTGTATTTCTGATGGATGTAAGTCCCAAATTCACCCTAGTAGTAGGAGGTAATGAGTGAATTTATCAAAAGGTTTATTTTTAGGGTATTTTGATAACAAAATGACACAAGAGGAATTGTGTGCAAGTATAGGAGTTAAAGATACAGAATTTGAGCATTTTTTATTAACTGAAATTGTTAAAGCTTATAAACAAGAAGATGCTGAAATGATCGAGTACCTTATATTTACAGTATTTTTAGCAGAAGAAGAACTTAATATATCATCATTTGTTGATATATTAAATAAACTTATTTTGTGCAAATGGCATAATAAACATGAAGATATAGCGTTGCTATTACAAAAAATAAGGGCTTCAGAAAGCATTGAATATTTGTACAAAGCAATTTTTCTTAACCCAGCTTATTTAGAATGGGATGACAACTATGCTTTTGAAAAAAAATGCATCCATGCAATTGCTAAATGTGGAAAGCAAGAAGCTGTAGACAAATTGAAATTATTGACAACAAATAAAAATGAAATAATAAGATTGTGTGCAAAGCAGCAATTGCAAAAAGTACAGCATAGTAATTAACAGTAAGACTTATAAGCGGAGATATTTTATGAGCCCAAAACGGAGGGTGATAATGAGAGAAAATTGGATGAAAATATTGCCTAAGATAATAGAAAACCTATGTGATTTGCAATTTATCGAGTGCCCATATTGTGGGGAGCATGAGATTGATCATTTGTATGTAGGGGATGAAAAAACAAGGATAGGATACATGCAAGTGTGGTGTAATAAATGCCTGCGAGGATTTTACATTAGTAGGGCAGTAGCACCGAATAATGCAAGATTTGTATCCTTTGGTGAAGACATTGGTAAAATAGTTCCCAAATACAAATTCGATGATTAAGTGAAAAATGGAGATATTTCATTGTCGTAGGCTATGGAAAATCTCCATTTTTATTGTTAGCTTAAGGTATGCAATTGTAAGAATAAATATAAATGAAAGGATTAAATTGTGGTACTTGCCAATAAACGGTGTCTATTTATTAGTGAAATAATTTTGCTTATAAAGTATTTACAATAAAGTTTTATGTTTGTATAATGCCTTAAATCTGCTTGTAAACAAGACAAAAGATGGTGTACAGTATAATTATGCTACGGCAGACGCGGCAACTTGCTTCAGGAGCACCGAGAGGAAGTGCAGACCCATCAGTATACCTATGATGTGACCAATCATATGACGCTGGGGAAGAACCTTGAAAACGGAACA
>BLLW01000218.1 GCA_011959285.1 Lachnospiraceae bacterium | reverse complement strand
GTCCAAAGTATTGACATAGGTCCAGAAAACATCAAACTGGCATATCGGACAATTAAGGGCAACAAAGGAAGCGGTACTCCCGGCGTGGATAAGCGGACAATCAAAGACCTTGCCGCACTTCGTGAGGAACAATACGTCCGGCTTATTCAAAAACAGTTCAGTTGGTACACTCCCCGCCCGGTGAAACGGGTGGAAATCCCCAAACCCAACGGAAAAACAAGACCGCTGGGGATTCCTACAATTGTTGACCGCATAGTGCAGCAATGTATTTTACAAGTGCTTGAACCAATCTGTGAAGCAAAGTTCCATGAGCGTTCCAACGGCTTCCGCCCAAACCGCTCCACGGAACACGCCATAGCACAATGCTGTCGGCTCATGCAGGTACAGCACTTGCATTATGCAGTGGATATTGATATTCGTGGTTTCTTTGATAATGTAAGCCACGGCAAGCTGATAAGGCAGATGTGGGAAATGGGTATCCGGGACAAAAAGCTGTTGTGTATCGTCAAGCAGATGTTAAAGGCACAGGTGGTACTTCCAGATGGAACGAGGATAACTCCGACCAAAGGAACGCCGCAGGGCGGCATTTTGTCGCCACTGCTCTCCAACATAGTGCTGAATGAGCTTGACTGGTGGGTGACTTCCCAGTGGGAGGAAATGCCTACCCATTACGAGTACAAAACCCGGCAGAACGCCCACGGTACAGATATTAAAAGTCACACCTACCGGGCGCTCAGGCGGAGCAGACTCAAAGAAATGTACATCGTGAGGTACGCTGACGACTTCAAAATCTTTTGCCGGAGCCGGCAGGACGCTGAAAAGGCGTTTGAAGCAACGCGGCTATGGCTAAAAGACCGGCTCGGGCTGGAAATCAGCCCGGAAAAGTCTAAAGTCATCAATCTAAAACAGCGGTATTCGGAGTTTTTGGGATTCAAGATGAAAGTCTACCCCAAAGGGAAAAAATACGTGGTCTGTTCACACATGAGCGATAAAGCCATAAAGCAGGCAAAGGGAAAAATATCTGCCGCTATCCGGGCGATACAGAATCCGGCAGATGACCGGGCGCAGTACATCGCCATTCAGCAATACAATTCCGTGGTTGCCGGACTGCACAATTATTACCGTCTGGCAACACACATCAGCGTAGATTTTCCAAAGCTGTCCTATGGACTGAAACTGCAAATGGCAAACAGACTGCGGGAATTGACACCAAAAGGAAAACTGGAACGTGGATTTATCAAGGAACGGTATGGCAAGAGTAAACAGCTAAGGTTTCTGAACGGACACCCTCTCATTCCAATGGGATATGTCCAAACAAGAAACGCCCAGCACAAAAAGAAAACCGTCAATCGGTATACATCGGAGGGACGGGCAGAAATCCATAAAAATCTTGGTATCAATACCGATACGATGATATGGCTCATGCAAAACCCTGTGTTGGATAAAACGATTGAGTTTGCAGACAATCGGATTTCGCTGTTTGCGGCTCAAAATGGGAGGTGTGCCGTAACTGGCATTGACCTTATGCCTCATGACATTCGCTGTCACCATAAAGTGCCGCTTGAAAACGGCGGTACAGATGAATATGGCAACCTTGTTCTTGTAACCGAAGCAGTACATATCTTAATCCATGCCACTTTGGGAGAAACAATCCAGAAGTACCTAAATGAACTCCAACTGAACAAAAAGCAACTGGAAAAACTGAATAGACTGCGAAAACTGGCGGGAACGTCTGTAATCGCATAACCAATCTTTTAATGCTGTAACGAAGTGTGTAAGTTATGTTTAAAACGTAAAATTTCTAAATTCGATGGGGCGCCGTGTGCGGTGAAAGTCGCATGCACGGTGCTAAGCGGGGGAAAAGCCGGAAACATTTGAAACTGTAGGCTTACCTATCGCAATCTGGCGCGAATGCTCATGTACGGTAAAGAAGCAAGCAACCGAAAACAAGAGATAGACCGCCAGCACCACACTATTCC
>BLLW01000217.1 GCA_011959285.1 Lachnospiraceae bacterium | reverse complement strand
GTTCTCCCGCTTGGAGTTGGTGCGGCGATTTATCTTACAGAATATGCCAAAAATAAGAAACTGGTAGAAATGATTGAGTATGCAGCCGAAACCTTATCAGGGATTCCGTCTATTATTTATGGACTTGTAGGTATGCTGTTTTTCTGTCAGTTTTTTGGTATGAAAACTTCCCTCTTAGCGGGGGCATTTACTTTGGTAATCATGAATCTGCCTACGATTATGCGCACAACGCAGGAAAGCCTGAAAACAGTACCGCAAAGTTACCGTGAAGGTGCTTTTGGGCTGGGAGCTGGAAAGTGGCGTGTGATTTATACCGTTGTGCTTCCAGGTTGTATTGATGGAGTCATAACAGGCTGTATATTGTCAGTGGGGCGAATTTTGGGAGAATCAGCGGCACTTCTTTTTACGGCTGGTTTTGCCCATGCCCTGAACGGGATTCTTGAAGGGCTTGGCAGTGCAGGGGCAACATTGACGGTCGCATTATATGTCTATGCAAAAGAAAACGGGGAATTTGGTATAGCCTTTGCAATTGCCGCTATCCTGATGATTTTGACCATGTTCATCAATCTGTCGGCTACACTGGCGAGCAGATATTTCCAAAAAAGGAGAAATGTATGAATAATATAATGAATCATGACAAAAATCCTGCCATGGTGGTAAAAGACCTGTGCCTGTGGTATAGCAGTACACAGGCTTTGAAAGATGTAAATATTGAGATTGAAGGACAGAGCATTACGGCACTGATTGGCCCCTCCGGGTGTGGGAAGTCTACTTTCCTTAAATCGTTAAACCGAATGAATGACCTTATCGCTGGTGTACGGATTACAGGAGAAGTGTATTATAGGGGCGATAATATTTTTGATGCAGATGTCGATGTCAATGAGCTTCGCCGCAGTATTGGCATGGTTTTTCAAAAGCCGAATCCTTTTCCTATGAGCATCTACGACAATATTGCTTACGGACCGAGGACACACGGAGTGAAAAATAAGGCAAAATTGGACGATATAATAGAACGCTCTCTGCGTGGGGCGGCAATCTGGGATGAAGTAAAGGACAGGCTGAAAAAATCGGCATTAGGACTGTCAGGCGGTCAGCAGCAGCGGCTCTGCATTGCCCGTGCATTAGCGGTAGAGCCGGATGTGCTTCTGATGGATGAGCCTACAAGCGCACTTGATCCTATTTCCACATCTAAAATAGAGGAACTTGCAATGGAACTTAAAGAAAAGTATACTATTATCATCGTAACGCACAATATGCAACAGGCTGTGCGGATTTCCGATAATACGGCTTTCTTTCTCCTTGGCAATTTAATTGAGTATGGAAATACGGAAAAGATGTTTGAGCAACCAAAGGACAAGCGGACGGAGGATTATATTACGGGGAGGTTTGGATAATGAGAAGTCGTTTTGATGAACAGCTTGCTATGCTGAATAAAGAGCTTACCCAAATGGGGGCAATGTGTGAGGAAGCGATTGCCGCTGCTTCAAAAGCATTAACTATGGGCGACATAAAGCTGGCAGACAAGGTTTTATCCCTTGATGGAGAGATTAACCGGATGGAGCGCACAATCGAAACACTGTGTTTGAAACTGCTGTTACAGCAACAGCCGGTAGCAAGGGATTTACGGCAAATATCTGCAGCCCTTAAAATGATTACTGATATGGAGCGTATTGGAACACAGGCGGCGGATATTGCGGAAATTATCACGTTTCTTGACGGAAGGACTGGAGGGGAATGTGAACAGATCCGGTTTATGGCAGATGCGGCGAGCCAGATGGTTACAGAAAGCATTGACGCTTTTGTAAAACAGGATGTAGTATTGGCTGGTGCGGCGATTGACCGTGATGATGTGGTTGACGATTTGTTTTTACAGGTCAAGTCATCTCTGATTAAGCTGATAGCAGAAAAACCGACAGACGGAGGATATGCGCTGGATTTACTGATGATTGCCAAATATTTTGAGCGTATCGGGGATCATGCGGTAAA
>BLLW01000216.1 GCA_011959285.1 Lachnospiraceae bacterium | reverse complement strand
TTATTGTGGGAATAATCCTGTGATGTATTATGATCCTAGTGGATATAAAGCGACAGTAAAAGGAACTTGCCCGCCACCTAATCAAGCAAAGTATAATGAACAGGAATTGCCTAAAGACAACGTAGATGGTGTATCTAGAAAGGAAGCATTGGGTGAGATAAAGCAAGACTTAGGGATCTCAAATGCGCAGCAACCAGATTCACAAAAGATGGTAATGTTACGTGATGAATATGGAAATCCAATAGTAAAAGATGGAAATATTGTATATTCTAGAGAGTTGACTTACTCAGTGTCTGGAAGGACTGATGGGCAAGGGAATCCTATTGAGCATGTAATTATACAGGATCATTCAGAAGGACATTCATATTCGAATGGAGTTGGGAATCAAACATCGCATTTTAATGTTAGACCAGAAACCAATACAAATACGGGAAGCGTATCAGGTATGAAAGATCACTACTATTTTGATTATAGAAATAAGAAATGAGAGGGACTTATATGTTTTTGGGTTTTGAAAATGAATTTGTTATTAGAAATATTTTTGGCGAAAAGGATGTGCTTACGGGAGCAGTGATTGATAATATTAATTATCAACCATTAGACTTTAGGATGACAATGGATATATTGACGAAAAGCAGAGTTATTAATCCTCCATCAAAGTGGGATGAATGGGATTATGTGGCTTTAAATATTGAATTTTTTGCGATAAAAGAATTTAATATTAAAATTAATCATGAAGTATTAGTTGTTAATACATCTGCTGTGCGCAAGGAAAAGAACTCGTATGTTATGGAAATATCTGGGGAAAATCAATTGAGTTTATTGTTTGGTTTTGCTATAGCAAGAGTTCAAAGAGTAATACCTATGAAATATAGTATTGAATTGAAGGCACATGAGAAAGCTTTGCTAGGAAAGATTAATTAGATTGTAGATTGATAGTACGACAGGATTATTTTTAAGCTTATGTTTATGTCTTTGACATAGTATTAGATTGTTAGATGGTACATTATGGGAGATGTAAACTGCACTTTGATTTTGGCAGAATTGTCTCCTGACTGCATAATCCTGTGAGTAGCAGTAGACTGCGTGCAGTCCTTAGGATGATACGGTACAGCTATGACTGGGCAGGGAGGCGTATGCCTACGACCAGGCGGGGAATATCATAGAGACCACGGACGCACGGGGCAGGAAGATACGCTATGCCTACAACAGCCAGGGGAAGGTATGCGCCGTCACGGACCGGGGTGGGAATACGGAGACCTTCCGGTATAACAGGGAAGGATGAAGCAGGAAGACGGTCCAGCCTTAAGGATGATGGTGAAGGGCTCCTTACGGAGTATGCATATACAGTGGCAGGAAGATTAAAGGAGATCAGGACGCGTGAGAGATTCAGGGCGTCATATGAGTATGACGGAGACGGGAACCTGTCCCATCTGCGAATAGGGAATGAAACTGTGCTGTATGATGCTTTCATGGTCTATGACCTGAACGGGAAAGACGGGGGAACGGCTTGGGGCAGACGGGAAGCGCCAGGAGATGCATACCGCTTACAGGTATGACCTGATGAACCGGCTGACGGAAGAGAGGCGTAAGGAGGATGGAGACAGATTCAGCTACGATGCAGCCGGAAACAGGATAAGGAAACAGCACTATCACTATGCCCTGACGGAAGGGAATAATCTGACCATGCAGCCTGCAAGTGGAACTATAGGTAATAACACTTTTGGGGACAGGTGTGATATAATTGATTGGGAAGAGAACTATTGTTATAACGCAAGGAACCAGCTGACAGAGAAGAGAAACCTGTCGGGCATTAGGGAGTATCTGTACAATGAGAATGGAAGCCTGGTAAGCGAGAAGGAGGGAGGAAAGACAGCCAGCTACCAGTATGACCTGCTGAACCGCCAGATATACGTAAAGACATTGGATGGAAAAGAGCAGGAGAATCTTTATGATGGAGAAGGGCTCCGTGCAGGATTAAAGGAAAATG
>BLLW01000215.1 GCA_011959285.1 Lachnospiraceae bacterium | reverse complement strand
AAGTTGTAAAGTGGTGTAAGACCTAATAAATAATCTCTTTTATATAACATAATATTTTCCCTCGCGTCTCTCTATATAAGAAGACAGCCCCCAATATCCCTGAAAGCTGTCCCTTTCTACTATCCAGATCCCACTATCTCCTATTTCTTAGACAGAGATATACCTTTTCCGCAATTTTCCCTAAAAATAAGCCAGTATTTTTCTTCAACAATTTTCTATGCCTTAATATATTTTTGGTTCTTGCTGTTCGGCTTATTTGGAAGTGTCATCTTAATCTTTCCTGCTTCCAACAATGGCTTTAATATAATTTTGCGAAAGTGTTCCCGGCTTGTTATTCCGATAAATTCCTGCATCTCCTGACGTGTTCTTGCTTCTGAACAAAATTCTAACAGATTAACAATACGTTCATCTTGCGCTCTATCTTGCACTGTGCAAGTGTGCAAGTTAAAATTCACATTTTTAAGTATGACACGAAAATCCGATGATGTCGAAAAAAATTCCGGTCTTAACCCCGGTGTATAACCGGGCAGTTTTTCTGTTTCGCTCAAAATCTTTTTTAGCCCGCTTCCCCGGCGTTCCATATATTTCATTCTGTGAAACAGGTCAGCAATTACCGGATTTCGCCGTACAGAACCAATAGCTTCTATATCACATTCCTGTACAGGCATTCCTTCAAACATTCCTCCCGGAGACTGAATTTCTATCCGGTCATCATACATATCTATATGGATTTCACTGCCTAATACAATGTAATCCCGATGTATAAGTGCATTGACGATAGCCTCTGTCACAGCCCTTTCCGCATAATCCGGCTTATCGATACGATATCTGGCTTCTTTCACAAACCGGACTTTTGAGTTGTTTCGCACAAAATCACATCCGCTTTGTAACAAATATATCAGATTCCCCTCATACTCTTTATCGTCCAAGGCATCATCAAAAATAGATCCTTTTTCGGTTCCATTCCAACGTGTACAGAAAATTCGTGAATTAAACACGATATGCTGGTCTGCAAGTAGTTTCCCCGCATTCGTCAACAAGCCATTCTTATCTGCCAGTCCAAAAGAAACATAATCTTTAGCTGCAAATTGAATTCCTGTTCTTTCACGATAAGTTGCCTCGAGCAATGTAAAACTATATTCTTCTTTAGAAATATCTGATACCAATGCATCAAAAGAGCGGTTTGTTCCTTTTAATATCAGCTCATTCAAAATATAGTCCGGCGTAACAACAGTCTCATTTCCAATGCGAATATACGCTTCCGTAATTCCATCTGCTTTATAATAATACGGTGTTGTTCACCCCGCTGCAACCGATAGCACTAATAAATTTTTTTCTTGTTCCATTATTGGAGTAAGCACGAATTGGGGTAATGGTGTTATGCGTTCTTTTATGAGCCGGCTTATTTTCTCAGCGTCTCCTTTTATATTTTCCAGACCTACTATTTCTTTATTGTCTGCTACCCCAAAGATTAAAATACCACCAATTCCATTTGCAAAAGCACTTACACTTTTTAACCAGCTCTTCGGTTTCTTTGTCTCCAACGCAACCTTAAAATCACAGTCCGTCGCCTCAGCTATTATTTGTCTAACCATAAAATAAAGCTCCTTTTACAATATCCCAAAAGAATAACTAAATCTTTCTAACAAGTTTTTAATCATATCCATTTGTATCCGTAATTCTATTTTATCATCTTCGCTGTATATATGGGAATTATTATTTTTCACTAATTGATTGATATTCAGACCAATTTTATTTATTTCGTTACGCAACCGCATAACTTCAAGCTCTAATTTCTTGCTCCTTGGATGTTCTGACTGGTTCAGGAGCAGATAACGGATGTATTCTGATTCATTCATATTTTCTGCTTTGGAGCATTCTGCTAACAGTTTTGCTGTCTCTTCGGTCAGCTTAAAATGCTTCCGCAGTGTGTTTTCACCCTTTGGTCTTGCCATGTGCAACTCCTTTCTTTTCGGGGAGAGGGCGTTCTA
>BLLW01000214.1 GCA_011959285.1 Lachnospiraceae bacterium | reverse complement strand
AATAAGGATATTCGAGGGCAGTTATTTAGTCCTCATATCATAAAAAATTTTCAAGGAGGTTTTTTTCAATGAAAAAACAGTCTAATCTATCAAGACTGATGGGCTATGCCGGAGGGCACAGAATATTAACCTATCTTTCTTGGGTATTGTCTGTAATGAGTGCGCTGTTAGCTCTTGTGCCTTTTTGGTATATATGGCGTATCATTCACGACATACTGGAAGTTTCCCCGAATTTCTCACAGGCGGGGAATGTTACAAGCTACGGTTGGTCTGCGGAATTGTTTGCGGTTATCTCTATTGTTGTCTACATAGCCGCCTTGATGTGTTCGCATATGAGCGCGTTCCGGGTTGCCGCAAATATCCGAAAAGAGCTTATGCGCCATATTACAGCCTTGCCGCTTGGGGTAACGGAAAAGTATGGAAGCGGAAAGCTGCGGAGAATAGTAAATACTTCCAGTGCCGCTACGGAAACATATCTTGCACACAGGCTTCCCGACAAAGCGGGGGCGATTGCCACACCCATAGGGCTGCTTTTCCTGTTGCTTGCCTTTGACTGGCGGTTAGGGCTTTTAAGCCTTGTTCCAGTTGTGCTTGGTTTTCTGATTATGATGAAAATGACAGGAAAAGACATGGAAAAGCGAATGGAACAATATCAAAATGCGCTTGCTGATATGTCAAACGAAGCTGTTGAATATGTGCGGGGCGTACCCGTAGTAAAGACTTTCGGGCAGACAATTTTTTCTTTCAAACGCTTCAAAGACGCGATAGACAATTACGAAACATGGGTAATTGCATATACAAAGGGGCTGCGTCTGCCTATGATGTTCTATACAACAGCAATTAACGGCGTATTCGCGTTTCTGATTGCCGGGGGTATTCTCTTTACAAGGGGCGGCGTAACAAATGAACTTCTGTTAAACCTTATCTTCTATATTGTGATTACTCCCGTCATTGGTACGACGCTTACAAAAATTATGTTTATGAGCGAGGACGCAATGATTGTAGGCGACGCAATCAACAGGATTGATGAAGTGCTGAACGAAAAACCATTATCTGAAAGCAGCGTGAATAATATTCCTAAAAATAATGGAATTACATTGGAACACGTTAGTTACAGCTATGACGGAGAAAAAAACGCGCTCAATGATGTATCTCTTTCCATAAAGCCGGAGCAGACAGTCGCATTGGTAGGAGCGTCCGGCGGCGGCAAGACGACACTTGCAAATATTGTCACAAGATTTTTTGACCCGCAAAAAGGACGCATACTGATAGGGAATATCAACATACGCGACATTCCGAAAGAAATATTGATGAATAAGGTATCTTTTGTATTTCAGAACAGCCGCCTTATTAAAGCGTCCATATTGGAAAATGTGCGTATGGCAAAACCTAACGCCACACGCGAAGAAATCGCTCATGCACTGGAAGCTGCACAGTGTTTGGATATTATTGAAAAATTACCGAACGGCATAGATACGGTTGTCGGAACAAAAGGCGTGTACCTGTCCGGCGGTGAACAGCAAAGAATAGCGATTGCCCGCGCAATTTTGAAAAATGCACCTATCCTAATTCTTGATGAAGCGACCGCGTTTGCCGACCCCGACAATGAGGTGCGCGTACAGCAGGCTTTATCTGCTCTTTCAAAGGGAAAGACCGTCATTATGATTGCACACAGGCTGTCATCAATCACAGACGCGGATTGCATTTATGTACTGCAAGACGGTGAAATTGTCGAAAGCGGCACACATAGCGGACTGATAGAGCGAAACGGCATATTTACAAAAATGTGGAAGAATTATTCCGAAGCGGCAGAATGGAAGATTGCAAAGGAGGTAAACGCATGATTAAGACATTGCAAAGACGTTTTGCATTATCAAGACAGGGGGCTGTCGATTTGATAAAGGGCTGTATTGCTTGTGTCGCACAGGATATATCCTTTATGCTTCCCGTCGGACTGCTCTATTACTTTGTCATTGATACCATGAACGGGGGCATAAATGGAAGCCGCGTTG
>BLLW01000213.1 GCA_011959285.1 Lachnospiraceae bacterium | reverse complement strand
GGTCGATTTTTGAGGAAGGGGTAATTGATGAACGCTATAAATTGATTAAAGAAAAAATCGACGCCATTCTTCCCGGAGAATTTGCTATGAAGGATGGAGAGCGTTTTTATGTCAATGATAACGTAAAGCTGAATGCAGGTAATTTGGCTACCGGCTCTAAAATGTTTTCGATCATAAAGATTCTTTTGGAACGGGGCGAAATCGATGGAAATACCTTATTAATCCTCGATGAGCCAGAGTCACATTTACATCCGAAGTGGCAGAATCTTTTTGTTGAAATTATGATTCTTCTTGTAAAGGAAATCGGATGCCATGTATTGCTTACCACGCATAGTTCTCAGTTTATGCTTGCGGTGGATGCATATATGCGAAAATACAACATAACAGATTTGTGTAACTTTTATCAGACAGAACAGGTGGAGGATGGACCGTTCGTATCTTACAAGTGTGTAAACGATTCGCTGAATCTTATATATGAAGATTTTGTAACCTATTTATCAGATATCAAATTAATGCGCAATCAGTTCCTGATGAATGATGATGTGGAGTAATGCTTATGATACAAAAGGATTTGTGCAATTATATTACTTCTGAATTTTCTGATTACTTAGAACCAATATCTTTACTTTCTAAATCTACAGAGGGGAAGGTGTTGGTGAAAGATGAAAGAAAGCTATACAATTTCGATAAGATAACTGAGAAAGTATACAACAATCTTAAAGTACCTTCCTCTGCGGATGCGCTTTTTGCCACCAGTAAAGAACTGTTATTTACAGAGCTTAAGAGTGGATTTAAAAGAAAAATATCGGAAGAAACAATTGATTACAACAAATTGACATGCCCGGACGACAACACAAAAATATGTAAGGATTATGCAAAATTATTGATAGATAAAGGAAAACTTGAAACAAAAGAATTGCTTGATTCCCTAAAGTTTAAGGCAATTGAAAGTTTTGTGACTTTAGAAAAGAAATTATTTGCATTTTGTCCGGGGAGTGTTCCTGAAAATAAGCATATTAAAGTCATTTTTTGCGTAGTCATAGACGATTACATTGACAGTATGGAAGATACATTAACAGAGCTTGCCGATAAACCCTCTGCTTCCAATACTTTGACGAATGTTAGAGCATCATTATCCAGATTTGTTGGATTAAAGACCTCAGATGGTCAAGACTATTTTTATGATGAGATCAAAGTTCTATCACCATACGAATATACACAATACATAAATCGATTTACTACATAAAACAACAGAGGACAGGTTTCGGCAGGCATCCTTATGCTAATTCAAACGCCGTCATGCTTCGCAGGTCGGCTTATGAATCTATATTCGGCAGATGCAGAATGTGATTATGTTCTGCATCTGCCGAATGTGTTACTCCCGCGAGCAACGAGCCAAGTGACTGTTTGCGGCGGGTATTGGACTAAGAATAAGAAAGGAAGGTCAGGAAAATGCTCGAGATTTATTATGTAGAAGACGACGAGACCATAGCCGGGACGGTTAAGGAGTATTTAGAACAGTGCGGCTATCGGGTCTCCATCTTTGGAACGATTGTCGGTGCCAAGCAGGCGTTAAAGCGCAAGTCTCCCGCTTTGGTGCTGGTGGACTGGAATATGCCGGACGGAAACGGAACCCAATTGGTCTCATGGATTCGTGCCCGCCAGAAAGAGCTTCCCGTGATTTTCCTTACTATCCGCGGCGATTCTGGGGATATCGTCCGTGGCTTTCAAAACGGTGCAGACGACTATGTGGTCAAGCCCTTTGAGTTGGAGGTCTTGCTATCCCGAATCAAAGCTTTGATACGAAGAACAGGAGATGTGTCAAAGCAATATCTTTCTTGCGGCGCCATATCTGTTGATTTGAAAAGAACGCTTGTTTTTCAGGACGGGGAGGAATTATCTTTAAGCCCGCTGGAATATCAATTGCTTTTATGCCTTATGCAGAATAAGGGCAGGACGGTTACGAGGGAGCGATTGCTGGAAAAAATCTGGGACAGTGGCGGAAACTATGTCAATGACAATACCCTCACGG
>BLLW01000212.1 GCA_011959285.1 Lachnospiraceae bacterium | reverse complement strand
GCCAAAGAATAAGGCAAGCGCAAGGAGGAAATGAAGATGATTCAGGTTGCAGTAATGGGTTACGGTACAGTAGGAAGCGGTGTCGTGGAGGTCATTGAAAAGAATAAGGAAGAGATCAACAAGAAGTCCGGAGAGGATATCAACATAAAATATATATTGGATTTAAGGGATTTTCCGGGAGACCCTTATGCGGATAAGGTGGTCCATGATGTGGAAATGATCTTGAACGATCCGGAGATTAAGATTATCTGCGAGACTATGGGAGGGCTTAAGCCGGCGTATGATTTTACTAAGAGAGCGCTTAAGTCAGGAATCAGCGTGTGTACCTCCAATAAGGAACTGGTGGCAGCCCATGGACCGGAACTGATTCGGATTGCCCATGAAAATAAGTGCAATTACCTGTTCGAGGCAAGTGTGGGCGGCGGTATTCCCATCATCCGTCCGCTGAATTATTCCCTGACGGCAGAGAAAATCGATGGGATTACCGGCATCCTAAATGGAACCACAAACTATATCCTTTCCAAGATGGAAAAGGAAGGCGCCGATTTTGAGGATGTCTTAAAGGAAGCGCAGGAAAAAGGATATGCGGAGCGGAATCCCGAGGCGGATGTGGAAGGGTATGATGCCTGCCGTAAGATCGCAATCCTTTCTTCCCTTATGTGCGGAAAGAATGTAAAATATGAGGATATTTATACGGAGGGTATTACGAAGATTACGGCAACAGACTTTGTCTATGCCCATGCAATGGGAAAGACCATTAAACTTCTTGCCCAGAGCAAAGAGGTGGACGGCTGTTTCTATGCTATGGTGGCGCCCTTTATGATTAGTAAATCTCATCCCCTTTATATGGTAAACGATGTGTTCAACGCAGTCTGTGTGCACGGCAATATGCTGGGAGATTCCATGTATTATGGAAGAGGCGCAGGCAAGCTGCCCACGGCAAGCGCGGTGGTATCCGATGTGGTGGACTGTGCAAGGCATATCGGCAAGGTGATCATGTGCTTCTGGGATGCCCAGGACGTGGCGCTTACAGGAATCGGCGAGGCGAGCCGCAGATTCTTCGTGCGCGTGGCACAGGATAAGGAGAGCCAGGCGCTGCAGGTATTTGCAAGCGTCAGCGTGATTGAGGCGGATGTGGAAGGCGAGTTTGCCTTTGTCACAGAACAGATGACGGAAAAGGACTTTAATCAGAAGGCGGAAGAAGTAGGAATCATCAGCCGTATCAGAATAGAATAAAATTTAAGAAAGCATAGAGAAAAAGAGATGTCAGATAAAAAATATATTGTCGTATTAGGAGATGGCATGGCGGATGAACCCATTGAGGAGTTGGGAGGGAAAACACCCCTTGCTTACGCCAACACCCCAGCCATGGACAGTTTAAGCAAGTCAGCGGAGATAGGGCTTGTGCACACCATCCCGGAGGGAATGAAGCCGGGGTCGGACACGGCAAACCTTTCCGTTTTGGGATATGATCCCAAGCGTTATTATTCGGGGCGCTCCCCTTTAGAGGCGCTGAGCATCGGCGTGCCCATGAAAGATACGGATGTGGCGCTGCGCTGCAATATCGTTACCCTATCGGAGGAAGAGGTCCCCTTTGAGGAAAGGACCATCATCGACCATAGTTCGGGAGAAATCAGTACAGAGGATTGTGCCATACTGCTTGAGGCGGTAAAGGAGGAGCTGCAAAATGAGACCTATCAGTTTTATGCAGGCACCAGCTATCGCCACTGCCTGATTTGGAATCAGGGCAGTGTAATCGAGTTATCCCAGCCCCACGATGTGCTGGGACAGGTGATTGGTCAGTATCTTCCCGAGGATGAAAATCTGCTTTCCATGATGAAGAGAAGCTATGAGATTTTAGTCAATCACCCAATTAATATAGAAAGAAAGAGACAGGGATTAAATCCCGCCAACTGCTGCTGGTTCTGGGGAGCCGGAACCAAGCCTATGCTTTCTTCTTTCAAGGAGAAGACCGGAAAGAAGGGGATGATGGTTTCCGCTGTGGATTTATTAAAAGGAATTGCGGTGGGAGCAGGTATGGGCGTTGC
>BLLW01000211.1 GCA_011959285.1 Lachnospiraceae bacterium | reverse complement strand
AAACTCCCATAAATTGCACGAAACGACTATAAATCAAATCCAAAATATCACCGGAGGGGCTAAAGTTTTTCGCTTTTCGTCCGATAACACCACTCGCATATTACCTCTAAGTTCCCAACTTTCCAAGTAATTTCCCTTATCAGGCCGCCCGGCCTGCCTGCGGAAATGGCAGACCGCCGCATATGGCGGATGAAGGCCATAGTGCGGCGGTTTGTCTTTTGTAAGGTTCCTTCATTCTATGAATCAATTATTCCATTCGTAATCTGCACAATTTCATCCGCCTCATTTGCCAAATATTTACTATGTGTAACAACGATTACGCATTTCCCCAACTCATGCGCAGTCTGCCTTAATAACTCAATAATTCCCTCTGCCGTCTGTTCATCCAGATTTCCGGTCGGCTCATCTGCCAATAAGACTTTTGCATTGCTTGCCAGCGCCCTTGCAATCGCTACACGTTGCTGTTGCCCACCGGACAGCTTCATTACATTTCTTTTCCATGCTTCCTGTGGGATATTCACTTTTGTAAGCAGTTCCCCTGGCTTATCTGTTCCTCCCAGCCTTACGTTTTCCTCCGTGGTGAGATAATCAATCAGGTTATACTCCTGAAAAACTAAGGATACATGGTTCTTTCTGTGGTAATTCAAACCCTTCGCAAGGATATCTTCCCCTTCATATAGAACGGTGCCTCCTGTTGGACTGTCAAGCCCTGCCAGCAAAGATAAGAGAGTTGTTTTTCCGGCTCCGCTGGCCCCGATAATGGCATAAAACTTTTTTTCTTCAAACCGCACAGAAATATCGCCTAAAACTTTCCTGTCCTTTTGGGATTTATATACATATTCTATATTTTTTGCTTCTAATATCATTTCAACCGTCCTCCTTATTTCCGGAGAAACGCTGATGAAAGCGTTTCCCTTAATGCCTGCGCATTTAAACTGTTTACAGATCCTGCAAGATATCCTTGGGATTTCTTTTCAATATGGCAATACCTGATGCACATACAGATATTGTAATAAGCAAGGCAATTCCCGCAGTATCCTGTATTAATATTCCGGGAGTAATTTCTGTCTGCACACCCACCACATTCTGCTCTGACTTTTCATAAGACAATGCCACTTTCCCTTCATCCAGTAAATCTTGTTCTCCCGCACTCTGTACCTGCTGTTCTACCAGATAATCCGCCGTCAGGCCTGACACTTTGGGTGCCGCCAAGAAGGAAACCAACACAGCCACTGCTGCAATCATAAGCGCTTCTGCCATGATCTGGGCCAAAATCCGTATTTTTGAAGTTCCTATTGACAGCATGATTCCAATTTCCCTATTCCGGCTTTTCATCCAAAACTGAAAAATAAGGAACAGGATAATCAGGCCTGCCCCTGAAATTACCCAGACTAAAATTCTGCTGTACTTCTCCATTTCATTAAAATTTGCGGACAGGGTATTCATATTTCCGTTATTGTCAATCAGGTCATACCTTTCCCACGCTATATCTACCCCCATTACACTTATCTTTACAGCTTCATATTCATCCACATCTGCAATCTTAAAATATGCCTTTTCATATAATGGGTCGCCTGCCTTTCCATCCACCTTTTCAGGGAAATCCAAATCTGTAAAAATAATATTTTCAGACCGGTAAGTATCCCCAAACATATAAGGGGTTATTGGCTGGTTCACCTGATAGATACCAACAACTTCAGCTTCATAAGTCATAGAATCTTCTTTATCACGACAATTCCCCAATCTTATTATGCTTCCAATTTCTAATTGGTTTTTATCTGCAAGCTCTGATGAAATGACACAGACATCCTCTTCACCTTCTTTAATCATTCTGCCGTCCACGATAAAAGCATTTCCCGAAAGAAAATTGGAGTCCATGGACATATCTTTGTTCCCGACCAGCGACACACCTCCAAGGTCGCTATACTGATCCACATCCTCGTCCTCAATGCGGATAAAACCAACTGGTCTTGCAGCCGTTGTCACTGTTGTAATATTGTAATCGGCAATTCCTTCTGTACCCGCTATTTTTTCGATATCCTCCACTAACAGGGTTTC
>BLLW01000210.1 GCA_011959285.1 Lachnospiraceae bacterium | reverse complement strand
CCTTAATTGGAATCATGCTGGTCACTGTGATTCAAAATGGTCTGATCTTTTTAGGCATGCAGTCCGGATGGAGATCGCTCTTTATCGGCGTGACGATGATCGTTGCGATTTTCATTGACATTATCGTTGAGAAGAGGCGCATTAAGCTAAAAACTGCAAATTAAGAAACTTTTTATTTCATGACAAAGCCGCCGGAGCGGCAGAATGGAGGAAACTATGAAGAAGAAACTAGTTGCATTATTTATGGGGTTGGCATTGTGTCTGGCAGGTTGTTCCTCGGCAGTGAGCGTGGAGGGAGAGGATGAACAGCCCAAAACGCAGGAAACGCAGGCAGCACAGGAGGATGCAGCGCCGGCAGGGGGGGAAGAGGCACAGGAAACACAAACGGCAGATGCGTCTGCAGATAAGGAATACCATATTGGATTTGTGGTGCACACTACCTCAGGAGACGTTATGTCCTCCATCGAATACGGTGCACAGGCAGCAGCCGACGACTACGGCGTGAAACTGACCTACACAGGTCCTGTGGACAGTGACAATACAGAGCAGATTTCCATGTTTGAGTCTCTGGCAGCTGCGGGATGTGACGCAATCGTATTGATTGCAGGCGATCCTACCGTATGGGATGACCCTATTCAGGAAGCAGTGGATAAGGGAATCACCGTGATCGTGACAGATACAGATGCGCCCACTTCAGCAAGAGCTGCTTATTTTGGCGTAGATACGGCACAGCTTGCGTACGATTTGGGATCTGCTGTAAGGGAAAAGACAGGGGATGAAGGAAAGGTTGCACTGGGCGTATGTCTGTTAGGACCTGCTTCCCATACCACAAGAGCAGAAAAGGTTCAGGAAGCTTTTGAGGGAACGGGAATGGAGTTCCTTGGCGTATACGAGACAGAACAGGATACCACATTGAATTATAATAACTGGGAAAACATTTATACATCCAACCCTGATCTTGCCGCGATGGTAGGGCTTTCTGCACTGGAAACCACCAACATGGGGAAGGTGAAACAGACCTGTGGAGGCGAGACCGTGATGGCAGCTTATGACCCAGGCGCAGAAGCGCTGAATCTGTTAGAAGAAGGCTATCTTGATGTATGCGCATTCCAGAACGTATGGATGGAAGGTTATCTTCCGGTACAGGCAGCGGCAAGGATGCTGTTAGAGGGCAAGGAGCTGGCAGCAGAGGAAAACCTTTATCAGGGACAGATCGTGACTTCTGAGGAAGTGACAGAAGAATTAAAGAACAGGGCGCAGAGCGAACAGACTATGAACGACTGGTACAGAAATTACATCAAAGAAAACGGTCTTGAAAACTTTGGGCTTAAAGATTAACGGAGGATGCAGTGAAAAAAGGAATACACTTTTTATTTGGAATAAAAAATGAGGTGAAGGATTTCCGTGCGGTAATCGATCGATTTGCAGCTGTGGGATTTGACTTTGTGGAGATACCGCCGGAGCCTTTCCTTATAGATAAGGGGGAGCTCATTACAGAGCTTGCCGCCTATGGCAGGGAAAAAGGCATAGAGCTTACATTCAGCTGCGGCTTTTCCCGGGAATATGATATGGCGTCAGAGGAAGAGAAGGTACGCATGCAGGGAGCTTCCCATTTGAAAAGGATTCTGGAGGTAATGGAAAAGGCGGATATCCGTTTGCTTGGAGGGACAGCATATACTTGCTGGCCTTCCAAACGAAATCAGCCTCTGGAATTGGAAGAAAAGCAAAGAATCTTAGTAAGAACCGCCGGAATTTTCAGCAAATGCGTACAGGGAATCGAAAGTACAGGAATTGAAATCGCAATCGAGCCGCTCAACCGGTTTGAGGGATTTTTGGTCAATACGGCAAAGGAAGGCGCGGCACTTTGTGATCTCATAGGTAACAAGAATGTGGGGCTTATGCTGGACGGATTTCATATGTCCATGGAGGAGGATTCCATACAGGGCGCTGTTTACGATGCCGGAGCCCATCTTAAGCATTTGCATTTGGCAGAAAACAATAGAAAGCTTCCGGGGATGGGAGAGTTCCCGTGGAAAACCTTCTTTGAGGCGTTACAGAAAATCGGT
>BLLW01000209.1 GCA_011959285.1 Lachnospiraceae bacterium | reverse complement strand
TACAGGAAAGGAGTAGGACATGGCTGAAGAATTTAGTACAGATGGCATGCTGGATATATATCTTTTTGAGAATGAACAGCTCCTTGAACAGCTCCAGGAAATGGTGCTGGAGCAGAAGGATGCAGACTGCTTTGATGAAGACAGCATAAATGAAATATTTAGGACCATGCATACCATTAAAGGATCTTCGGGTATCATGATGTTCGACAACATAACCGCTATATCCCACAAGCTGGAGGATGTGTTTTATTTCCTGAGGGAATCCCAGCCCCACCATGTGCCGCATTTAGAGCTGGTAGAGCATGTGCTGGAAGTACAGGATTTCATTTCCAATGAAATGGAAAAAATCCGTAACGGGGACCCGGTGGACGGGGATGCCAGCGGGATCATAGAGGAACTGGACAAATTTCTGGAAGGAATCAAGAGGGCAGAGGAAGGCGAAGGTGCAGAGCCGGTGCCGGAAAATGTGCATGAGGAGCCGAAGCAGTTCTACATAGCGCCCGTTGCGACCAGCGCCAGCCGTTTTTATAAGATCTATATCACTTTTTATCCAGAGACGGAGATGTCCAACGTGCACGCATATAAGACGGTGTATGCACTGAAGGAGATAGCGGAAGACCTGTTATACTATCCTGAGGATATCATTTCGGACGAGAAGAGCGCGGAAGTGATCATGGAGGACGGATTCAAGATCCTTCTGCAGGCACAGTGCAGTGAGGAAGAGATACGCGATATCATCGGTCTGGGATATGACATCAAGAAAGTAGATGTATTTGAGTGCAAGGCAGAGGAATTTCTACAGGGGTTTGACTTTAGTAATCAGGAAACGCTGCAGGAACAGAAAGCTGTAGCACAGGAAACGAAGGTTCAGACACAAGAACAGATAGAAAGCAAAGAAGAGGAAAAGGCATCTGAAAAGCCGAAAATCACGCCGGGAGATTTCGTAATCAAGTCCAAGGAGCCGGGCAAGCAGAAGAAGCTGGCGAAAGATAAACCCAAGGCAGAAAAGGCGTCTTTCATCAGTGTGAATGTGAGCAAGATGGACCAGCTGATGGAACTGATCGGGGAACTGGTCATCTCAGAGTCGGTGGTGCTGCAAAACCCAGACCTTAAGGTTCCGGGGCTTAACTTAAACAGCTTCAACAAGGCGGCGTCCCAGCTGTCAAAGATCTCCACGGATCTGCAGAACGTGATCATGTCCATGCGAATGGTACCGCTTACGAATACCTTCCAGAAAATGAACCGGATCGTATTCGACGTATCAAGGAAGCTGGGAAAAGATATTGAATTTGAGATGGTGGGGGAGCACACCGAGGTAGACAAGAATATCATAGAGCATATATCGGATCCGCTGATGCATCTGGTAAGGAATGCGGTGGATCACGGAATCGAGACGAATGCGGAGCGCGCGGCAAGCGGCAAGCCGGATAAAGGAAAGGTGATTCTGTCGGCAAGGACGGAAGCCGGCAAGGTGTGGATCAGCGTGGAGGATAACGGAAAAGGTCTCGACCGGGAGAAGATACTGGCAAAGGCAAGGAAGCAGGGCATTCTGGAGGACAGCAGACTTGATTCGGAATACACGGATAAAGAAGTGTATCAGTTCATCACGCTGCCGGGATTCTCGACCAATGAGCAGGTGACAGAGTACTCGGGAAGAGGCGTGGGGATGGACGTGGTAGTCCAGAACATCCAGCAGATCGGAGGAACGCTTGATATAGAAAGCACACCGGGTAACGGAAGTATCATGAGCCTCAAGATCCCGCTTACGCTTGCTATCATCGATGGTATCGTCATGGAGACAGGAAATTCTTCCTTTGTAATGGAAACAGGCATGATTAAAGAGTTTGTAAGAGTGAAGGAAGAGATGATGATTCATGAGCCGGACGGTGATGAGTATATTATGATACGAGGCGAGTGTTTCCCTGTAATTCGGCTTGGAAAGTGGTATGGCATGTCGGATTATCAGGAAGCTGTGGAAGATGGAGTCATGCTGATTCTCGAGGTGGAGGAAAAGAAAATCTGTCTGTTCGTAGATAAGCTGATAGGCGAACAGGAGATTGTGGTGAAGCCGATTCCATCCTACATCAAGAAGGTGAAGGGATTATCGGGGTGTA
>BLLW01000208.1 GCA_011959285.1 Lachnospiraceae bacterium | reverse complement strand
GCTTGAAAAGATGCAGACGCTGATTATAAAGAAGCTGGACGAACTGGCAGTTATAATGGGGGAGCGATTTGCCCGTGCTGAATATACGGAAGAGAAAGATATTCGGAAGGTGATTATCGCGGGCAATACTGCAATGTGCGAGATTTTAATGGGAATCAGACCAGAAGGTTTGTTTCGGGCGCCGTTTACGCCGGATTATAAGGAAATTGTCTGTAAAGAAGGCAGGGAACTTGGCTTTTCCTTTTTAAAAGATGCGGAAGTGGTTGTTTTGCCGCCAATCGGAGGGTATGTGGGGGCGGATGCGCTGGCAGTATATTGTTATGTAAACCAAAAAGCAAAGGGAGGCAAAACGCTGGCGGTGGACATCGGAACCAATGGAGAAATCCTTCTTTTGTGTGGAGAACAAAGATATGCCTGTTCTGCAGCGGCGGGACCGGCGTTAGAAGGCGGCGCTGTGCGCCAGGGGATGCGGGCGGCAAAAGGCGCCGTGGATATGGTTTCCTTAAATGGGAGGTTTCCCATGCAGGATATCGTGTGCAGGGTGATTGGCGGCGGTAAGCCTGCCGGAATCTGCGGTTCCGGTCTGGTGGATGCGGTTGCACTGCTTTATAAGATCGGTGTCCTGGACCAGACGGGATATATGCGCAGCGGGAAGGAGGCAAAGGAAGCCGGCGTACCGGAGCGGATAGCCAGAAGAATTGAAAGAGTAGACGGCGCAGCGCGGTTTCTGCTCACAGATCAGACCAATCCGGTCTATCTTCATTCTGCCGATGTGCGGCAGATCCAGCTTTCCGTGAGCGCCATCAGGAGCGGAATAGAGCTCTTACTTGAAAAGGCGGGCATACAGGCAAAGGATTTGGACGAAGTGTATCTGGCGGGTGCATTTGGCTGCTATATCAGCATAGAAAGCGGAAAGGCAATCGGGCTGTTCCCGGAGGTACCCGTAGAAAAAATAGTGCAGGCAGGAAATTTGGCAGGCACAGGCGCTGCTATGGCATTGCTTTCCGAAGAAACACTGCAGTCGCTGACGGAGGAAAGAGAAAGCTTCGTGCATGTGGAACTGGCGCAGGAAAACGCTTTTCGAGAACGCTTCCTGGAACACATGAATTTCCCATTGAAATTTTAAGTAATCATGGTATGATGGGAAAGAATGAAATCGACGCTGACGCAGGAGGAAGCTGACAAAATGAACAGAAATTTTTTGAAAGATAAAAAGCGTATTGTGGTGAAAATAGGTACTTCCACAATCACGCATGTAGATACAGGACATTTGAACTTGATTAAGATGGAGAAACTGGCAAGAGTGCTGACGGATATCAAAAATCAAAATAAGGAAATTGTACTGGTCTCGTCAGGTGCCATCGGAGCAGGGAGAAAGGCGCTGGGAATCATGGGAAAACCAGGGCGTCTGTCTCAAAAGCAGGCATGTGCAGCAGTTGGTCAGGCAAGGCTTATGATGATTTACCAGAAGCTGTTTTCGGAATACAACCAGACCATTGCCCAGATATTGATCACCAAGAGAACCATGATCAATGAAATCAGCAGACATAATGCTGAAAATACCTTTCGGGAGCTTTTGAATATGGGTGTCATCCCAATTGTCAATGAAAATGATACAGTTTCAACGGACCAGATTCTGGATGAGAATTTCGGAGATAACGATACCCTTTCAGCAACCGTGGCGGAAATGGTTCAGGCAGACTTGCTGATTCTCTTATCCGATATAGACGGTCTCTACACAGATGACCCCCGAAACAATGAGAAAGCGGAATTTATCAGTAGTGTAGAAAAAATAGATGATAAGCTATATGCTATGGCAAAAGGAGCAGATACGACCTTCGGAACTGGCGGTATGGCGACGAAGATTGCGGCGGCGGAGATTGCCAATGCAATCGGGGTAGACATGGTAATCGCCAACGGGAATGATGTAGTAAACATCAGCAGAATTCTGGAAGGAAAAGAAGTGGGAACCTTGTTTAAGGCATAAATGTGGCTGCCCCAATGTCAGTCAGTTAAGGGGGCGTCCAACCATCTGCCGGGCATAGGGATGTTAGGGCGGTGCAGGACAGCAGCGGCACGGGCCGATTACAGACTGGGCACAGGGGACAGCATATCCTATCT
>BLLW01000207.1 GCA_011959285.1 Lachnospiraceae bacterium | reverse complement strand
ATTCAGGGCTTATACGCTCTTTCGTTATCGTAATTTCCTCACAGGCCAGTTTTTTATACTGCGCTTTCAGTTCATCAGCTGTATAAGGCGCGCCCAGCATAGAATAAATAACCGCCATATTCCTCCACAAGGATGCTTTATTCTCATCCGTGTGTATATCAACCAGCGTCCCATACAAATCAAAAATATAATTCTTATACTCCTTCATATCCATGCCTAATCCTTTCCTCTTTTGTTTGAAGATATGCATTCATACGCTCACGTATCTGCCTAAACTGTTCCTGCGTCTTTTGGTTTTCGGAGTGAAAATTCATCAGCTGTCCCACATACCCCTGTTCCATGACCAGTGCAAGGCTTCTCGGATATACCAGCTCATATACTAGCGAAATATGCCCCACCACATGATCTGCGGGCGTCCTCTTCAGACTGCGCAGCACCGCATGCCCTTCCTTAAATGCCTCCATGACCTCTTTGCTCACCGCCGCAGTACGAAGTTCTTTGGTAGAAACATTATAAATCTCCTCAAGAGGAAATTCCACGTTCACCTTCAGTATATCGATTTTGTCCCCATCCCGCAAAATCTGACAGAACATCCTTGTCCTCTCATCCAGTCCTTCCGGCAGCCGGTACGCACTGTGATTCGCCACTGCCTCCTTAATCATCCCATCTTCCCTGTCATCATCTAAATAATCCCTAATTTTTCTCTGCCCAAACAAAATATCCGCGCCATACATGGCATGATCGATAGATTCAGCATCCGCAAATGTTCCATATCGCCTCAATTGTTCAAACCTTCCGATATCATGCAGCATCCCGATCAGCCACGCAAGAGAACAATCCTCCTCCCCAAGCCGCAAAGAACGCGCAATATCCTCACAAAGCTCACTGACCCGGTATGTATGCTCAATTTTCAGCCTCACTTTCTCATCCCTGCTGTCATAACAATCCACATATGCTCCAAAAACCTTTAAAACCTTCTGTCTATCAATCTCCATAATCAAATATGCCTCCGCAATTTAAATCCAGTGTATCACTAATGCCCTACATTTTCAAACAGTCCAAAGTAAAAATATGAAATTCCAATAATAGTTCCGCCTGCAAGGGCATTATAAATCCCTTTTCAAACTTTCAACAGGATGCTAAAATGAATTAGTATTAAAATTCCAAAAAATGAAAGGGAATTTATATGATTCAGACAATCTATCATGTACCTGAATATAAAGAAGAACTTATTTACGACGCTGTCTGCAAAGCCATGGACGCCCTCTCTATCGCCCAGGACATGCGCCCAGACTTAAAGGTTGTGATAAAACCCAACCTCGTAATGGCAAAAGGTCCTGAATTTCCCGCCACCACTCATCCGCTTGTGATAAAAGCAGTGGTCCGCTGGCTGCGTGAACATGGGGTAAGTCATATCACACTGGCAGAAAGTTCCGGCGGGTTATACAATGCAGAACATATGAAAAACGTCTATCAGGTCTGCGGCATGAAGCAATTGGCGCCCGATGTTACGCTTAATATGGATTTTTCTGCGCAGACAATCAACTGCCGCGAAGGCTTTGCCAATCATTCCTTTCATCTGATCACGCCCATTTTAAATGCTGATTATATCATCAATATCTGCAAGTTAAAGACACATGCCATGACTGGCTATTCCGGCGGTATCAAGAATCTGTTCGGCACCATTCCCGGTCTGGAAAAACCCCAGATGCACTATCGCTGGCCCGATATCCGGGACTTTTCCCGCATGCTTCTTGAACTTGCACAGACGGTAAATCCCCAGCTCACAATTATAGACGCCATCGATGCCATGGAAGGAAACGGTCCCACAGGCGGCACCTCCCATCCCCTTCATCTCCTCCTTGTTGCAAGAGATTTCTACACGCAGGATTATTTTGCCGCCGGTCTTATGAAACTTGACCCTATGGAAATTGAAATGATAAAGCAGGCTGTGGAATCCGGTCTTGCTAAACCTTGCGAAATCGAACTTGTAGGAGATCCGGTACCGGATGATCTGACTCCTTTTCAAGTACCAGATACCAGAAAGCTGGACTTTACCGGCTCTCTTCCGGATTTTTTGCATAAACCCTTTGTTTTTATAGCAACAAGACTTTTCAAATCCTAT
>BLLW01000206.1 GCA_011959285.1 Lachnospiraceae bacterium | reverse complement strand
GTCGGCAAGACCACCACCACAAGCAATTTAGGAATCGGGCTGGCAAAACAGGGAAAGAAAGTGCTTCTGATTGATGCGGACGCACAGGGCAGTCTGACCGCAAGTTTAGGCTTTACAGAGCCGGACAGTCTGGAAATCACGCTTGCAACCATTATGGGGAACTTAATCAATGACGGGGAAGTAGAGCCGGGGGAAGGTATCCTCCACCATGAGGAAGGGATAGACTTAATGCCGGGGAACATTGAGCTTTCCGGTCTGGAGGTTTCCCTTGTGAATGTGATGAGCCGGGAAACGGTACTCCGGTCATACATAGAGATTGTCCGGGAGAGTTACGATTATATTTTAATTGATTGTATGCCTTCTCTCGGCATGATTACCATAAACGCCTTTGCCTGCGCCGACAGTATCCTGATACCTGTACAGGCGGCATACCTGCCCGTCAAAGGCTTGCAGCAGCTTATTAAGACGGTGGGAAAGGTAAAGCGGCAGATTAACCCGAAGCTGGAGATTGAAGGGATCCTGCTTACAATGGTAGACAGCCGAACGAACTACGCAAAGGACATCAGCGCCATGCTGAAGGAAGCCTATGGAAGCCGGGTGAGGATATTTGCCAATGTCATTCCCATTTCCGTCCGGGCGGCGGAGATTTCAGCGGAGGGCGTCAGCATCTACAAGCATGATCCAAAGGGGAAAGTGGCGTCAGCTTACGATTCTCTGACAAAGGAGGTGCTTGCAGATGGGCAGTAACGCAAAACCAAGAAGCGCATCAAAGGTTGCTCTGGAAAGTTTTGATGATTTGTTCGGTGGAAATACCGCACAGGAAAATGGGATAGAGCAGATTATCAATGCGCCACTGGCAGAGCTTTACACGTTCAAAGACCACCCGTTCCGGGTGGAGGACGATGAGAAGATGGAGGAAACAACCGAGAGTATCCGCCAGTATGGGGTGCTTGTGCCGGGGATTGCAAGACCGAGGGCGGGTGGAGGCTATGAAATCATAGCCGGACACCGCCGCAAACGTGGCTCGGAGCTTGCCGGAAAGACGGAGATGCCTGTGGTTGTCCGCAACTACACCGATGATGAAGCTACGATAATCATGGTGGATTCCAATATCCAGCGGGAAGATATTTTACCGAGCGAAAAGGCGAGAGCCTACAAGATGAAATACGAAGCCATGAAGCATCAGGGGAAAAAGTCAGGCAGAAACACACTGGATGAGGTCGGGGAAGCTGCCGGGGAGAACGCTAAAAAGGTTCAGCGGTATATCTGGCTTTCCCGCCTGTCTGATGAACTCCTTGCTATGGTGGACGGTAAGAAGCTCGGCTTCTCACAGGGCGTTGATATTTCCTTTCTTGCGGAAGAAGCGCAAGGGTGGGTACAGGCAGTCATAGAGGAAAAAGGCTGTAACGTCAGCATGGTGCAGTCGGCAAAAATTAAGGAATATGGCAAGACCGGGGAGCTTACCCTTGCAATGGTGCGCCTGATACTGACGGAGGAAAAGCAGAAGGAAAGGAAAGTGACACTCAAAGCGGATAAAATCAGCGAATATTTTGCGGAGGATTGCAGCAGTGAGGAAATAGAGGGCATCATCATTCAGCTATTGGATGAATGGAAGAAAAGACAATAGAGGGGAGGTGCATCAGCGTGGATGGCACAATAAAATTTGACTATTATTATGGCATCGAAGCGGAACAGTTTTCTTTTTACCGGGTTCCGAGGCTGCTGATAAAAGACGCAAGGTTTAAAGAGTTGTCCAGCGATGCAAAGCTCCTTTATGGTCTGATGCTTGACAGGCTGGCATTGTCAATCAAGAATGGCTGGCTTGACGAGGAAAACAGGGTGTATATCCATTACACCCTGGATAACATAATGGAGGATTTGGGATGCGCAAGGGAGAAATGCGCCAAAGTGATTGCGGAGCTTGACAGCAAAAAGGGAATCGGTCTGATTGAGAAGAAAAGACGGGGACTGGGCAAGCCGGACATCATCTATGTGAAGAATTTTGCGACACTGGATACCGGGAAAGAACCGGGAGGAGAGCCGGAAAAAGCTGATAATGCTGACAATTCCGCAGAAGTTCGGAAACCGAACTTCAAGAGGTTTGGTGTTAGTATATAAGTGTGGACA
>BLLW01000205.1 GCA_011959285.1 Lachnospiraceae bacterium | reverse complement strand
ATTCCTCCTGCAGGAGGAATTTCCTATTATATAAAAATAGCAGGATACCTTCCTGCCATTCTTTCCTGCTATGTATATTTATCTTTTTCCATTCGGTTTCCAGTACACCTTTACTACCCTGCCGCAGTTAGGACATTTCAGTGACACAATGATCCATCCGGAACCCGTCTCCCCAATATCACAGGCCCGTTTCTTGCACCGTCTCTCCGGGCATTTCATTTTCCGGATAATACCACCTCCTCTCCCCCAAAATACATCTATTGCTATCTCCCCGCACCGATATGTAGAAAGGGAACCAGACAGGCATATGGTTCTATCTCTGCTTGGTTCCCTTTTATCGTTTGTGTATTATTGGTTTTCTTCCTGCTCCCCGATTCCCCAATCTGCCGGAAACCGGGGAAGCCTGCTCTCTGTGTTTTATTGGAGATATATAATGGATAGCCTTTTTCACTTTGTTTGATATGCTTTTTCTTTCAATTCATTGAAATCCACTATAATGGTCTTTTTTGTTGTAAAAGACTCTGTATCCCTCTCATCAAGAATACTGATACATATATTATTTCCATCAGAGATAGCATTACGAATGCTTTCATCTTGTGATAGATCTAAATTGGTTTCATATAGAGTATCAGAATAAACATCTAAAAGATAAAGCTCTCTGCCATTTCTTACAAAAAATCCATAATAATTATCCTGCGTATTTTTACCGTTATAAGCCATACGCAAACTAGGCAAATTAAGAAAGGTTTTTATCTGGTTATTTTCTATTTCCCCTATCGCACCATAATCTGAAAAATTCCTTATGTATATGTAACTGTCAAAACAATAAAATTCTACTATCCCATTATTGGAAACAAAATTTCTCAATTCAGAATCAAAGTACAGCTTACCAAGTAAATCATATTTTTTATCATCATAAATTTCTATATAAACATCATTTTCTGCTCCCATATTATTTACCAGCACATAAATATTTTCGTTGCTACAGGCAAATGTCGTTATCTGCTCACCTGTATTATCTGTAAACTGTTTTTCAATGCAGATATCCATATCCCCGGTATTCTCATTATATTTTCTGATATAAGTTGCTGTAGCCACATCATCTTTCATGGTGCTTAACATATAAATGTCTGTGTTCATTACAGAAACTGCGTCCATTGGATAAGAATTAAATTCGCTAAATATCATTTCAGATGTGTCAGAATCAGCGTTTACCATCAAAAGTTTATGTTCGTTTGTATTTAAGGTTACAGGCAGAATAACAGAATTATCAATCACTGTAGGTTTTCCACTTGAAATATAAAACTCTTCCACACTTACGATATCGGATTGCCTTTTTGAGGAAAGAACATATCGTCCAATTACCAATGCACCGTCATCATCAATATAGTTATAAACAACCGCATCATCCAACAAAGCAATCGGCGTATGATTATCGATATCTCCTATTTCATTTTCCTGACTGGAACACCCAACAAGCAAAGCCAGCATACAAACCACCCATAAAACCAATATAATCAATCTTTTCATAATATCTTGCCTTCCTGTTATGCTTTGGCTTTCTTTACAAAAACAGCTAAAAGAAAACTTTGCCATTCATGAAGCCTCTCCCCAATCTGCCGGAAACCGGGGAGAAGCCCTGTCCGGCGCAACTTTTGCGACCTCGCTTTTCCGCAGGGTGAGGAACTTATTTCCCATATAGACGTTCTGTGCCGCGTCCTGTTATCTCCATACAAAAACAGCCTTTCAAAAGTCACTCGTAATAATCTAACTGGTGGAAATTGTTAGGAAAAATGTAAAATTCCGTTCCTGTTTTCCCATCTATCTGCTTCCAGACAATCACTTTATAAGTCAGGGCTGTATAGGTCTGTGTCCCACCATCCTCATAGACCTTTTTAACCGGAATCAGCAGCAGAATCACCGCTATTACCACGAAAACAATAATGAGTTTCTTTTTCAAACCACGCCTCCAAAAAGTTAATCTGTAAAGCTCCCCCTGCTCCCCGATTCCCCAATCTGCCGGAAAACCGGGGAAGCCTGCCCTGTCCCTCTGTAGCCTATGGGGATATGCACTCACGGAATTTTTGAAATCTTATTGGTTATTCAAATCCCCCTATTTATGCTTTCCTGTCAAAAGACGGCTTCTCCT
>BLLW01000204.1 GCA_011959285.1 Lachnospiraceae bacterium | reverse complement strand
TCAGCCCGTCCTTAAGGCTTTCCTTCACACTTGCCCTTCCGGTTCCGATCAGCTGCTCCGCCGCACTTCCCAGCGTACCTGCACCGAAGTCCACCGCCAGTGCCGCACCGGCTCCTACTCCCGAACCTATCAGCGCCCCACGCACGCCGCCTACGATTGCTCCGTTCGCTGCTGCACCAAACGCTTTCCTGAAGATGAAATCCTCTCCGCCCCAAATCTGGGATAATGCCGAACCTCCAAATCCGAAGACACCCCCGACAAGCGCTCCAATTCCGCCTCCGATTACAATACTCGGTATCTCGCCTGTAGGGTCAGTATAATTTACCGGATCACTGTCACAGTAACTGTAACCATTCAGTCCCCTCTTTACAGGGTCCTCCGCCAGCATCCGCCCCAGACCGCCGTCATAGAATCTCGCCTTGGCAAAATGCTTCCCAACCACCGGATCAAAACCATAACTGATAAACCGCAGATTCTCCTCAAATCCAATTTCATTCAATCCGCTGTCCACAGGTTGTTTCAAATCTCTCCAAATGTTATGTTTGGTTTTCAAGGTTCTTACTTAGCATCATATGATCGGCTACATCATAGGTATTTCTGAGAAATCTGGGCTTTTCCATGGTAATCTTAGATCAGGGTGCTATGTTTGTTGTATCCATAACTATACTCTACATCACCTTCTATCCTGTTTACAAGCTAATTTAATACATTATCCTAATAAGTTCTTTGCTGACCCCTCATTCAACTATTTCAACATCCTGTTACCCAAACATCACATCCGTAATTTTCAGCTGTATTTCCCTAAATTACAGCAGACATCTTACCCCTCTCTCAATTGTACTATCACTTTTGAGCAACAAAATTATAAATTTAATTAGTAAACCGCAGGTTCTTCCTAAATTTAGGTTTTATCCGCAGTTCAATTCAACCTTTCTCCAATGCTACCTACATATCTAAAATCTATACCATCTATTTTTAACAAAAGTATGCAATTCTGTTTTCCTTGCTGGTACAGTTATATTACTTATAATAACAGATAAATAATCAGCGGTATTTCATGACTCTTTCGAGTTTTGAAAATACCGCTGATACTGTGTTTTTATTTGATTTTAGCGAAGATTATTCTCCTTATATTCCCTAGCCAGCAAGTTCCATTGTAACATGTGTGTTTGAGAATTATCAAGGAAAATACCATAATATTTTGAAAGAGCATATTGTAAATTTGTTACATTAGGGAATCTTCTTTTGGTGTATCAATAGAAACAATGTCATCTAACAGAACTGTTCAAAAATAAATCGACATGCTTCCTCTTCCGTTGAAAACTTCTCATTTGTTGTTTTAATTCCTCTCTCAGAAAAATAAACTCTCCACTCATTATTTGTAAATTCCAAACAAAAACGCTCATCCTTTCTTCCATAACCATCTAAATTATATAATATAGATGGTACTCCCATTTCTATTAGTGCATCCCTTAACTCATTTTTTTTCATCACCTTATCTCCCTTAAGAAATTATCACTAATCAACTTATTGACTATTGATGGTAATTCATATTGCATGCCACCACCAGGTTGCTCAAATGCTTCTGCAAAGAAGTACAAAACCTTTACAGATAGAAGCCACAAAAACCGGAGATATCCTAAGACCTTTTGGTGTCTATAGGAAATCTCCGATTTTGCATTCTGAATCAAAAATTGAAAATGCTTTTTCCCTTTGTCCTCTTGCTAAGTATTAATAGATTATCCTTGATTAGCAAATAAAATCTTATTCTTATTTACCTTTTACTAATCAGCACTCAAAAACTCCTGTGTGTATTCTGTTTGCTCTATAGACAATATATTGTCTTCGTGCTTGATAACTAATGTTACTTTAGGCAAAGTTTCCAAGTCATTCAATAATCCATTTGGCTCAATATCACTTGGATGCGCAAATAGACACTCATTATACATTAAATAAAATTCCTCATTTTGCAGTTTATCTATTGATATACTATTCTCTTTACAATAATCACTCACGAACTCAAGTGCGAGTGCTCTTTGCAATGCATTTTCCAATTTCTTTTTACTTACTTTTTCCATCATTAACCTCCAAAAATATTAAACTTGCTACCACTATCATAAATGACACTCCTTGTCTGTTTAAAATTACTTAGGATAAATAAATCCCCTGGTGAAGGTATTTTTACATTTCTTC
>BLLW01000203.1 GCA_011959285.1 Lachnospiraceae bacterium | reverse complement strand
GGAAAATGCTATATGACAACCATCAAGGAAATCGCCAAAGCATGTAATGTCTCGGTGGCAACTGTATCCAATGTATTTACGGGAAAAGGACGTGTCAGTGAAGAGCGCAGACAGTTTATTTTACAAACGGCAAAAAGATGAATTATGTCCCAAATGATCTGGCACGCTCACTCAAGCAGCGCAGCCGCCGGACAATCCGTTCTATCCCTCAGGACTTTGGACTTCCCATCGTCATTACCTGCGAAAAGTTCAATCCGGAAGCAATTTTCAATGGCTGCCAAACAATGGGGTAGACAAATATCTGTCACCTGAATCCGGCAGGAGGGCGACGATTACTTTTCCTTCATTCTCCGTTCTCCTCGCCAGGATAGAAGCTGCCTTGAGCGCTGCGCCTGATGAGATTCCCACCAAGATTCCTTCGCTCACCGCAAACGCTTTTCCTTCTGTAAACGCATCTTCATTTTCAATTGTGATGATTTCGTCGTAAATCTTTTCATTCAGCACCTCCGGTACGAAGCCTGCGCCGATTCCCTGTATCTTGTGCGCGCCTGGGGCTCCGCCCGATAGGACAGGGCTAGTGGCAGGTTCTACTGCTACCACCTTTATGTCAGGATTTTGGGATTTCAGGTACTCTCCCACACCGGTGATGGTTCCCCCGGTTCCCACACCTGCTACAAAGATGTCTACCTTCCCTTCCGTCTGCTCCCAGATTTCAGGTCCTGTGGTCCTTCTGTGTGCCGCAGGATTGGCGGGATTTACAAATTGTCCTAAAATGACTGCCCCAGGAATCGATTCTTTTAATTCCTCCGCTTTGGCTATAGCTCCCTTCATCCCCTTAGCGCCTTCCGTAAGCACCAGCTCCGCCCCGTAAGCCGCCAACAGGTTTCTGCGCTCAACGCTCATGGTATCAGGAAGCGTAAAAATTGCCCGATATCCTTTTGACGCCGCTACTGCTGCCAGTCCAATGCCTGTATTGCCGGATGTAGGCTCGATAATGGCGGCTCCCGGCTTTAAGATTCCTTTCTCTTCCGCATCCTCCACCATGGCAAGGGCAACACGGTCCTTCACAGAACCGGCAGGATTCAAATACTCCAGTTTGGCAAGAATGACCGCCTTGGTAACTCCTGCTTTTTCCGCATAGCGATTCAGCTTCAATACGGGTGTTTTCCCAATCAGCTCCAACGCGCTTTCCTTCACTTGACTCATAACATTTCCTCCTCCATATTCGTAATTCTAATCTTTCTGTTTTTAATATCATATTAACTTGGTAGGAATACTATGTTTTTATTATATTCCAATTTTACCCGGCTGTCAACCAGATATTGGCACCAGTTGTTTATTTTTGGACAATATCATACAATTTCAAGTAAAATCAATTCAGAACCATCCGGCGCCTCAAATCTTTGTTCAGATTCAAATGCAACTCCCATAACAGCAGTACTAATCAGCTTATTGTCAAACCGCGGCACATAATCGTATAAATTAGTGCTCAAAAAAATATTTTTGTCCTTCTGTAAAACAGACAATTTTATTTTATGCTTTTTATCTATATAGCAATTCTTTTCCTTGTCACATGGCTGCGCTCCATTAAAAAACATATTTCCATCCGTATATACTGGAAGGTGATCGTAATATTTATCTATCCCATTCGCCTCCTGTGCATTCTTACTGGTAAATTTGGATAAAAATTCTTCCTCTGTAGGATATCCATCAAATGGTTTTGTCCCACATATAGGATTTGTAAAATGAAGTTCATCCTTTTCATTACCTCTTAAATCTTCCCGAATTGGTTGTTGGACAAAAATATTGTCGAAAATATTTCGTTATCACTTGAAGGAATCTTGGTATAGTACATTCAGATTGTCACTTTTCTATGTACGCTAATTGGATTTGGGAGCCTTTATTGTACTATAGCATCTTTCTTTGCTTTTAGCGGTATCTGACTTCCCATGGGGAATCCTTTATTTAAATAGAAACAATTTCCTACTTCAAATTTATCATTAAATATGCAAAAACTTGTGATTTTACCTACAGAATATTAAAACGCCAATTTCAAACAATAAAGTTTTATTTGCTACAAGCATATTATGGAGATATAATATACCTGCAGCAATCATAATGTTGTATATGGTATATGCAAAACTAAAGGGAGATAGTTTTATGACAACCTTAAGAGAAAGTGCGATAAGGGAATTAGAAAAGAT
>BLLW01000202.1 GCA_011959285.1 Lachnospiraceae bacterium | reverse complement strand
TGGGAAAGGGGGCGGCTCTGGAGGATATATCCCCCGCCGCGCCGGAGGGGTAGCACAGCCGGGGCAAGCCGTCAAGGGTAAGCCGCCGCAAGCGGCGTTGCTACGCACCCTTGACCGCCAGCTCCCGCCTGTGCTTAATAGTAGGCGGCGACGGGGGATATACCACCAGAGCCCCTATGTAAAAATGCGCGGGGACAACGATTGCTTTGGGACATTTTGTCTCGAAGCCACCATGCGATATTTAGATTTTTCGGGTAGAATGGCCGGGGCTGCTGGGGCCGCCTTGATAACCAAAGCAGGGCGGCCCCCAGTGGACTCCGGCCATATCGCACAGAAAAACCGCCCCATTTTCAAGGACGGCTTTCTGCGTAATGTGATAGTTTCAATCTTTTTCTTTTATTTTCGTCAAAAACCTTGCGTTTTCGTGTTCCTAATAAGAGTTATTCATAGGGATTGAGTACCCAATCCCGTAAAATCCCCATTCCCCGCCCTGCGGGACTTGTGGGGATTTTGCTTGTTGGGAAGTGTCCCAAACCCTCTAAAAAACGGAAAGGAAGCGTAAGCTATGGCAGAGAGAAAACGGGCTATCCAGTTAAAATTTTATGTGACGGAGCAGGAGCGCACACTGATTGAGGAAAAAATGAAGCTGCTGCAAACGGACAACTTGGGGGCGTACTTACGGAAAATGGCGATTGACGGTTACATTATCCAGTTGGACTATACGGCAGTCAAGGAGCAGACAGCAGAGATACAGAAAGTCGGCGTAAACGTCAATCAGATAGCAAAGCGGGTCAACTCCACCGGGAACGCCTACAAAGAGGATTTAGAGGAAATAAAGGGGGCATTGGATAAGATATGGCAGTTACAAAGATACACCCTATCAAAACTACGCTGAATAAGGCGATTGATTATATCTGCAATCCCGACAAGACGGACAATCAGATTTTGATTTCCTCCTATGGCTGCTCGTATCAGACGGCAGATATTGAGTTTGGCTTTACGCTGTCAAAGGCACGGGACAAAGGGGACAACCTCGGACACCATTTAATTCAGTCTTTTGCGCCCGGAGAGGTCAGCTATGAGGAAGCCCACCGCATAGGAAAGGAGCTTGCGGACAAGGTTCTTGGAGGTAAATATGAGTATGTATTGACTACCCATATCGACAAGGGGCATATCCATAACCACATCATATTTTGTGCGGTCGATTTTGCGACACACCGCAAGTATGTTTCCAACAAGAAAAGCTATTATCAGATACGGAATGAAAGTGACAGGCTGTGTAAAGAGCATGGATTGTCAGTCGTCACGCCGGGGCAGGATAAGGGAAAGAAATATGCGGAATGGGACGCTGAACGGAAAGGGACAAGTTGGAAAGCAAAGCTGAAAGCGTTGATTGACGCTGCCATTCCCAAAGCGAAAGATTTTGATGATTTCCTGCGGCTCATGGAAGCGGCGGGCTATGAGGTCAAGCGGGGCAAGTTTGTTTCGTTCCGTGCGCCGGGGCAGGAACGCTTTACCCGTTCTAAGACGCTTGGGGAGGCCTACACCGTGGAAGCCATAACGGAGAGGATCGCCGGGACGTACCGGGCGAAGCCGAAAGCGTTAAGGCAGGAAAAAGTGGGTATCTCTATGTTGATAGACATTCAGAACAGTATCAAGGCAGCGGAGAGCAAAGGCTTTGAACAGTGGGCGAAGATACACAACTTGAAGCAGGCGGCAAAGACTTTGAATTTCCTAACGGAGCATGACATTTCAGAGTATGAGCAGTTGCAGGCGGTTCTTGATGAAGTGCATACCGAAAGCGAAGATACCGCCGCCACGCTGAAAGGCTTGGAAAAGCGATTGTCCGACATATCCCTCTTGATGAAAAACATATCCGCATACCAACAGACAAAGGCGGTCTATATGCAGTACAAAAAGGCAAAGGACAAAGAAAAGTTCCTGCGGGGAAATGAGAGCAGCATTATCATTCACGAAGCCGCCGCTAAGACGTTGCAGGCGGCAAAGAACGGCGGGAAGCTGCCCGACTTCAAAACGCTGCATACGGAATATAAAGAGCTTACGGAGAAAAAAGACAAGCTGTATCAAGAGTACGGGAAGCTGAAAAAGAAAGTAAAGCAGTATGATACAATCAAGCAGAACGTAGACAGTATCTTGCGGCAGGCAAGGCAGCCGGAACGGGAAAAGGAAGTGGTGTTAGTATATAAGTGTGGACAGA
>BLLW01000201.1 GCA_011959285.1 Lachnospiraceae bacterium | reverse complement strand
CTTTATTTATAAGGATTTCTTTCATTAACTTTGCATAATGTATAGCTTTTCATAACCTGCACCTTCCTTCAGATTCCACCTCGCGATGGACACCCTTGGTGTTCAGCTGTATCCTTCCCACTACTAGGGCGGATTAGGAACTTTCATCCGTTAGCGACGTGCGCCGCAAGGCGCACCCTTAAAAAAGCAGGGATTTTCATCCCTGCTTTTTTATCGCAAATGCATCAATATTTATCAAAGCCGTCTCCAAGAGAAATCACCTGTTCATTTGCATTTGATGCCGTACCGTTGTTGTATGAGCCTTGGAAAGAAGAAGCACTTCCTGCACCGAGATTGTAGATAGAAAGCATTTCTCTCATCCTTGCCGCCTGGTTGGACAATTCCTCGCTGGCTGCTGCACACTCTTCACTGGTAGCCGAGTTGGTCTGTACCACCTGGGACACTTGTGTGATTGCCTGCTCGATCTGCGCCACTGCAGTCGCCTGATAATTGGAAGATTCTGCAATACCATTAATGATCACTTCACTCTTCTGTACCGTCTTGGCAATCGTATCCATCGCCTTTGCTGTGTCGTCTGCAATCTTGCTTCCCGAATTAACTTTATTAATGGAAGCTTCAATCAGCTCTGCTGTCTCTGCTGCTGCTGCTGCACTCTTAGCAGCAAGACTTCTTACCTCTTCTGCAACCACTGCAAATCCCTTTCCAGCTTCCCCTGCTCTTGCTGCTTCAACAGCTGCATTTAATGCAAGGATATTGGTCTGAAATGCGATATCATCGATAACCTTGATAATTTTAGAAATACTTTCAGAAGACTTATTGATATCCTGCATTGCAAGCACCATCTGCTTCATCTGCTCATTTCCATCTTTTACATCATCAATTGCCACACCGACAAGACCGGATGCCTCATTCGCCTGTTCTGCATTTTGCTTGGTCTTCTCTGCAATCTCATCGATAGATGCCGTAATCTCCTCAATAGCGCTTGCCTGTTCGGTAGAACCCTGTGCCAATGCCTGGCTTGCACTTGCCACTTGGGAAGCGCTAATGGTGACCTGCGAGCCAACTTCACTGATATTGGATAAGACATGAAGATTATCCTCAACCAATTTCTTCATGGAATTTCCTAAAAGGTCTTCCGGCGATTTAGGATTGACAGTGATGGTCAGATTACCGTTTGAAACTTCTTCTGCAACCTGAGACTGATATTTAATGTTGTCGACTACCTTCGTGTATTCATCAACCAATGCGCCAAATTCATCATCATGATATCTCACTAAATTAACATCCACGCGCCCCATCGCAATCACTTTGGCTGCTTCATAAAACTGCCCCACGTTCTTATCGATTGCCTTGATTAGAAAGGTCGCAATAACAATTGTAATAATTGCAGATATCACTGCCACAATACCAGTAAAAATACGGGCATTATTTAAATAGCTTTCTGGGTGATCTACAGTTAAAACCCCTTTTGCTGCCATATCACCAAGTATGACATTGAAAACTGTAAGCACGATAGGCGTTGCAAAACCCAGAATTGTTTTTGTTTTCATCTTCATATCTTTCATAGTCTCATACCTCTCATTCTTCTTCACTTGTCATGTCATCTGTCTGCTCAACTGCTGTCAGGTCATCATCATTCAACAGTTTATCAGGATCCAGCAAAAGCTTCACCGAATTTCCCACCTTACCGATTCCGTACACATATTTACTGTGTGCCTTGTCTGTCCGTCCTATAGTAGGCGGCGGCAGAATACTGTCTTCCGCAATGTCTACTACCTCTGCAATCTTCTCCACAATCAGCCCTATCAGCATGGATCTCACATTCAGGACTATGATACAGGTTCTGTCATCATACTCGAACGGCTCCTGCCTAAAGCGCAGACGCACATCGATGACTGGGATGACCTTCCCTCGCAGATTGATCAGACCCTTGATGTAATCTTCCGTCTCCGGAATCGCCGTAATCGCCTGGTACTGGATAATTTCGCTCACATACTGGATTTTCAGCCCAAAGTACTCATTCCCCGATTTGAAGGTCATATACATTCCCTTCTGCACATCTTTCTTAGGGGATTCATCCTGGGTTTCCTGTACCTGACTGCTCACGCTTGTTTCATCCATATGTCTTACCATTCCTTTCTGCTGCCTTTATTCTACCAATCCGGCAGCGTCTAATATTAAAGCGATGCTTCCGTCCCCAAGCTGTGTACACCCCGATAATCCCTTCACCTTCTTGATGT
>BLLW01000200.1 GCA_011959285.1 Lachnospiraceae bacterium | reverse complement strand
TGATTGTGGAGAAGATTGCAGAGGTAGTAGACATTGCGGAAGACAGTATTCTGCCACCGCCGACCATAGGACGGACAGACAAGGCACACAGCAAATATGTATATGGTATTGGAAAAGTAGGGAATTCGGTAAAGTTATTGCTGGATCCTGATAAACTGTTGAATGATGATGACCTGGCAGTAGTTGAGCAGGCAGATGACATGACAAGTGAAGAAGAATGAGAGGTATGAGACTATGAATGATATGAAAATTAAAACAAAAATGATTATAGGATTTTTGATTCCTATTGTGCTTACAATTATTAATGTAATGGTAGGAATGTCTTCGGTGAACAGAATTAATGACAGAGTTGTTAAAATGCAGAATGAAGAACTTGAGGACATTAAGCAGATTATGCAGGAAATCGGTGCAGATGCAGAGAAGTCAGAGGTTCTTCTTAGTGCTATTAACGAAGCAAAAGATACAGGCTTAGCAGAAATAAAGACGGTGGCTAATTTGTCAAATTATACCAGCTTTGCTTTTATATTTGTATCGGTTGTAATTTCTCTTGCTATTGCATTCGCACTGATTAAGATAATCAATAAATCCGTTGAACAATTGTCCAGAGCGGCCAGTGATATTGCTATGGGGCGTGTGGATATCGAACTGGTAAAATATCATAATGATGAGTTTGGCGAGTTGGTAGACAAATATACAGAAGTTGTCAACAATATAAAATATCAGGCACAGATTGCAGAAGAGGTATCAAATGGTAATCTTACCGTTCAGGTTAATGTGAAGTCGGGCGATGATGTACTTGGTAATGCATTAAAGAAGCTGGTAGATGATAATTTAAATGCATTGTCCAATATCAGTGATGCGGGATCACAGGTTACAGTCAGCTCTTCACAGGTGGCAAGTGCAAGCCAGGCACTGGCACAGGGTTCTACAGAGCAGGCAAGTGCCATAGAAGAGATTACGGCGTCTATTGATGAAATTGCAGAAAAGACCAAACAGAATGCAGAACAGGCAAATGAGGCATCCGGTCTTGTCGGCGTAGCAATTGATGATGTAAAAGAAGGAAATGAGCAGATGAAGCAGATGATGGCTGCAATGCAGGATATCAACAAGTCCTCCGAGAGCATTTCCAAGATTATCAAGGTTATTGACGATATCGCATTCCAGACCAATATCCTTGCGTTAAATGCAGCTGTTGAAGCAGCAAGAGCAGGGGAAGCAGGAAAAGGATTTGCAGTGGTTGCAGAAGAAGTAAGAAGTCTTGCTGCTAAGAGTGCAGCAGCAGCGGCAGAGACGGCAGAGTTAATTGAGGCATCCATCAACAAAGTTAATTCAGGAAGCAAAATCGCAGATGATACTGCAAAGGCTATGGATGCTATTGCCAAGACGGTACAGCAGAGTGAAGTGATTATTAATGGTATTGCAGAATCTTCCAATTACCAGGCAACTGCAGTGGCACAGATTGAGCAGGCAATTACACAGGTATCTCAGGTTGTACAGACCAACTCTGCTACCAGTGAAGAGTGTGCAGCGGCAAGTGAGGAACTGTCCAATCAGGCAGCAAGGATGAGAGAGATGCTTTCTATCTACAATCTGGGGTCGGGACGCTCTGCTTCCACAGGAAGCTCTTATACAGCTGCATCAAACGCGAATGAGCAGGTCATTTCTCTTGGAGATGGATTTGATAAGTATTGATTAAAATGATATAAGGCACAGGAATGTAGATTCTTGAGCCTTTTATCATAATAGGTTTTATGGCAGGAAATGCATACATATTATGAAGTGAAGCGTAAAGGAGAGATAATATGAAAATTTTATTAGCAGAAGATGATTTTGCTACAAGAAAATTTATGGTGAGTTTTTTGTCTAAGTACGGCGAATGTGATGTTACTGTGGATGGAATGGAGGCAGTGGATGCATTTATGATGGCATTGGAGGATGGAGAACCTTATGATTTGGTTTGTCTGGACATTATGATGCCGGTTATGGATGGGTATCAGGCACTTGTAGGTATCCGCAATCTGGAGAAGCAGAGAAATATTCCGGAAGATCAGGCAGTGAAAGTAATTATGACGACTGCTTTAAATGAAGAAAGGAATGTTAAAATGGCTTTTGAACTTGGATGTACCATTTATTCAGGAAAGCCCATCGATCAGGAAAGGTTTGAGCAGGCGCTCAAAAAACTTAATCTGATTTGACAAAAAGAGTGACAAAAGAAAATAAAATTACAGGAAAGGAGTAGGACATGGCTGAAGAATTTAGTACAGATGGCATGCTGGAT
>BLLW01000199.1 GCA_011959285.1 Lachnospiraceae bacterium | reverse complement strand
CCGTTTCTCCTTGCCTAAAATTTATAATTAGATAGCCTCTTTCTCAATCATCTGCGACATATCATAGAGTACAATCTTTCCATCCTTTGATAATTCCCAATTCTGCATCAATTCATCCTAATGCAGAACGCACCATGGTAAAATCAATTTTAACTGCCTTACATGGTTACTCGTATTCCATAAAACAATGAAATTTCCGGCATTTCTCAAGCACTGTGTTAGTTACTTGTCACTTACCCACAGCACTTAATTCAACCCCATACAATCGCTTGGCTAAATGTTCTTGTTTTAATCTTCATATTAAATCACGTATGTATCGCACACCTGCTCCAGCAATTTAAAATCACAACAAAATTTTTTGACTTTTCCCGTGGTCACCTGGCTGCTATACAACCTATTAGCTTTCTTTATTAAATCTCCTGCAATTTTCAGACAAAAAGAGTATTCTTTATTCATTAAATCCTTATATTTTGCCACTTCCGGTGTATCAGCATTTTCTTTATTCAAATTTACTTCTTTATACACTCCTAATTTAACGGGAATCATTTTCTTAATATCTATCACCGCCATGATATGCTTTACCAAATTTCCCTCATCATATTGTACCCAAATATCTGCATCTCCCATTTTTGACTTCAAAGCATATTCATACACCAGATAACATTCCTGATTAATATTTTTCCAATTTTTATGCTTTTCTTTTGCAGAAGATAATGGAATATAGTTTGAATCTATGTTAATAAACTTTATATTCCCATCAAACTTAAACACTATTTTACCTCTTTTTCAAAAAATGTGGGAAGTTATACCAACTTCCCACTCGTTAATGTTCATCTCTTTACGGATTAATTACCGAAGGTTAATGGAGACCCTCTTTAATGTTCATCTCTTTATGGATTGGCTACCAAAGGTTAATGGAGACCTTCACTCTTTATTCTTACCGATGAAATTACAAAAACATTTGTATCTGCACCTTTTCTATAAATGCCGATATGCAGTCCCGACAGAATAATAAGAGGTTCAACCGAACTTCTTACTTATATTATACTCATTTTCTGATAAATATCTACTGGCATTTTGTACAAAAAGCTCCATGAATTATGCAATAGCCTCTTTCTCAATCATCTGCGGCATATCATAGAGTACAATCTTTCCATCTTCAAAATATACATATACGGAATAATCCCGCATTGGCACAACCTGCACCACTTTTGGAAACATACTCACACCTCCGTTACACCAATGGGTTAGTTCAGTATGAGTATATCATATCATCAAAAAACCCACAAACAAAATATCTCTGTGGGTTTTGCATATATATCTCCACTGCTTCCGTACGTTATCTGCGAACTGCTTATCTCTTTGATAGTTTCAGATCCTTATTTTTCGGCATTTTCAAAGCATTTGTTAGTTACCTGTCACTTATCTATACATTCCCTAACAATTCCACATTGTTTTTCTTATTTCTTTTCACTCATAAAATCTCCGCATAGTTTCTCTAAAGCTTTATACTCTAATGCAGCTTTTACATGTCCTGCCGAGAAGTCATTTTCTGTTTTTTGCTTATATAACAATTTTGCATTAGCAAGAATTTTATCCTGGTTTTTACGAATAAATATCATTTCATTCTGTACCAAATCTTTATATGTACTGTCCGGCTCATTTTCGATATCATAAAGCTGTAGTTCTGAAGGCGGAACCTGTATCATATGACTAATTCGCAGAGTTCCCTTTAACTCCTTTTGTCCCTTTGAATTTTTTACCACGATCCGTATAATCGGAACAATACTCTTTTTAATTACCTTTTTCTCGCCAGCAATCTGATAATCTGTTTCTTTTGGCGAAGACATCGGTATATAGTAATGATAATTTTCCAAACATAACACTATACCAACATACTTTCAGGTATGAGTTCTCGCTGTTTCCTTATTTGAATATACATTTGGAAACACTTTCCGCAAATACTCTATGTATTCGTCTGACACACTATACAGTTTGAATTCTTCCATTCTATCCCTCTTAAAAAAAATGAGGGAGCATTACTGCTCCCTACGAGTTTAAAATCTTCCACTATCTGGCAGGAACTCTCCAAAGATAGTTTCCTATCTGTTTTTATTATATGCAATTATATCACAAAAATCAACAAAACCTAAAAAACAACCAAGTCTATATTTGATGTTTTGCTGCCTATCTCTGTTTGCTGGCTAACAGACATTATCGCGGCTTCCGGACGTTATCTGCGAACGCAAGCATAACCTCGATTCCGCTTCGCTTCATCTCGGTCATTCTTGCGTTCCTATGAACAGAGATATATAAAAACGCTCTGGAATGCAAGCATTCCAAAGCGTTTCCATAT
>BLLW01000198.1 GCA_011959285.1 Lachnospiraceae bacterium | reverse complement strand
GTGGAGCATGGCGGGATCGCTTTCGGGCAGGAGCCGGGGATGGTGGAGTACATCACGAAGGAGATAAAAAAGAAAGCGGCGCAGCCTGTTTCCATGAAGCTGACGCCGAATGTCACGGACATAACGGAGATCGCAAAGGCGGCGGAGGCCGGCGGTGCGGACGCGCTCTCGCTGATCAATACCATCACGGGCATGAGGATTGACGTGAAGAAAAGGGCGTTCTGCGTGGCAAACAAGACGGGCGGTCTGTCCGGGCCTGCCATAAAGCCGGTTGCGCTGCGGATGGTCTGGCAGGTCTGCCGGGCGGTAAATATCCCGATCATCGGGATGGGAGGGATTCAGACGGCGGAGGATGCGCTGGAGTTCATCATGGCCGGGGCTGCCGCAGTGGCGGTGGGGACGGCGAATTTCAGGAACCCCTGTGCCATGCCGGAGATCATCGGCGGGCTGGAAAAGTACATGGAGGAAAACGGTATCCGGGACTTAAAGGAGATCAGGGGTATCGTCAGTTAGACTTTTACAGACAGGAAGGAGAGATGTTTTATGCATTACACGGGAACGATATGGAGGCCGCCCTATGAGGCGGGGAGCGCACTGGTACAGGTGACGGCGGGCTGTACCCACCACAAGTGCAAGTTCTGCACGCTCTATGAGGACGTGCCGTTTAAGTTCCGTATGTCGCCTTTATCCGAGGTGGAGGCGGACTTGAAGGAGATCAGCCGCTACTACAGGAACGCAAAGAGGGTATTCTTCACCGGGGCAAACCCGTTCGTCTTAAGTTTTGACAAGCTGAAAACGCTGGCGGAACTGGTGCGGAAATATTACCCAAAAGCGCAGTCCATCGGCTGTTTCGCCCGCATCACGGACATCACGCCGAAGACCACGGAGCAGCTACGGGAGCTGCGGGGGCTTGGGTACAACAGCCTTACCATCGGCGTGGAGGCGGGTGACGAGGAATCCCTGTCCTTCATGCATAAAGGGTTCGGCACGAAGGAAATCATAGAAGAGTGTAAAAGGCTGGATGAGGCAGGGATGGACTATAACTTCTTCTACCTTGCCGGGATATACGGCTCCGGGCATATGGAGGAAGGGGTGAAGAACACGGCGGAGGTGTTCAACCAGCTCCACCCGAAGGTCATCGTTTCCTCCATGCTGACGGTCTATCCGACCTCGGAGCTGTACCGGGAAATCCAGGCTGGGAACTGGACGGAGGAAACGGAGATAGAAAAGCTGTATGAACTGAGGACGCTGATCGGCAGCCTTGACATAGATACCTATTTTGCAACGATGGGGGCCTCGAACTGCATCAACGTGGAGGGGTATCTGCCGAAGGACAGGGAACGGATGGTAAAGTGGCTGGATGAGGTCATCGGCGCTGTGGATGAAAAGGAGCTGCGCAGGTACCGTGAGAACCTGCGGCATCTGTAAGGAGGGAAGCCATGATACAGGATATCTCCCCTTACAGGCTGGACACGGCATACAGAGATACGATCCCGGCTCCGGATGACTGCTTTTTCTCCTTCCGGGGAGAGGATGTGCTTTTGCGGGATATGGGGGACGGGCGCAGGAGCCTCCCGTCCTTCCGGGATTTGGGGCATCCGGCAGGAAAAATGGAAAGCAGGGCGGTATTCCTGTTCCGGGTATGCAAGGAGCCCGTTTACCTGCTGGGGCAGGAGATGTCCGGATGCCGGGGGCTTGGGTATTTCCCCATCTGTGAATTAAAGGACGTCCTGCCGGAATGGGCTTTCTTTGCCGGGGCCACGGCCCTGCACTTAAGCCGCTGGTATGAAGGGAACAGGTACTGCGGCAGGTGCAGCGGGAGGATGGAAAGGAAGCCGGGGCAGAGGGCGCTTGCCTGCCCGGAATGCGGGAACACGGTATATCCCGGCATCGCCCCGGTGGTAATGGTGGCGGTCACGGACGGGGACAGGCTGCTGATGACAAAATATGCAGACCGCTCCCTCCCGCAGTGGGTACTCATATCCGGTTTCGTGGAGACGGGGGAGACGCTGGAGGAAGCGGCGGAGAGGGAGGCCTATGAGGAGACAGGCATCCGCATCCGGGACTTACGGTATTTTGGCAGCCAGCCGTGGGGGTTCTCCGGCTCCGTGATCGCAGGCTATACCGCAAGGCTGGACGGCCCTGATGAAATCCGCCTTGACAGGAAAGAACTGGCGGAGGCAGAGTGGCATCTGCGTTCCAGACTTCCGGATGAATTGACGGATATCAGTATTGCCCATGAGATGATTGAATCATTGAGGCTTTAGAGGAAAGGCTGGATAAAGATAGTTTACTGTACTAAGGATAAAGAGGAAGAGGGCTCACAGGCCCTTTTTCTATGTGCGGCGGTCTGCCTTTTCCGCAGGC
>BLLW01000197.1 GCA_011959285.1 Lachnospiraceae bacterium | reverse complement strand
GCATCAAAAATGATTACCATCCAGAAGATATGCCTAGTGATACGCCTTCCGGTGAGGAAGATGAGGATGCGGCAGCTGACGGGATCGAAGATGAGATTGCAGCTGACATAGCAGTTGAAGATGCAGGAGAGGTCGAATATATTGACGATTATTATCTTGTAAAGATGACCCTTTCCGGGGAGGAACTGTTTTCTGTCAAGCTCAATGATATACCGGATTTTGCACAGTTAGGAGAGGAGAATGGTTATCTCTATGTGAGAGATCTAGTTCTGGACAAGGAGAAAGGCATATACATCAATTCATACGGCATATTCATGAAATTTGATTTGGAGGGCAATTATGTAGGTGTCATGCCGCAAAGTGGAAATCAGAGCGCGTTTGAAAGCGCAAACTTTCTTACCCTTGAGGATGGAAGTTTGATTGCGGCAATTTATGAAGACAGCGGAATGGCTTTTGTTACGGTAGATTTGGAAACGGGGACGATGGGAGAGAAAAATAAACTTCCCGGATCCTCATTTAACTATTTCTTCTACCCGGGAAAAGGATATGATCTGTATCTTACGGACAGCTACGGCGTGTATGGATATAATATAGGGGATTCTGACAAAAAACAGATCATGAGCTTTATCGATTCTGATCTGGAAATCTATGGTCTATATCAGGTAGTGGGCGTCAATGACGAAGATTTCTTTGCGACATATGATAATATGGATACGGGAAATAATACACTTGCCATGTTTACGAAGGTGCCTCCGGAGGAGGTTAAGGAAAAGCAGGTTATCGTGTTAGCCATGGCGGATTCTAATTGGAATGTGCGACGCAGTGCCATCAGTTTTAATAAGGAAAATGAAGATTACAGAATCTCCATCGTGGATTACGGCTCTTTATATGCCACAGACGATGACTACATGGCAGGGCTTAGCAGGCTCAATACAGATATTGCATCGGGAAAGGTGCCGGATATTATTTTGCTCAATTATGCAATGCCTGTGGAAAGTTATATTGGAAAGGGACTTTTTGAGGACTTAAAGCCATATATTGAAAAGGATGAGGAGCTTGACATTAATAACTTTATGCCCAATATCGTGGAGGCATATTCTGTAAATGGGAAAATGTACTCCCTTGTACCATCTTATTCCATTCATACAATTCTAGCAAAGGCTTCCGATGTGGGAGAGGAGAGAGGATGGACGGTGCAGGAGGCGAGAGATTTGCTAGCTTCAAAGCCTGAGGGAACACAGCTTTTGGAAAGCACTACAAGGAGCACCATGCTCATGTACTGTATGTCCATGTCGGGGAATCAGTTCATCGACTGGGAAAGCGGTACCTGTAATTTTAATTCCGATGAATTTGTTCAGATGCTTGAATTTATTGGAACCTTCCCCGACGAGATCGATGATGAAATCTTTACAGACGATTATTGGAACAATTATGAATCTATGTGGAGGGAAGGAAAAGTACTTGGATCCGTATATTATCTGAGCAATTTTAGAGATTATAACAACATTGAAAAGGGAACTTTCGGGGAAAAGATCACTATGATAGGTTTCCCGTCCTCTAATGAAGACGGCTCTGTTATTTCGGCGGATATGCAGTTTGCACTGTCTTCTAAATCAAGCAATAAAGAGGGAGCTTGGGCGTTCTTGCGAACCTTCTTAACCGATGAATATCAGGAGGAAAATGTCAGATACGGATTTCCAATCAGTATTAAGCGTCTCAATGAGCTTGCTGCAGAAGCAATGGAAAAACCATACTATATGGATGAAAACGGAAATAAAGAGGAGTATGACAGCACCTATTACATCAATGGTCAGGAAATCATCATTCCGCCGATGACGAAGGAAGAGACGGATGCATTTATGGAACAGCTTTATAGCTTTACGCAAGTCTATAAACAGGATGATACGCTGCTGAATATTATCACGGAAGAGTCAGCGCCGTATTTTGCCGGACAGAAGAGTGCGAAGGATGTGGCGTCCATTATCCAGAGCAGAGTGCAGCTTTATGTGAATGAGAACCGTTAAAATCCATAGCACTATTGGAGGGCGGATGAAGAAGATAGAACAAAACAGCTTATACTGGGCATTGCTTAGAATCTCGATTATACCCATCGTCCTGCTGGTACTGGCGATAACGGCTTTATGCACGAAAAGCCTGGCAGATTCCATAGGACAGGAGGCACAAAAGGGGCTGGAGGATTTGAGCAGTACCATCCTCATGATGTATGATGATCTGTATCTGGGGGATTATCATATGGCAGAAGACGAAGACGGGGCAGTCCTGTTCAAAGGAGAACACCAGATCAGTGAGGATTTTTCCATTATTGATAAAGTGAAAGAAAATACAGGCGCAGATGTCACTCTTTTT
>BLLW01000196.1 GCA_011959285.1 Lachnospiraceae bacterium | reverse complement strand
CGGTAGAATGGTTGCTGATATAACGTACGGGATCGATTTTTTCCCTGGTGGGTCCCGCCGTCACCAGTACTTTGATTCCTTGCATATCCTTAGGGGTCAGCGCCTCTATGATAGATTCCATTAAAAGTTCTGGCTCGGGCATCTTGCCCTCTCCCGTGTCGCCGCAGGCTAAATAGCCAGTTGCCGGCGTGATCACTTTCATGCCATAATGCTCCAAAATCTTCATGTTATCCTGTACAATCGGATTTAAATACATCCTCGTATTCATGGCTGGCGCAATCACCTTCGGGCACTGGCAGGCAAGCAGGGTCGTGGTCAGCATATCATCTGCTATCCCATGAGCCGCCTTTGCGATTACATTGGCAGATGCCGGCGCAATCAAAAACACGTCCGTCTGCTTTGCAAGGGACACATGCTCCACACTGTGCTGAAAATTCCGGTCAAAAGTATCTACCAGACACTTATTTCCTGTCAGACTCTCAAAGGTAATGGGATTGATAAAGTTGGTGGCATTCTGCGTCATGATCACCGTTACATCCGCTTTTTGCTTTTTCAGCATACTTGCAAGTATGGCAATCTTGTAAGCGGCAATGCTGCCTGTTACGCCAAGTACAACGTGTTTTCCCTGTAGCATCTTTTCCTCCCATCCTTAAACCGCAGATTCCGTGTTCTTCCTGTAAATGACATTCAGTCCTTTCAAGGTCAGTTCATTATCATAAATAATCTTTTTCTTACAATGAGGTACGATGCAGCCTGCCAGTCCGCCGGTGGCAACCACCTGCGCCTTGTAGCCCAATTCCTCCCATATCCGTTCGATCATACCGTCCATACTCGCCGCCTGCCCCACAATGATGCCGCTCTTCATGCAGTCTATGGTATTTTTGCCGATAATCTTCTTCGGTGCTTCCAGGCTGATCTTGGGTAGCTGGGACGTGCGATTTACCAGCGATTCCAAAGATACCTTGACGCCGGGCAGAATCATGCCGCCGATGTAATTTTTCTTATCGTCTACTACGCTGATGGTGGTCGCCGTGCCCATGTCAATCATGATAATCGGGGCTCCGTAATATTTTAGCCCAGCCACAGCATTTACGATTAAATCTGCGCCAATCTGTGCCGGATTATCCATCAGGATATTTAACCCTGTCTTGACCCCCGGACCTACAATCAAAGGCGTGGTATGGAGATATTTCTCCATAGCCGTTTTTACGATATTGGTAAGCGGAGGAACAACGGATGCAATGATACATCCTGTGATTTCTTCCACCTGAATCCGATACAGGTCAAGAAGGGTCTTAAGTTCAACCACGTATTCCAGTTCTGTCTTGGAGATGTTAGTTGATACCCGCTCCACAAAATAAATCTTTTCCTGCTCTATACATCCAAGCACAATATTGGTGTTTCCGATATCTACTGCTAAAATCATAGTTCCTCCCGCTTCTTTCCTTTACTTTGTATTTCTTTTTAATTCCTTTACAGGTCTTACATGTACCAGCGCCATACCCACGCCGGCAATCAGAATCGCCGCAACCACTGCCTCCACGATTCCATTAAAGCTGATGACGCCCATGATCACATCGATCACCGCATCGCCTGCGATGCCAAGCGCATTGGCATAGGCATCCTTGTACAGGATAAAAATACCGCTCATGACAAATAGGGTATTGGTAAAAGCGCCCGTCAGCCCAGCATATGCAAAGGCAATGCCCGATGCCTTCTGGGCTCTTGCAGCCAACGTCAGGATTACGAACAATGCAATGCCAGAAACAAGCCCTGCCACTGTGCCTGCCAGCGCCCCTGCACCTTCTATCAGATTATTGACAAATGCTCTTACGGAAATAAACAAAATGACAGCTGCCGCCGCATTGATCACAACACGCCATACTTTCTGTTCGCTTTTTAACAGATTCCGAATCAGAATGTACACAAAATAGGGAACGATCCCAACCAAGATACGGGGCACAAAGCAGATGTACATACTCTTGAAGACACCTGATACGCCTACCATATTCGCTGCCAGTACCGGCGAGAATACGAACGCAGACGCCGTGGCTGCCTTGAAGGTGTTGTTGATAAAGCTCGTCAAGCCAAATACGAATCCTAAAAATGCACCTTTTTTTGGTCCCAAAAATAGCGCTCCTAGGATTACCGGGATATGAATGACTGTTGCGTTGATAACAACTAACGGGATATATCCCAGCGGTGTGAATGCCATTATGATGATAATGGCGGTGAACAGTGCTGTAAGCACAAGTTCGTAGGTTTTTTCATTTTTCATGGTACTTTCCTCCTGTTATTATTCTCATATGAGATACAATACGGTGTAATCATACCACATTGATATTTTTTTGACAATGCGTATTTGGAATAATTTTGAAGGGAAAAGGGAGGGAGGACGCCCGAAAGGGCGGTGGGGCA
>BLLW01000195.1 GCA_011959285.1 Lachnospiraceae bacterium | reverse complement strand
GGAAACTCCTGCGATTTCAAACATAACACGTCCGGGCTTAACAACTGCTACCCAGTACTCCAGTGTACCTTTACCGGAACCCATACGTGTTTCTGCGGGTTTTGCTGTTACTGGTTTGTCAGGGAAAATCTTAATCCAGACTTTACCGCCACGCTTGATGTAACGAGTCATAGCAATACGGGCTGCTTCAATCTGGTTTGATTTAATCCAACATGGCTCTAATGCAACAATACCGTATTCACCGTAAGTAATTGTGTTGCCACGGGTTGCCTTTCCTCTCATGGTGCCACGGAACTGTTTACGACGTTTAACTCTTTTTGGCATTAACATTATTTATCGCTCCCTTCCTGCACTGTCTTTTCTTCATTCTTCTTGGTAGGAAGTACTTCACCCTTGTAGATCCATACTTTTACACCCACTTTACCATAGGTTGTATCAGCTTCAGCGAATCCGTATTCAATATCGGCACGTAATGTCTGAAGCGGAATCGTTCCTTCGCTGTAGAACTCTGTACGAGCCATATCCGCACCGCCCAGACGTCCTGAACAGGAAGTCTTGATACCCAGTGCGCCTGCCTTCATGGTTCTTCCCATGCAGGACTTCATGGCACGTCTGAAGGAAACACGGTTTTCAAGCTGCTGTGCAATGTTTTCTGCAACCAGCTGCGCATCCTTGTCAGGTCTCTTGATTTCCTTGATGTCAACCAGTACTTTCTTTCCTGTCATCTTTGAAAGTTCTTTCTTGGTCACTTCGATTTCAGCGCCGCCCTTGCCGATTACCACACCGGGCTTAGCTGTATAAATGATGACTTTCACTCTGTCGGAAGCTCTCTCAATTTCAATCTTGGAAACTCCGGCACTGTATAATTTCTTTTTCAAGAATTTTCTGATGTCGTAGTCTTCTACAAGGAAATCAGAAAAATCTGCTTCTGCGTACCATTTAGAATCCCAATCCTTAATAATACCGACTCTCAGGCCGTGAGGATTAACTTTCTGTCCCATATAATTCTCTGCTCCTTCCTATCTTTCATCCAGCACAATTGTGATATGGCTCATTCTCTTCTCGATCCTATAAGCTCTTCCCTGTGCCCTCGGTCTTACTCTTTTCATTGTAGGTCCCTTATTTGCATAACACTCTGCAATATAAAGGTGCTCCGGATTCGGATACTTTGTAGGGTCCTGACTGTGCAGATATTCAGCATTTGCACGAGCAGACTCTAATAATTTCTTGATGATGCTGGAAGCATATCTGGGGTTGTATTCCAAGATACCAAGCGCTGCTTCCACATCTTTGCCTCTGATGGCATCTAATACGAAACATGCTTTCTGAACAGACACTCTTGCGTAAGATAACTTAGCGGAAGGTCTTGTATCTTTCTGCGCATTTCTCTCTCTTTTAATTTGGGATCTATGTCCTTTTGCCATGATGAAACCTCCTATCTTACTTTAGACTTCTTTTCGTCTTTTCCGTGTCCTCTATAAGTTCTGGTTGCAACAAATTCACCGAGCTTATGTCCAACCATATCTTCCGTCACATATACCGGTACATGCTTTCTTCCGTCATGTACTGCAAATGTGTGTCCCACAAAAGAGGGGAAGATTGTGGAACGACGGGACCAGGTCTTGATGACCTGCTTCTGTCCTGCTGCATTCATTGCATCTACTTTTTTCAGCAGACTTGCATCTGCAAAAGGTCCTTTTTTCAGTGATCTAGCCATTTTCTTCTCTCCTCCTTAATTATTTGATGGCTCTGCCGTCTCTTCTTCTTACGATCAACTTATTAGAAGCTTTTTTCTTCTTACGCGTCTTAAGTCCAAGAGCAGGCTTGCCCCAAGGTGTGCAGGGACCGGGACGTCCGATACCGGTCTTACCTTCACCACCGCCGTGAGGATGGTCGTTGGGGTTCATTACAGAACCACGTACGGTAGGACGAATGCCCATGTGGCGCTTGCGTCCTGCTTTACCGATCTTAATCAGGCTGTGATCTACATTGCCAACAACACCAACGGTTGCGCGGCAGCTAATCGGTACCATTCTCATTTCGCCTGAAGGAAGACGAAGGGTTGCATATTTTCCTTCTTTCGCCATCAGCTGCGCGCTGTTTCCAGCGGAGCGAACCAGCTGACCGCCTTTGCCAGGATATAATTCAATGTTGTGTACCTGTGTACCAACGGGGATTGCCGATAACGGAAGGCAGTTGCCCACTCTTACTTCAGCCTCAGGACCGTTCATGACCTTCATGCCGTCTTTTAATCCTTCGGGCGCAATGATATATGCCTTTTCTCCGTCTGCATAGCAGATCAATGCAATATTTGCAGTTCTGTTAGGATCATATTCGATTCCTACAACAGTTGCAGGAATTCCATCCTTGCTGTTTCTCTTGAAATCAATGATTCTGTATTTTCTCTTAGAACCGCCTCCGCGGTGCCTTACTGTAATTTTACCCTGATTGTTACGACCGGAATTTTTCTTTAAAGAAG
>BLLW01000194.1 GCA_011959285.1 Lachnospiraceae bacterium | reverse complement strand
CTGCTCTCCTGTACTTGCAGGCTGAACTGTTACTCAAACCGTCTATGTGTCAGAATAAATTGTACGGTACGATACGTGTGATGAAGAAAACTAATACAATATTAAAACAATTAGCGCTCATAGAAAGAATTGACAAATAATCTGACGATTTCCGAAATATTCATTATTTACAAATAAAGAAATCTGTTGTATATTAGACCTACAGGTCGCAAAGGAGCGAGTTTAAAGCTCTTTGCGACCTTTTTGTATGCAGGAGTTTCTTTAGAGCCCGTCTGCAGGCAGAGGATTTGTGGAAAAGGAGAGAGATTATGTTTGATGTAAAGAAGACCTGGCCGGACGCCCCTTTGTACCGCCCGGAATTTGAACACGATAACTGCGGGATCGGAGCCTGCGTCAACATTAAAGGGATTAAAAGCCGTGAAACGGTGGAAAATGCGCTAAAGATTGTGGAGAATTTGGAGCACAGAGCCGGAAAGGATGCAGAAGGCAAGACTGGCGACGGCGTAGGAATCCTGACGCAGATTCCCCATAAATTTTTTAAGAAGGTGACAAAGCCCTTAGGCATTTCCATAGGAGAGGAAAGAGAATATGGCGTGGGCATGTTCTTTTTCCCGCAGGATGAGCTGCAGAAAAACCAAGCGAAGAAAATGTTTGAGATCATTGTGGAAAAGGAAGGACTGACCTTTTTGGGATGGAGGGAAGTGCCAACCAATCCTTCTGTGCTGGGGCATAAGGCAGTGGAATGTATGCCCCACATTATGCAGGCGTTCGTCAAAAAGCCTGCGGGGGTGGCAAAAGGCGCAGCCTTTGACCGTCTTTTGTTTGTGGCGAGAAGGGTGTTTGAGCAGTCCTCCGACAATACCTATGTGGTGTCCTTATCCAGCAGGACCATTGTATATAAAGGGATGTTTCTGGTAGACCAGCTTCGGACCTTTTTTTCCGATTTGCAGGATGGAGATTATGAGTCGGCGATTGCCATGGTGCATTCCCGCTTTTCCACCAACACCAATCCCAGCTGGGAGCGTGCCCATCCAAACCGCTTTATTGTACATAACGGAGAAATCAACACCATCAGGGGCAATGCAGATAAGATGCTGGCGCGTGAGGAAAACATGGAATCTGAGCACCTGCATGGACTTTTACATAAGGTGCTGCCGGTGGTGAATGCTTCCGGTTCCGACTCCGCTATGCTGGATAATACCTTGGAATTTCTGGTTATGAGCGGCATGGATCTGCCCCTTGCGGTGATGATTACGATTCCTGAGCCTTGGGCAAACAATAAGACTATGTCTCAGAAGAAGAGAGACTTTTATCAATATTATGCGACCATGATGGAGCCTTGGGACGGTCCCGCCTCTATCTTGTTCAGCGACGGCGACATGATGGGAGCAGTACTGGACCGGAATGGTCTGCGTCCTTCTCGTTATATGATTACGGATGACGACCAGCTGATTCTCTCCTCAGAAGTAGGGGTGCTGGATATTGATCCGGGGAAAATCCTGGTAAAGGAAAGACTGCGCCCGGGTAAGATGCTTCTGGTTGACACCCTAAAGGGAAGGGTGATCGATGATGACGAGCTGAAGGAGACCTATGCCTCAAGAGCGCCTTACGGGGAATGGCTGGACAGCAATCTGGTAAGGCTCCATGACCTGAAGATTCCCAATGAGAGAGTGCCGGAGTTTACTTATGAAGAAAGACAGCGCATGCAGAAAGCCTTTGGATACGCCTATGAAGAGCTGAAAAACAGTATCCTTCCCATGGCGAAGACGGGAAGTGAGGCGATTGCGGCGATGGGCGTGGACACACCGATTCCGGTTCTGAGCAAGACCCATCATCCGCTGTTCCATTACTTTAAGCAGCTGTTTGCACAGGTGACTAACCCGCCGATCGATGCCATCAGGGAGGAAGTGGTCACATCCACCACCGTTTATATCGGCACTGACGGCAATATATTGGAAGAGATACCGAAGAATTGTAACGTGCTCCGGGTGAACAATCCCATCCTGACCAACACGGATTTGATGAAGATCAAGAGCATGAAGAAGGACGGATTCAAAGTAGAGGTGATTCCCATTACCTACTACAAGAACACCAGCCTTGAACGCGCCATAGCCAGACTGTTCGTGGAAGTGGACAGAGCGTACCGGGACGGCGTCAATATCATGGTTCTTTCCGACCGCGGCGTGGATGAAAACCACGTGGCGATTCCTTCCCTGCTTGCCGTTTCAGCCCTGAACCAGCATCTGGTAGAAACCAAGAAAAAGACCAGTGTGGCGTTGATTCTGGAATCTGGGGAACCGAGGGAGGTGCATCACTTTGCCACCCTGCTGGGCTATGGGGCATGCGCCATCAATCCCTATCTGGCACAGGAGTCCATCAAAGAGTTGATCGACAATCATATGCTGGATAAAGACTATTATGCGGCAGTGGAGGACTACAACAACGCCATCCTTCACGGAATCGTAAAAATCGCTTCCAAG
>BLLW01000193.1 GCA_011959285.1 Lachnospiraceae bacterium | reverse complement strand
CAACCATTCTACCGGAAAGATGGGGTATGCCATAGCAAAAATGGCAATGATGCGGGGCGCGGAAGTGACGTTAGTCGCCGGAAAGACCTCTCTAATGCCGCCTATGGGTGTGCACACCGTTGAAATTGAATCTGCTGCCGATATGGCGCAGGCGGTGAAGGCATGCGCGCAGGAACAGGACATCATCATTAAAGCAGCCGCCGTTGCGGATTACCGCCCCGTGCATACGGCAGATGAAAAGATGAAAAAGATGGATGCGGATTTGAGCATCGCGCTTGAACGCACAGAGGATATTTTAGGATTTTTAGGGAGCCATAAAAGAGAAGGGCAGTTTTTGTGCGGATTTTCCATGGAAACAGAAAACATGATAGAAAATTCCCGCAAAAAATTAGAAAAAAAGAATCTGGATCTGATTGTGGCGAACAATTTAAAGGAGCAGGGAGCGGGATTCGGCACGGATACCAACGTAGTCACACTGCTGTCGGCAAAAGATACAATACAGCTTCCTATGATGGAAAAGGAAGAAGTAGCGGATAAGCTGCTTACCTATATCATGGAACACAGGTAAAGGAACAAAACGGAACTGATTCATTTGGCGAATCAGTTCCGTTTTTTAAGCAGTATACTGTGCAAGCAGCTGATTAAGTTTTTCGTGATGAAGATCAATCCATGTCTCATAGGTGCTGTTGTCGGAGGAAATCATTCTGCCCAGCTTTACGAGAAACTCCGGAAGATCTTTGGCAAGTATGGATTTGCCCATATCGGCAAGCACTTCTTCTCCCCGAATAGGGCATCCGCCCTCAAAAACGGCAAAGGCAGGTTCCGGTCCTTGGGGTGTCTGACGGATGCCGCCCCTTAACCCCAGGGTTCCGATCTGGTGTGTGCCGCAGGAGGAGGGGCAGCCGGAAATATGAAGTTTGGGGAGAACGCCGTCGGCAAAATCTTCTTTGCGGGCGGCTTCGATGCAGGCGGAGAGCAGGGCTTGGGAATCACCGATGCCTACCTGACAGACGGAAGCGCCGATACATGCGGTGGATGCCTCAAATAGATTCCGGGCGCCGTCATCCGTTTCGGCGAGAAGTTTTTTTGCTTCCTCTGCATTGCAGTTGATAAGATACATCCCTTCTTGCGGTGTCAGCCGGATTTCTACCGCTTCCATGGGGGCAATCAATTGATACAGCTGTGCCGCCTTAGCGGGGGTAAGGTTTCCGCCGATAGGCTGATAAAATACAGCATATAATCCTTCCTGCCTTTGCGGGATAATCCGCTTATGGGAGGACATAGGTTCAGCCCCGCGTTTGGTGATTTCGGAAAGGCAAAGGTTGAGGTCTAAGGATTCTGTTTCTAATACTTTGGCAAGCTGCTTATGATAAGCGTCTAAAAGCCCCTGCGTGCCTAAAGATTCCTGCATGAACCGGGTCCTTGCTTTTCCCCGGTTTTCATAGTTGCCGTAGGTGGTGAAGGTATTGACCATTGCCTTGATAGGATAGAGGATTTTTTCAGGCGCGATCTGCGTGGCAGCGCAAATGCCGAGGCTTGGCTTGATGCCCAGACCGCCCGCGATATAGACGTCGAAGGTATGGTTTGCGTTGGCGACGAAACCGAGATCCCGAAAGGTTGCATGGGTTTCGTTTTCAGGGGAGTTGGAAAAGCAGACCTTTAATTTCCGGGGAAATTTCACTGCCTTTATAAATTCCATAAGATATTCGCCGGCAGCTTCCGCGTAAGGCATTACGTCAAAAAATTCGTTTCTTTGAACGCCGGATAAAGGAGATGCCATGACGTTACGGGGAAAATCACCGCCGCCGCCTCTGGAGATCATGCCAGCCATCCAGGATTCTTTCATCAGCGGATACAGATTGGAGGCTTCCAGATTGTGCAGCTGGATGGACTGGCAGGTGGTCATTTTGAGCCGGTTGATGCCATATTTTTTACAGCTCTCCACGATGAAGTGCAGGCGTTCTTTGGTGAGCCGTCCGCCTGCCATGCGCAGCCTGAGCATATGCTTTTGACCGCCCCGCTGGGCGTAGCTTCCAAAGCCGCCGGAAAAGTGTTTGTATTCGGCTATGGTCAATTCGCCGTTGTGGAACTGCATGGTCTTTTCTTTAAATTCTTCCAGGTCGGGAAGAAATTGCATTAAGTAGTCTTTTGCCATAGGTGGGAATCCTCCTTGCGGGTTGGTTTGTCACTCATAGTGTACGCAGTTTTTTATAAAATACTTGCGTGGGCGATAAGTGTGGTCGTATACTTTTATTTGTATAAGTATTTCCCCCTGGCTAAATGTAGGAGATTGCAGGAGAAAAGGAGAAATGGCTGATGAAAGGTTTGATTGAACAAAAATATAAGGGAATTTTATTAATGGGAATTGTGCTGCTTATTGCGCTGACAGGATGCGGCAGGAGGCAGCAGGTTTTTGAACCATCTTCCAAAGAGGAGGAGAGCAGGGAGGCAGAAAACTCCGTGGAGGAAGAGGAAAGTAAATTTGTTTATCTGGAAGAGCT
>BLLW01000192.1 GCA_011959285.1 Lachnospiraceae bacterium | reverse complement strand
GCTCAAAAGTTGTAAAGTGGTGTAATAAAATAAATTCTACTAATTTTTTTAGTTTTGCTTTCCTTACAATCATTCAAATATATATTAACTGACTGATTATTTGCTTGATTACCATTTTGTCTATCTTTACTCTTATCCTCATCTTTATCTTTTCGTGACAATGCAATTGATACAGAAATTTTTGGTGCAATTTTTCCTAATATTTTAAAAAATTCATTCATTTTGTCTTCTTGTATGATAATTGGGAAGTTAATTATCACACGTTTCCTTTCTTCTAATATTGTGGTTCAATACAATTCAGATACTATGGACTTTTGATTTTGCCCTGTAGCTTGACTACTCGACTGGAGTGTATTGCCGCTATCTTTATCTGAATTGTTTATCAGCTGGATGTTGCCGGAGTGTTCTTCACTAAGAGTACTTATTTCTATCAAGTCTACAATGATAATTGATTGTGGACATCATGGTATAAGACTTTCGGAAAGGAAGGTACAACCTCATGAAAATTTTCGTAGGCATTGATATTGCCAAGCTTAACCATTTCGCCGCTGCGATTTCTTCCGACGGTGAAATAATCATTGAGCCGTTCAAATTCTCTAATGACGCTGATGGCTTCCAACTGCTGGTCTCTAAACTCGAATCATTTGACAAGAACAGCAACATCATCGGTCTTGAGTCGACGGCACACTACGGTAACAACCTTATCCGGTACCTTGTTGCTGAGATTTACCATGTGTGTGTTGAACCCATCAAAACCTGTCAAATGCGAAAAAAAACATCCGCAAAACTAAAACAGATAAGGTCGACACATATGTGATTGCTAAAACTCTTATGATACAAGATGACCTCAGATTCTTCAGTTTCTATAATCTTGACATGATGGTTCTTAAGGCATTGGGCGTTTTCATCAGAAAACCATTTAACAAGGCACCCGATTGAAAATCCAACTGACGATTTATGTTGAGCAGGTATTTTCGGAGATTCAATACTTTTTCAAATCTGGTCTGCATCAGAATGCTGTCTATGCTCTTTTAAAAGAAGCACCTTCTCCAAAAGAGATTGCCTCCATACATATGACTCATCTGGCAAATCTGCTCAAAGTGAACTCGCACGAACACTTTACCAAAGAGCAGACCAAAGAATTAAGAGTTCTTGCTCAGAAGTCTGTCGGTGCTAACGACAGCGCTATATCTTTCAGATAACTCAAACCATTCAGCAAATCGAGTTACTGGATAGCCAATTAGATAAGATTGGAGCTAAGATGATGGATATCATGAGATTCAACGATTCTGTCATCATGACCATTCCTAGTATCGAGTATATCAATGGTGGAATAATCCTTGGAGAAACAGGTGATGCTCACCGTTTCTCCAATCCCAACAAGCTGCTTGCTTTTGCAGGTCTGAATCCTTCTGTTTATCAACCTGATAACTTTCAGGCTAAAACACCTGTGATCCGTTCCCTTGCATCATGAGCGAGCCACCGCGCCGCTTTCCCCTGCTTCCTGTTGCCTGAGGTATACAGTTCCGCCTGTTCATCTTGAGTGCCGTACCGGCAGCTTATCTTATCTCCACGCCGTCTCTATCAGCGCGGCTCAGGCGGTTGCCGCGGGCATCGTATCTGTTCTGCTTCAGTGGGATTCCGTCTCCATAGTATTCTAGGAGATTTCCCCACACATACCTTAAGAACCGATTCCCTTTAAACAAGACCGATTATACTTCCCACACCCCGCAGTACCCCAAGACCATGCGGTCAGAAAATCAAATTGTGGCTTATATCTCCCATAATTTGCCACCTAATGCTTATTAAATGTGAATAGAAAACTTATTAAATTTAAATTGGAATATTATACATGAGAATACGTAATATATCACCTCCATTCTCCATTTTAAGTATTTGTACTGGTGAAAGATAACCAAAGGCTGGAATATCCTTCTGAAACCATTCTTCAAGAACATCATCTGACTCTGCCAAATATCGTATTCTGGCAAAAGACCATATATCATTTGGCACCTGCTCCATAGGCGATTGACAATATTTATGTGCATTCACTAATTCTTCAATGACTGCATTCCAATTTCCTTCCCTCTCTTTATACTGCTTCCCCAACTTAATTAACTCATCGTAAAAATACCATTTCCTTGGAACAATAAAATTTGTACCTAATATCTGCTCAACAGACAAAGCTATTTCTTCAAACAATTTATTACACTTTGCTTTTAAATTCAAATCTGATATATTTAAATACCAATTTTGCATTCCACTTTTTCCTACGCAAACATTTCTCCAGTCCTCATACACATATCTGCTTAATTCCACAATCCCATCAAAATCATTTATTATACATTGATTTATGTTATTAGAAATTATTTGTAAGGCAGGCTTGAACTTCGCTGTTGCAAATACATCTTGCGTTTTAAGCATGGAAATCATCTTATCAATCTTCTGTTTTAGCAAAGAAAGCTGCTTATTTTGAAGTACTATCATCATCTTTTTCCTTTCTAATACTTGTCATG
>BLLW01000191.1 GCA_011959285.1 Lachnospiraceae bacterium | reverse complement strand
TCCCTGACGGATTCCCTCAACAAAAAGATTTCTCTCAAAGTGATGACCCTAAACAACAACCGCCAAAAAATCAACGATTGTCTGGGAAATCCCGTGGAGATCGGCATTGCCGTAATGTGGAAGGTAGTAGATACCGCAAAGGCAGTCTTCAATGTGGATAATTATAAAGAGTACTTATCCTTGCAGTGCGACAGTGCATTAAGGGATATTGTAAGATTGTATCCATACGATGTAGCTCCCAATGTAGACACCACCGGCGACGGTATTGCAGATGAAGGCTCTCTGCGAGGCTCCAGCGAAATCGTTGCAGAAAGAATCCGGTCCGAAATCCAGAAAAAGGTAAATGAGGCCGGCCTGGAAATTATTGAAGCCAGAATCACTTATCTTGCTTATGCGCCGGAAATCGCAGCAGTCATGCTCCAGCGCCAGCAGGCATCTGCCGTCATCGACGCAAGAAAGATGATTGTAGACGGCGCCGTGGGTATGGTGGAAATGGCCCTTGAACGACTCAGTGAAAAAGAAGTAGTCACATTAGATGAAGAGCGCAAAGCTGCCATGGTCTCCAATTTACTGGTAGTTTTATGCGGAAACCGGGATGCCCAGCCCATTGTAAACTCAGGAAGCCTATATTAATATGGCGGACAATTCCAAAAAGCAGGTTCCCCTCCGGCTTTCTTCCAAACTTTATAATGCCATAGCCGCATGGGCAGAAGATGACTTCCGTTCCGTCAATGGGCAGATTGAATATTTACTGACGGAATGTGTCAGACAAAGGAAAAAGAACGGAAAGCCGGTTCCCGGCGAATTTGATATTCCGCCGGAATTAGACATTGAATAAAAAAGTATAATATTATAAAGGAGTCAAAAATATGATTTTAGTAAACACAGATTATATCAACGGAAAAGAACTCGAAATGCTGGGGCTGGTAAAAGGCAGCACCATCCAGTCAAAAAATATCGGCAGGGACATTACCCAGAGCTTTAAGACCCTTGTAGGCGGCGAGTTAAAAGCTTACACCGATATGATGAACGAGGCCAGAGATCTGGCAACAGAGCGTATGATTGCAGAAGCAGAACGCCTTTCGGCTGACGCAATTGTCAATGTCCGCTATGCTTCCTCCGCAGTCATGCAGGGCGCGGCAGAAGTGATGGCATACGGAACGGCAGTTAGATTTAAATAAGCCTTTAGATTTTAGTCAAAATACAAGGCGGATGCTTTACCTATCGTTTCAGTCAAAAGCATCCGCCATTTTTTTATATAGTTTTATTATATATGATCTCTTTTTTGTTTTAGCTCTTCCGGGAACATTCGTGTCCTTAGCATAAACAAAATCTTATATAAGGGTTTTCCCAGCACAGCCGTCAAAACAAAATTCCATACCCCATGCCACACATCCCAGGGAAGACCCGATATCCAATAAGCCAAAGCGTACGACGGGTCTATGGGAAGATAGGCTATGGCAAACAGCCCTCCAAATATCAGTCCGAAGCAGCCTGCCACTACGCTCCAAATGAGAAATTCTTCTTTTACCAGCTTCTTAAGCAGCAGAACGCTTAAGCACAGCAGCGGCCACACGTACAGATAGCTTATCCACCAGCTTCCAAATCCCCACTGTATCAATTCAAACAAATTAAATACCGTTATAATCAGAAACGTTTCTGCTCCAAAGACCAGCGTATATACGAGAACAAGGACAGAAATCAACTCCACGTTGGGGAACGCTTCCAATGCCACTTTTGACACATAGAGGATAGCGCTAAGAAGCGCTATCCTCGTCATTTTCCTGACCGGCATCTTACTGCCACCCCTGCTTTAAGGTAAAGCTATATACATCTCCGTCCCTAAGGGGAATCTCATCCGCTCCCGTCATGCTGGATTCTCCGTTTACAAACACGCACCACCAGTACTGGTTCTCTAAATCTTCCTGCATTCCGTCAAATCCCGTGATGTAAATTCCATAGTCCGATTCCTGCCATTCGCAGATTTCTAATGTCCGCAGAAATTCTCCCAGATATTCCGCATGTGAGCGATACGTTTCCACCTGTGCGTACGAATCCCTTTCTGAAACAATCTCAACCTGAAATTCCTTCATGCCTGACTGCGCAGCGCGGTAATTCAGCGCACCCGCTGCTACTGCTGCAATCACGAGAATTGCCGCAAATACACCTACCAAAGTAATCTTCTGTTTTTTGCTCATCCTTTTCTCCTTTCCTTCCTACCAAAGAAACAGATTTATGATTACGGCAAGTCTTAGGACTTGGCTTCTTCTGATTCTCCGCCTTCTCATATCTTTTGCTTTTCAAGCAGCATCCCTGCTGCATACACGCTCGATACAATGGCTGGCATTTCTGCCCCGGAGTCTCATCCGCCTTACCTCAGAGTAAGCTGTCAATGATTCTCACATTGTTCCTTTTTATGCCGGACCCAAATCCGGCACCGCAATCATCGACGGAGTTCCCGTCTGTTACCAAATTCTTATTTTAACATAAAAACCCAAAAGCAAGCATTTACTTTTACAACAAAGG
>BLLW01000190.1 GCA_011959285.1 Lachnospiraceae bacterium | reverse complement strand
ATGGATTATTCTTTCAGGGAAAAGTTCCGAAATCTATTTCACAGTTCCGTGCGAGCAATGGGAAAAAGATCAAGACTTGGTGCACCACGGAGAAGGATGCAAAGCAGATGATCAAAAACCGTTTCGGCAGGCTGGAAGACAAATTTTTCAAGTTGATTCCCAAGGCGATGGCATTCAGACCCATTGATGATATCAAGGATTTCGTTTATTCCTATGTTCTGGACGAAAAAGAAGTGAACATTGATATTCTGCGGGAGAATGTGCGCACTTATCAGGATCTGCAGCATACTTTGGATAAAATCAAACTGCGGATGGGAAGGCTGGAGAAAATCGAAGGTTTTCACAGACAGGTGGAAGAGGGTATCAGAAAAAATAAAATGTACGAGTATTTTCTCGACCGCATTGAAGTGGATATTCTGATGGAGGAAATGAAACGGCTGGAAAGTACCATCGTCCACGATCAATACCGATTGGAGAGCTGGAACAAGGAAATTGTGACGGCGAAGAGAGAAAAGGAGGAGAAGCAGGAAATCCGGGATCATTTGTATGCGGAGCTTGCCAGTGATAAGGATTTCATTGCCCGGGACGAGCAGGAGAAAAGGCTTCATATGCTGGAAGATAAGCATAGCCGTCTGTTGGGAGAGCGGGATGTGCTGATGGAGAGCGTGGATAAGGCGAAAGCCCAGGTCAACCGCCTGCTTGCGGTGCCCGATGTGGATGCATGCATGGAAGCATATTCTGTGCAGCTGGGAGAATTGAAGAAGGCGGCGGATATCGGCGCCTTTAAAGACACGCTGCAGCAGGTCATCACCTACAAGAATCAGATGAGTGGCAAAGTCTATAAAAGGCGCGCGGAGCTTGATATAGAGATTCGGGAATTGTCGGGGAAGAAAAAAGAATGGGATTTGAAAATTGAAAATCTGATGAAGAAAAAGCTTTCTTACCCGGATGAGGTTACCCGGGTGATGCAGGCAATCAGGGAGGAGTTCGTGCGCATCGGAAGAACGCCGGAACCCAGGATTTTGTGCGAGATGCTGGAGATCACGGATGAGACCTGGCGGAATGCGGTAGAAGGCTACCTGAATACACAGAGGTTCTATATTCTGGTGGAGCCGGACAACTTTGACATTGCATTGGGAACCTATGACAGGCTGCGTAGGGAAAAGCGGACATACGGTGTAGGTCTGATCAATACCCAGAATCTGGACGGATATGACACCCCGCCGGAAGGGTCCCTCGCCACGGTCGTTACTTCCGGCAACAAATATGCCAAGCGCTATATCAACATGGTTCTCGGAAAGGTCATGATGTGCGACCATTACAGCCATTTGAAGAAATATAAGACGGCAATTACAAAGGAGTGCATGCGCTATCAGAACCACGTGGCAAGTGCAATTAAGCCTTCCATCTTCGAGACGCCATACATCGGTAAAAATGCCGTCCGGGTGCAGTTAGAGCAGGCAAAGGAAAAAAGCAGGGAACTTGGGAATCAGTGCAAGGAGAAGCAGAACATTCTGCAGAATCTGGAAGAGCTGCAAAATCCCCTTTCCACGGATATCGATACAGACATCAAATACCGGGTGGACGTTTTGACGGATCTTTGCAGCACCCGGCAGGAAATCAAGAACTGCAAAGACAATATTGCCACATTGGAGAAAAATTCCAATGTGATGCTCAAACAGATTCAGCTGACGGAACTGGAAAAGATCATCAAGGAAACAGAGGAGCAGATTTCCAAACTAAACCGCAAGGTAGGGCAGACCGAACAGAGCATTGGAAATACCAAGGAAAGGCTGGCAGAGCGGCAAATCGCCCTGATTGGTCAGCAAGCCCTTTGTACGGAACTTGCCGCCAGATATGAAAAAGACATCGTGCTTTGGAGCCATGATTATGAAAAGCAGTTAAAGGACAAAAGCCACGAGCAGTTCAGGGACAATTTTGCCCGCAGGAGAAAGGCGAACCAGACCACGGTGGCGAAGGACACCGAGTCCATGACGAACTGTATGACAGAGTATAAGACGGCACATGATTTCGGCGCTGCGGCGTCCTTAGAAGGGTATCCGGATTTCGAGGCGGAGTATATTAAATTAAAAAGTTCAGAGCTGCTTGCTTATGAAGAAAAGGTAGAGCGCGCGAGGCAGTCCGCAGAGGAGGAGTTTAGGGAGCAGTTTCTAGCCAAATTGCAGGAAAATATGAAGAATGCCCAGACAGAATTTAAAGAGCTGAACAAGGCGTTAAAGGACATCCGTTTCAGCAATGAAAAGTATGAGTTTTTGTTCATGCCAAGCAAAAGATACCGCCATTATTACGAGATGATCATGGATGATTTTAACGCTGTGCAGGGCGAGTCTATTTTCAGCGGTTTATTCCATGAAAACCACAAGGAGGTAATCGATGAGCTGTTTGAGCGGCTGGCGCTGGACAATGAAAACAGTGCCAAAGCGCTGGATGAGTTTACCGATTACAGAACCTATATGGACTATGACATCCGGATTCTCCACAGCGATGAGAGCTATTCCTTATACTCCAAAGTATGCGAAGAAAAGAGCGGCGGAGAGACGCAGACGCCCTTTTATGTAACCGTAGCAGC
>BLLW01000189.1 GCA_011959285.1 Lachnospiraceae bacterium | reverse complement strand
CCCATATAAGTTCACAAACTTCTGCTTGCTTAATTGTAAGATGATCCTGATCCTCAAGAACCTTACGCATTGCACGACTATATTCTGCTTTGTCTGCCTGAGCGCGAAGAGAATGCACAGCAGGACCTTTAGAAACATTGAGCATCTTAGACTGAATGAATGTCTTATCAATATTTTTTCCCATCTCTCCACCAAGAGCATCTAACTCTCTTACAAGATGACCCTTTGAAGAACCCCCAATATTAGGGTTACAAGGCATAAGAGCAATGCTGTCTACACTCACAGTAAAAATAACTGTATCAAGACCAAGCCGTGCACAGGCTAAAGCTGCTTCACATCCTGCATGACCAGCACCTACAACACATACATCTACTTTTTCAATCAAATCATTTTTTTTATTAAACATATTTCACATCCTATTTTCCCATACAGAATTTAGAAAAAATTTCATTAACAAGATCGTCAGAAACTTCTTCACCTATAATTTTTCCAAGACTACTGTATGCATTCATCAGATCAATAGAATAAAAATCTTCCGGCATTCCTGCTTTCAAGCTATTATCAACCAATTTTAAACTTTCAAGTGTTTCCTGAAGAGCTTCCTTATGTCTTAAGTTTGTAATTATAATTTCATCATCGGAATATATTTCCCCTTTAAAAAAAAGTTTCTTTATTGCATCCTCAAAATCCTCTATTCCTGTATTTTCTTTTGTAGAAGTTCTAATTATTATAACATCTTTGTCTAAAATATTCTTCAATTCTTCTAAAGATACTTTTGAAATCAAATCAGATTTATTAAATAGAACAATACTTTTTTTATCTTGAATCATTTTCATGATATCATAATCATTTTCATCCAAGGGAACAGAAGAATCTATCACATAAATAATTAAATCAGCATCCTGCGAATATTTTTTTGCTTTCTCAACTCCTATTTTTTCAATTAAATCTTCTGTTGAACGGATACCTGCCGTATCAATTATATGAAGATTCACACCATGAAGCATAATATTCTCTTCAATAATATCTCTGGTAGTACCCGCAATATCTGTTACAATTGCTCTTTCTTCCCCAGTTAATAAATTTAATAAAGAAGATTTTCCTGCATTTGGTTTTCCTACAATTACCGTATTTATTCCCTGTGTTATTATTTTTCCATTTTCAGATGTTGATAATAAGTTATCCACATCCTTTATCAACCCTGCTATTTTTATACCTAATTTTTCAGTATAACCCTCAAGGCTAATATGTTCAGGATCATCTAATGCTGATTCAATATAGGCAATGTCATAAATAATTATTTTTCTAAGTTCATTTATTTTATCGTAAACAGATCCTCTAAGCTGCTTAACAGAACTTTTAAGAGCAGTATCATTTTTTGAAGAAATAATATCCATCACCGCTTCTGCCTTTGATAAATCAATTCTTCCATTTAAGAATGCACGTTTTGTAAACTCACCAGGTTCTGCCAGCCTTGCACCGCTCTTAATTACAAGCTCCAATATCCGGTTCATAACCAAAATACCACCGTGACAATTAATTTCAACAGTGTCTTCTGTGGTGAAGCTATTTGGGCTTTTCATAACAGAAACCATAACCTCATCCAAAAGGTTATCACCATCAAAAATAAAACCATAATGAATGGTATTTGTATCAAAGTTCTTCAGGCATGTTTTATAATTTTTATTTTTATAAATAGAATTAACAATATTTATGGAATCTTCTCCACTAACTCTAATGATTCCTATTCCCGAATGACTCACAGCAGTTGCAATAGCAGCTATCGTATCAGTTTTCATATTAACCTCTAAAAATAAATTTTTTTTATTTAAAAAATGCTGGAGGATTATTTCCTCCAACATTTTCATTTACATCATAAAAACTATCTTTTCAATGTTACAACAACTCTTCTAAAAGGTTCTTCCCCTTCACTATGGGTTGTTACAAATCTGTCATTTTGCAATGCAGAATGAATAATTCTTCTTTCATACGGATTCATAGGCTCTAAGGATACAGGACGTTTTGTTCTCTTTACCTTATATGCAATATTCTTTGCAAGATTTTCTAAAGTTTCTTTTCTTCTCTCTCTATAATCTTCTGTATCTACTTTTACTCTAATATACTCTTCAGAATCTTTATTCACCACTAAAGATACTAAATATTGGAGAGAATCAAGTGTTTGTCCTCTTTTTCCTATGAGAACACCCATTTCATCACCGCTTAATTCAATATTCATATTTCTGTTATCTTCATTATATTTTACTTCGATAACTACCACCATGTTCATGGCGCTAAAAACTTCATTTAAAAAATCCTTTGCTTTATCTGCAATCGTGCCTTTTACTCTTGCTTTAATTACAGCAGGTTTTGAACCAATTCCAAGAAAACCTGAGGAACCTTCCTCAACAACAATATAATCCAATTTATCACTGGTAACAACAAATTTTTGACATGCTTCCGTAATTGCATCATTTACCGTCTTGGCTGTAAAATCAATGTACTCCATAATAATACCCCCTATTTATTATTCTTTTCATTATATTGTCTTACCATATTTGCTTTTGCTGCAATGCTTCCAGGTTTTGCATTTTTATTGTAATACTC
>BLLW01000188.1 GCA_011959285.1 Lachnospiraceae bacterium | reverse complement strand
GTCGTACTGCCGGATTCCCTTGAATACATTGGTCAGGAAGCATTCAGGTATTGTGATGCTCTGGCAGAGATAGAGTTTCCCGATTCTCTCAAGGAGATTGATGAACGCGCGTTTGCATGCTGCCATTCTTTAACACAGATAACCCTGCCCGAATCCCTTCGATGTGTTGAAATATGCGTATTCGACGATTGCATTTCCCTGACGCAGGTAATCTTTCCGGCGCGTTTTAGGGAAATCAAGGAGTATGCATTTAAAGGCTGTGTTTCATTAAGGGAAGTGACGTTTCCTGATTCTATGAATGCAATTGGATACGGGGCGTTCGCCGGATGCAGCTCCCTGCAGGAAATCGATTTGCCTGAAAATCTTGAATATATAGATGAATACGCATTTTCCGGCTGTACTTCCCTGGAAAAGGTATATCTGCCGGATTCCATTGAGACCATCAAAGAGAGAACTTTTGATACCTGCACTTCCCTGAAGGAAATTAGGTTCCCGGCCAATCTAAGAGATATAGAAGCACGTGCTTTCTGGAGATGCAGTTCCCTGACGGAAATAGAGTTTCCGGGTTCGCTTAAGAACATTGGGTGGTATGCATTTAGTGAATGCACTTCGTTACGGGAAGTGACTTTTCCGGATAGGATATATGAGATTGAAAAGAATGCATTTTTGGACTGCACAGCACTGAGCGCTGAGACACAGGAGAGGCTGGCACAGTACCAGGAACGGGGCGGAGGTCAGCACAGTAACAAGCACTGAGTAGAGACAGCTAACAGGGTTGACTCAGAATTGGAAAAGTAATGTGATTATGCAGTTGTATTGTATGATAAATGAAAAAAATAAAGCGGATATGGAGTTAATTGCTACAAACTTAGAAGAAATAAGAGGATGCTCTGACAGTAAAAGGAAAGCAGAACTTTATGAGCAATATCTGATATATACAGGACATACATACAGGGATGAAAGCAAAGAAGCGTGTTCTGTACAAAAAATATCAGCTATGAATCCCAATAGCATAAGAGCCGTGATTGATGTGCTGGAAGATGAGAACAGGGAAGCAATGGATAGATTTGACTTTATCGATTACGATATCATAGAAAGCGAGTATAAGAATGAAAAATATAAAGAAGATGCAAAAAGGCATAATCATAGCAGGTTTAGCAATAATTCTGCTTCTGAACTGCAGCCGAAACCAGGAAGCGGAAGAAGTAGAGAAGGCAGGCACCTGTGGGGAGAATCTGACCTGGATTTGTAAGGATGGCGTGCTGACCATCAGCGGCACAGGGGAGATGGTTTTTGATGATGATGCTCGCTTCTATCTGGGCGGCGTGCATAAGGTGGTGGTTGAAGAAGGATGTACATCTATAGCCGATGAGGCGTTTGAACGGCTGGATAGTCTGACGGAAGTCATCCTTGCGGATTCCATTCAACGTATTGGTCGTTCTGCGTTTAGCGGCTGTGACTCCTTAACAGAGATAGACCTGCCCGATTCCCTCCAGCATATTCGCCAATATGCATTTAGTGGGTGTGGGTCTTTAACAGAGGTGGATTTTTCTGCTTCCGATTCTCTCCGAGTGATTGAGGCGGGGGTGTTTGAAAATTGTATAAGCCTGAAGCAGGCTGATTTTCCAGATTCCCTTGAATGGATCGGTATTAGTGCATTTGAAGGATGCAGTTCCTTAAAGCAGATAACTTTGCCGGATTCCCTGCAGGGGGTTGCTCAGGGCATATTCAGCGATTGTGCTTCCCTGACACTGGCGGTCATACCAGAGTCATTGCAATCGATTCCTGCGTATATGTTCAGCGGCTGTGTTTCCCTGAGGGAAGTGACCCTGCCTGATTCCATCCAGGCGATTGGTGGCAGTGCGTTTTCCGGTTGTAGATCCCTGCAGGGGATCGACCTTCCCGATGACCTTGAGACCTTGGATGATAGTGCGTTTGAAGGCTGCAGATCCCTGCAGAGAATAGACCTTCCCGATAAGCTTGAGACCATGGGTGAAAGAGTATTTCGTGAATGTAAAAATCTGAAGGAGATAATCCTGCCCGAATCCCTCCAGTCTTTGGGAAGAGGTGCATTTTGGGGCTGTGATTCGTTGGAAAAGGTATATCTGCCGGATCCTATTATGTCCATCGAAGGAGAGACTTTTGGGAACTGCACTTCGCTGAAAGAAATAAAATTTCCGGCAGCTCTGGAATATATAGGGACATATGCTTTCGCGGACTGCAGTTCCCTGACGGAAGTAGAGCTTCCGGATTCAATCAAGACGATCGGAGGTTATGCATTTAGCAATTGTACTTCATTAAGGGAAGTGGCTTTTCCGGATACGCTCGAAAAAATTGAAAGATTTGCATTTTCCGGCTGCACAGCGCTGAGCGCTGAGACGGGGCAGAGGGTTGGAAAGTACGTGCCGGGGTGAAGCAGCAATCTTTGATATATGTGGGAAATACATATGAGCATGCAGGAAAAGATGGCAAAGGGGTCAATTATATTGGCCACAATATTTGTAGAAAGCGGGTACAGGAATGAAGAATAAAAAGAAAATGCAAAAGGGCATCATCATAGTGGGTCTGGCAGCCCTGTTTCTGCTGGGCATTGGACCTATGTCAATACTTTGGACACAAAAAGTTGAAAGTTTAT
>BLLW01000187.1 GCA_011959285.1 Lachnospiraceae bacterium | reverse complement strand
GCAGCTTCCTTTGTGCAGTTATATCGAAACGGTATCGGCGGGGAAGCGGTAGGCTTAGTCATGTTCGATGAAGCCTTCAACAACATGGATGATGAGAGGATCGGCGGCGTGCTGGAATTTTTAAGAAGGCTCCCCTTGCAGATTCTGATTGCCGCCCCGCCGGATAAGATTCAATATATCAGTTCTTTTGTGGAAGAGACGCTTTTGATTATGACGGATGAAAAAGTAAGCTTTGCGGAGAGATATTATAATGGTACAGTATGACAGATATGTTTTGAATAAACTTTTGGACACTTATGAGTCCAGCCTGCTTTCCACGGGCGAGAACAGAAGAAATATCCATATAGAATTTCGCTTCACGAAAAAGTCGCTGCCGGCTTACTTCGATGAGAGCTCTTCGGAATACGAACGGATTCATTTCTTTATGGAAGAGCTGGAAGAAAAGCAGCTGATCAAGATCTGCTGGAAAGGAAAGAAGGAAGGGCATATTATCGCAAAGGTGCAGCTTAATGATGAAAAGCTGGACGAGGCATATGCTTATGTGCACCGCATGCCTAAAAATGACATGACTAAGCAGCATCTGCGGTTATTGGAAGCATATATCAGCAAGACCCTGCCCCCCGTCTGCCGGACCTTTGCAGAATACCTGCAGGAACGGCTTTTAGAGCACAAATCCGTAAAAGAATTTATACAGCTGGAGGATCCTGCATCTACCAGGCAGTTGCTAGATACCATACAGGCGATAGAGGAAAATGAAACACAGCTTTACATCAGGGAATTTTCCATTCGTTGCTTTCAGGATTCTAAAGCCTTTGAGAAGATGGAGGGCAGAATCGCCCATGTGTTCCGCAAATTTAAAGAAGGCTGCGAAGGGGCAGCGTATGATGAGATTTTGGCAGAGTACGGCATCTATCATACGCCCAACTACGTTTATCTGAAGGGAAATGTTCCACTTGTTATGAGGGGAGAAAGAATCGATCTGTCCGTATTCAGACAGGGACTGGGGATTTCCGGGGAGGATATGGAAGGGATACGCTTTTGCAATACGGCAAATGTGAAGCAGGTGATTACCATTGAAAATCTGACCACTTATTTTAGGTGGCAGGAAGAGGACAGCCTGCTTATTTACCTTGGCGGCTATCACAATGGAGTCCGCCGCACGCTCCTTAAAGAAATCTATGCCAGCTACCCTGAGGCAGCCTATTATCATTTCGGGGATATCGATGCCGGAGGATTTGAGATTTACCGCGATCTGCGGGAAAAGACGGGGATTCCGTTTAGGATGTATCATATGGATCTGGCGACCCTGCAGGCGCATGCAGCTTATGCAAAACATCTGACGGAGAATGACAGGAAGCGGCTCTTAGGAATGCGGGATAGGGAGGAACTGCGGGAGATCATTGATTATATGCTGGAACATGATAGGAAGCTGGAGCAGGAATGTGTAAGGGAATAGAGGAGTTTAGGTTTGATGGGAAATTAGAAACAATTAGATTGAGCTTTGATACCGAGAAAAGTAAAAAAATTATTAAATGTGTTGTAACTAGGGGAAAATGGTGTATACTAAAGACAGTAGGTGATGCACAGCCTTATAAATGAGCGAGTTATAAGTGGGTGATGCACAGCCCATAAGTGAGCGAGTTAGCAGGAGGCAGGGACTATTGGAGTCTCTGCCTTTTCTGTTAGATAATACGGCGGCTAAAGCATGCGGCTGTTTGTAAACAAAGGAGTTTTATGAAAGATAATTTAAGAATATATGGAGTGAAAGATTCTTACATAAAATATTTGAGCCAATATCAGGAGCATTTGTTCCTGCATGAAGGTGGGGCATCGGGGCGTAAGTATATTGGAGTCGTTTTTGAAATCAATAAATTTTCCTATTTTGCACCATTATCTTCGTTTAAAACCAAACATAAGAAGATGAAGGAAGGTGTGGATTTTATTAAGATAAAGGATTATGCTGTTATCAATATTAATAACATGATTCCTGTACCGAAAGGGCAATTGGTAGAGCTGAATATCAATGCGGAAAAAGATCCGCATTATAAGTTCCTTTTGCAGGCTGAAAATCGGGAAATCAATAAACAAAAATGTCGGATTAGAAAAAATGCGGAGATAGTCTATAATCATAAGAGGCGTAATGGAAATTTAACACAGTTGGCAAAAAGAACAAACGATTTTGAAATGCTGGAGAAATTAAGCAGAGATTTTTGGTGATTTGACCAATGCCGCAAATGTTCTATAATTTTAAGGGGAAGATGTATATGACACAGAGGATTCGCTGTGCAATGGAAATTGTTACATTGTTTCAAACGGAAAAATGCGTTATAATTTCCACATGGTAAAACAGTATGATTTGTGCTGCCGCATGTCAGGACGGATATGCGGCGGCATTTTGCAGGGGGCGTGGACAGATGGGAAAAATCAATCGTGAAGATATGATGGAACTGACAAGGCGCATGACTCTGAAACGGAACTGCTTTGATCGGATTGCCGGGGCATATCTGGCAGCTGCTTATGGCATTAAATGAGTGTGGGCTGAAAAATGATGCAATGTTGGATACATTTTATGAGGAATTTGGGCAGAGGTATCGGACGGATAAAAGCTATGCCATTTACTTTTTCCATGGCAGCTATGACGTCCCGC
>BLLW01000186.1 GCA_011959285.1 Lachnospiraceae bacterium | reverse complement strand
TGGCTGCCCCTGTCACTTTATCCCACACAAGTGTAAATGAAGTTGATGTAATCGAGGTGGCTCTCAAATTGGTCGGCATAGCAGGCGCTATTTCCTTGGTTCTGATTGTCTGCCGGGCAGAATAAGGACCTGTTCCTCCTGCATTTTTTGCACGGACCTGATAAGTGTAGCTGGTATTTGCCTCCAATTTAGGTATTACTATACTTGTCGCTGTCGTCGTATAAGTCGTATTATTAAATAATACCTCATAACTGTTTGCTCCTGAAACAGCATCCCATAGAACAGTTGCCGCACTTGTTGTTGCACTTGCTCTCACATTTGTCGGCGCCCCCGGCGCTGCGGGCAGTGTCATGATTGCCTGCTGTGAAGAATATGCGCTGGATCCTCCGCTGCAGTTTACCTTCACCGCATAGGTATGCCTTGTATTAGGTGTCAAGTTTGAAATAGTGATAGAAGTTCCGTAACTGGTTCTCTCTGTTCCGTCAAACAACACGCTGTAATTTCTCGCGCCGCTTACCGAATCCCACCTTACTGTAACCGTGGTCTGCTGTGCCGTGGCGCTTACGTTAGTGGGCGCTGCGGGCAGCGTCGTTATGGTCTTAACGGAAGAATAAGAACCTGCTCCCCCTGCATTTTTTGCGCGCACTTGATAGTTATAGTCTGTATTGGATGTCAGACCATTGATGGTAATGGAGGTGCCTGTCGTCTGATAAGCTTTACCCCCACACATAACATCATAACCGGTGGCTCCAGATACCCCGCTCCAGCTGATTTTTACAGAATTTACTGTTGCACTTGCCATCACATTTGTTGGTACAGCCGGTGCGGCAGGAAGGGTTTTAACCGTCCGCTCTGTGCTATAGAGGCTGGCTGCTGTTCCATACCTTGTGCATATAGAATAAGTATAGTTGGTATTGGGGTTCAGTCCGGTTATGGTAGTCGTTGTCCCCCTTACGTTCCGCACAACGCCGTTAAACTTCACATCATAACTGGTGGCTCCGCTTACCGCATCCCAGCTGAGGGTCACAGAATCCCGCAAGGCTGCTGCTGTTATATTGACCGGTGTCTTAGCCTGTGTCTTGACCGTCTGTACATCCGTGTATGAACTGGTTCCTCCTGCATTTTTTGCACGCACCTTGCAGGAATAACTTGTAAAGGAAGTAAGCCCGGTAATGGTCGCCGATGTGCTCTTCACTTCATGTACCGTACTTCCAACCATCACCTCATAGCTGGTGGCTCCGTACGCGGCGGTCCAGCTTAATGTGATTGACTCAGCCGCAGCGCTTATTTTAACATTAGTCGGCATCCCCGGCGCATTAGGCAATGTTGATACCTTCCCCGCAGTACTGTAGGAACTAGAGCCGTCCGCATTGTTTGCACGGACCTGATAAGAATAATTGGTTCCTGGGTTCAGTCCGGTGACTGTCTTGGATGTTCCTGTTATCCTGTAGGTCGTGCCGTTAAACAGAAGGTCATAGGAAGTGGCGCCAGGCACTGCATCCCATCCAACCGTCACCGAATTTTTCGTACTGGACTGTATAATCGGATTGGGTACTTTAGGCGCTGTCTTGACCGTTTTTGCACTGCCATAGGAACCGGAACCATTGGCATTGTTTGCACGGACCTGATAGGTGTAGCTGGTATTGGGAGAAAGACCGCTTACTTTTAAGGAATTGGTGGTCACACGATAGGTCTTTCCATTAAATAATACATCATAGCTGGTGGCTCCGCTTACTGCCGGCCAGCTCACCGTGACGGAGTTTTCATTTGTGCTTGCACTGACACTTGCTGGCGCTTTCGGCGCTGTCCTTACCGTCTGTGACGGTCCATATGCGCTGACTCCGTCCGCATTTTTGGAACGAACCTGATAAGAATAGGCGGTATTAGCTGCAAGACCGGTAAAGGTTCTTGAGGTCCTTGTTTCAGAATATGTGGCGCCATTAAATAACACGTCATACCCGGTGGCTCCGCTCACTGCCGGCCAGCTCACCGTAACAGAATTGTCCGTGGAAGTGTGTGTGACATTTGTGGGAACCGACGGTGTCTGGGGCAGTGTCGTGATGGATTTTGTACTGCTATAGGCTCCTGTTTTATTTACATTCTTTGCCCGCACAGCGTAAGTATGGCTCGTCTTCGGCTTAAGCCCGGTAATCGTCTTGCTGATTCTCGTAAGAGAACTGGTTATGCTGTGGACAACATTGTCAAATAAAATATCATAGCTGCTCGCCCGGGCAACTTTATCAAAGCTGACTGTAACGGATGTAGCGGCTGCAGCAGCGCTTATATTCGCCGGAACCGCCAGCGGAATATGATCGTAAAAGTCGGAAAGAATCAATACTTCCGCTCCGTCTGATGTAATGCTTGCTCCCGATGACGTATATGCCACCACGACCACCTTGTACTTCTCGTTTGCCTCAAGATCGGGCTGACTGGTGTAAGTCGTAGTCGTCAGATTGGTTTCGTTATAAATCGTGTGGTCCTGCCCCGGAATGCGCATATATGCATGATAACGGGCAGCATTGGAAATGCGGGACCAGTTGGCTGTAATCGAGCCATTGCTGTTTAGGGTTAATTTTAAGTTCAATTGTTCCATGTTTTTTCTCCTTTTTCTTTTTTAGCCGGCTATCTTATAAAAAGGAGAAAATGGGGGAAATGTAAACATGGGGTGGGACAAGGGATTGGCAGGGGTATTTTGGCGCGGCGGGT
>BLLW01000185.1 GCA_011959285.1 Lachnospiraceae bacterium | reverse complement strand
ACATGCCCGTACCTCCTATTAATATTTGATACAATTTGATAGTTTCAGACTCAAAAATCAAATGCTTACATCGCTCACGTTTGATTTCCCGCGGCTACCATACGTATGCTAATACTTCGCCGCCTACCTGCAATTCTCTTGCCTTCTTGTCAGTTACAACGCCCTGGTTGGTGGAAATGATTGCGATGCCAAGTCCGCCGAGCACTCTGGGCAATTCTTCCTTTCCGGCATAAATACGAAGCCCCGGTTTGGAAATTCTCTTTAATCCATTGATGATCTTATCGTTTCTGTCCACGCCATACTTAAGTGTGATGCGGATGGTCTTGAAATTTCCTTCGTCAATCAGATCATATTTCTTAATATATCCTTCCTCTAAAAGAATGTCTGCGATAGCCAGCTTCATCTTGGAAGAGGGAACATCTACTGTATCATGTTTTGCAGTATTTGCATTACGGATTCTTGTAAGCATATCTGCAATAGGATCACTCATTGTCATTTTATTTCCTCCTATACGATTTCAATGCAATATCCTTTATCATCATCCCGACATACAAGTATGTCATTCAGAATTTGCCGCAGGCAAATTTTATAGGTTCGTGAAACGAACCATTACCAACTTGCCTTTTTTACGCCGGGAATCTGACCCTTGTAAGCTAATTCACGGAAGCAAACTCTGCAGATTCCGTATTTTCTAAGAACAGCGTGTGGACGTCCACAAACTCTGCAGCGGGTATACGCTCTGGTAGAGAATTTCGGTTTGCGCTGCTGTTTAATCTTCATTGATGTTTTAGCCATGAATTTACCTCCTTCTATTTCGCAAATGGCATATTAAACAATCTTAATAATTCACGTGCTTCTTCATCTGTCTTTGCCGTTGTAACAAAGATGACATCCATTCCTCTTACCTTATCTACCTTATCATATTCGATTTCAGGGAAGATAAGCTGTTCTTTGATACCCATTGAATAATTGCCTCTTCCATCAAATGAGTTAGGGTTCACACCTCTGAAGTCACGTACACGGGGCAGTGCAAGATTTACAAGGCGATCCAGAAAATCATACATTTTCTCCCCACGTAAGGTAACTTTACATCCAATTGCCATACCTTCTCTGATCTTGAAGTTAGCAACGGACTTCTTTGCTTTGGTAAGTACCGCTTTCTGACCGGAGATAATCTCAAGATCTTTTACAGCAGATTCCAATACTTTCGCATTGTCTTTTGCTTCGCCGACGCCCATGTTGATAACAATCTTATCAAGCTTCGGTACTTCCATAACATTCTTATAGCCAAACTTTTTGATCATAGCATCTACGATCTCGTCATTATATATAGTTTTAAGTCTGCTCACGCTTCCAGTTCTCCTTTCTTAAGAATTAATCGATCACTTCACCTGTTGATTTTGCAAAACGCACTTTCTTGTCGTTTTCAAACTTGAAACCAACTCTTGTTGTCTGTCCTTTGTGGACGTACATTACGTTTGAAATATCAATAGGCGCTTCTTTTTGAACAATTCCGCCATTCTGGTTCGCTGCTGAAGGTTTTGTATGTTTGGTAATCATGTTGATTCCTTCTACAACCACCTTATGATGTTTAGCGTCAACAGCTACCACCTTTCCTTCTGATCCCTTATCTTTACCGGCAATCACCTTTACGGTATCACCTTTCTTAATTTTTAAAGTTGCCATGCTACGCACCTCCTATAATACTTCCGGAGCCAGAGAAACAATCTTCATAAACTGTTTTTCACGAAGCTCTCTTGCTACCGGTCCAAAAATACGTGTTCCTCTGGGAGTCTTATCATCTTTAATGATAACAGCAGCATTTTCATCAAATCTAATATAAGAACCATCTTTGCGACGAGCACCCTTAACAGTACGGACAACAACAGCCTTTACGACGTCACCTTTTTTTACAACGCCGCCTGGTGTTGCATCTTTGACCGTAGCAACAATCACATCACCGATACTTGCATATCTTCTTGTGGATCCACCCATAACTCTGATGCAAAGGATTTCTTTTGCACCTGTATTGTCAGCGACTTTCAGTCTGCTTTCCTGTTGAATCATGCCAATTCTCCTTCCAAACTTATTTAGCTTTTTCTACGATTTCTACAAGTCTCCATCTCTTATCCTTGGATAAAGGTCTTGTTTCCATCACTTTAACGGTATCGCCGATGCCGCACTCATTGTTCTCATCATGCGCTTTCAACTTATAAGTGCTCTTAACGACTTTCTTGTAAAGCGGATGTTTTACGTGCTCTTCGATTGCAACAACGATTGTCTTATCCATTTTATCACTGATAACTTTACCGGTACGTGTTTTTCTCAGATTTCTTTCTTCCACGACTTTTAGTCTCCTTTCTTTGACATTCCTGCAACTTGATCTTTAAGGTCTTATGCCTCTTTCTGCTTCTGTGTAATCACTGTCTGAATTCTTGCGATATTTCTTCTGACTTCTTTGATTCTTGCGGTATTATCCAGCTGGTTCGTTGCATTCTGGAATCTCAAATTGAAAAGTTCTTTCTTAGCTGCCACTAAATCTTCTGCCAGTGCTGCAGCTGATTTTGCCTGTAAATCTTCTACATACTTGTTAGTTTTCATTTGATGCACCACCTTCCAAGTCTGCCTTAGAAACGACCTTGCATTTGCAAGGAAGCTTATGTGTTGCAAGACGCAACGCTTCTTTTGCGATTTCTTCGGAAACTCCTGCGATTTC
>BLLW01000184.1 GCA_011959285.1 Lachnospiraceae bacterium | reverse complement strand
GAGCTCTTAATTAGGATATTCCGCAGCACCAGAGGAAGAGGAGATTTTGCCGGTGACGGCAGGTAAATCATTGCCGTGAACCAGTCGTTCCAATAAGCCACCATGCTGAACACTACCATAACCGCCATAATAGAACGGCTTAGGGGAACGACAATACGGATAAATGTGGTCCATTTGGAAGCGCCATCTATTTCCGCAGCTTCTATCATCTCCTTTGGGATACTGTTTTCAAAGAAATTCCTCACAATAATCATATTTCCTACCGCAACGCCGCCGGGGAGGAAAAGCGCCCACATGTTGTTGATCAGTCCCGTCTGTTTCACCACCAGATAAGTAGGAACCATTCCGCCGCCAAAATACATCGTGATAATGAAAAAAATACTTAGGAGTTTTCTGCCCGGCAGGTCCTTCACACTTAAAGGATAAGCCGCAAGATAAAGCACAACAACTGAAAATACGGTACCAATTATCGTATACTTGAAGCTGTTTAAAAGACCCGTCAAAATAGCCGGATCGGCAAATACTGCTTTATATCCATCCAAAGTAAATTGACTGGGCAGCAGAAACGTCTTTCCTGCATATACATCATACGGGTTCGACACAGACGCAACCAGTATGTAATATAGTGGATAAGCAACGATGAACAGAATAATGGCACATACGACCAATAAAACAATGTCACTGCTTTTTTCAGAAAGTCCTGTCAGCTTTCCCGATTTTGCATTTGCTTTCATATCGCACCTCCTAAACAAAACTTGTATCTTCGGATATTTTACCGGCTATCTTGTTAACTACAATCAGCAGGATAATGTTAATGGCTGTATTAAACAGCCCCACCGCCGTGGAATAACTGTACTTAGCATTTTCAATACCTTGTTGATAGACATAGACGGCAATTACATCGCTTGTCGCCTTATTCAGTTCTGTCTGTAGCAGCCACACCTTCTCAAATCCCACATTCATCAAACCGCCCGCGCTCATAATCAGGTTAAGGACCATGATAGGGGTCAGTTCCGGTATATCAATATGAAGAATTCTCTGGAACAGGGAAGCACCGTCTACCTTAGCCGCCTCGTAAAGAGAAGTATCCACATTAGACAGCGTCGCCATATAAACAATAATCCCCCAGCCCGCATCCTGCCAAATGCCTGAAGCTATGTAAATCGTACGGAAGGCAGCCGATTCTGTCAGAAAATCAACAGAAGTTCCCGCAATCAAGTTGATCAGCCCGCCGGAGGGACTTAAGAAGATACGGATCATACCGCAGATAACCATAGTCGAAATAAAGTGGGGTGCATAAAGCACAGTCTGGGTCGTTCTCTTAAACCGTTGAAACCTCATCTGATTCAACATGAGTGCCAATATGATTGGAATCGGGAAACTCCAAAGCAGACTGTAAAGACTAAGCAGCACCGTATTCTTTATCATCCGCCCAAATGTTGGCGCACTGAAAAATCTTTGGAACCATTCAAGTCCAACCCATTCACTCCCCGCAAATCCCCGACTTGCCTTATAATCCCTGAATGCAATCTGTATACCATACATGGGTATATACTTATAAACAATTGTTAGTACCACTGGAATCAGCAGCATTGCATATAACTGCCAGTTATCCAGTACGCGCTTTTTCAGGGACCCCTTTACCGCCATCGCAGGATTTATAGCAGCTGACTTGTTCTTACTCATATTCTTTTTCTCCTTTCTTGTCAGACAGCTAAACCTCATAAAAATGAAATTCAACTAGCTTTTTGTTTCCACTACGCGCTTGTTCGTGAAACGTTATTTGCTATCTATATAATAAGTTAGCACTTACTTTTTGTTAAGTCAATGTTTTTCCTTATTTTTTTGTGCTACATTTAACTTTTTGTCTATTATTACTAATTTTTATTGTGCATTTTTATTAGTTTTTAATCCTTATATTTCATGAAACGATTCATACAATTCATTAAATCCCCTTTACATTTTTAAATTACTGTATTATAATTTATATTGTGTTAAATAGAAATGAACACTTTTTCTATTAGACAACACTACTGTTTCATTAACTTTCATGAAACAAATACCTTCAAGGAGACATACATGAAAAAAGAAAACTCCGCCCCAACAATGAAAGATGTTGCCGCAGAAGCCGGTGTCGCACTCGGTACTGTTTCCAAAGTGGTAAACGGTCTGCCCGTAGGAGATTCTTACCGTATACGAGTAGAAGATGCTATTAAGAAATTAAACTATCAGGTCAACAGCTATGCACAAGGGCTCAAAGCAAACAGGACCTACACCGTAGCTCTCCTAATCCCCAATACCTTACAGCCTTTTTACGCATCTCTTGCCTACCATATCAATCTTTCCTTATTAAAGCGGAAATATCGGATGCTGCTTTGCTCCACCGATTATGATTCAGGACTGGAGCAGGAATACATTACAATGGCACAGCAAAATAAAGTAGACGGAATCATCGGGCTGACATATAATCCTAATCTCATCATCGAGGAGAGCACCCCCTTTGTGGCAATCGACCGTTCTATGGGACCAGGTATCCCATGCATTGCCAGTGACAATTTTGCAGGCGGTCAGCTTGCCGCCGAAAAGTTGTCGGATCTTGGATGTAAAAATGTTGCCTTTCTGAGAATCGGTTCTTCTTTGACCAATGAACCTAACAAGCGGAAAGCCGGATTTGAAAATGGCTGCCTTGCGCGGGGTCTGCAATATGAAATGAAAATTTTAGACGACGGGGAGCCATTTG
>BLLW01000183.1 GCA_011959285.1 Lachnospiraceae bacterium | reverse complement strand
CATTGCCGTTAAGCAGACATTATTTATACAGCTATCATTAAAATCTATTTTCTTTACTAATTCTGCTACTAACATTTTACCCTTACCAATATTCACTTATTACTATTGTGCATGTAAATAGTTTGCTATCGGCATATACCTACCTCCTAACATTCATATTTCGGTTTAATAATTTAATTCATATAATATAGAGTCCTCTACAAAGTTACACAAACCGCCTTCTACAACAAGCTCACATGTCATACCCGCGCTTATTACATCAAGCTCATGCCTGTATGCTATTATACGTTTAATTTTATATATCATATTAGTGTTCTTATCTTTATATAATAACATATGTTCTGTCCTGATATCTGATAGCGCACGTCCTTTATGATGAAATTGGTTATCTACTCTGATATAGTTATTTAGTAAAAAAGCTTCCTTCATATTAAATGAGAATCACCCCTAAAATTTTACTAATATACACTTGTATATCATTATCGCTCAATCTAGGAGTTTCCTTCAAAACACTGTTTAATTGCTGCTTATCGTATATAGTTCCAGATAAATATTTCACTTAAAATAACTCTTGAATCCTGTGCGCCAACTGATAAACCAGACCTATCAACAAATTCTCTTGGAAGAGTTTCTACACAAACTTCCTTTTTCAAATTACTCAATACATTTTCCTCTGATATAGTAACTCCCTTTAAATCTGAATCACTTGCTATATATACCCACTTACCATACTGTTCTGATTCTGTAGCAAAAACTATTGCGACCAATGAATCTGTAGATGCAGGTATAAAACTTCTATTTTTTGCAATGACTCATTTCCCTAATATCCTTCTGTTATTCCTCTAAAATAATATGTTTCATCTTCAATAATTGTTTTTTGCTTATCGTTATCAGCTTGATTCGGAGGCGAACAATCTCCAATTCCATTATATCCATTAGAATCATAATACATTACAGGATTATTCTTACAATAAGCATATAGGTTAAGTCCATCTCCCCTGTAAGTATTCTCTTGTGTAAATTTTCCAATTAATGGATTATAGTATCTTGCCCTCAGATAATACTGTTCTGTCTCCTAATCATACTGCTGACCCGTATACAGAATACGGCTTCGTATATCTTCCTTCTTCTCAAGTATATTTCCGAATGCATCATAGGAATAATAGTCCTCCACTCCCCGCTGTTCCCCGTAACATATGCCGTGCTTCCCTGTTCATCATGATGATATGCATGATATGCCCCATCATCCATCGTCTGCACGTAAGATAATCCCAATCCCCGCACATGCCTTTTTGTAAGTACACCATTCCCATCGCACTCTGCAAAAATTTCACCATCCTTAAACACGAACGTGGACACTTTCCCATTTTCCTTTAGTCCTACACGAAGCCTTTCTCCATCATAACAATTCTCCTGCTCCCTCCAATCCAATATCGTTACACACATCTGGCAGTCCAGCAGATTATACTTTCCCAGTATCACAACTGTTTACATTAATAAATCTACAACAAGCTATCACAACACCATTCTGGCTCTAAAACTGAAAAATCTTGTATATAATTTTGCAATTCCATTTCTAATTCTTGTATTCCTTTTATATCATTCTTACATACTGCATTTAACAAATCATCTTCCGTTACATCCCATTTGTTTATATAATATTCTACAGGTATTTCATAACAATATAATTCAAAAAATATTTGATTTGAAATATTTGCATTTAGAATGTTTTTCATTTTTTTTCTTTTTCCAAATTCATCATACACATATCCATGTACAGTTATAAATTTTCTCAAATTAGCTTCGCTAGATTCTAATTCTGCTGCCAATTTAATTCCTGTACATAAATTATTTTTTTGTTTTATACTAAATCCCATTTCAAATTCCTCCTGTTTCTCCAAAAAATATTCTTATTATATTTCCCGATCTTGGATGTATCTGGAGATGCGCCATTGATGCGTCAGGATTACTTGAACTATGCCCTAACAAATATCCATCTGATCCAAACATATCATCCCAATGATATGTATTATCTTTACTGCCCAAAAAATTCTTAGTATCCATAGCATCCATTCCAGTTACATTTGTATAACCTTCTCCTTGATATCTTCCTAAAAATAATTCTTCTGCTTGCGAACGATTGCTCACAGTTACTGTTCTTGCTCCTTCGTCTAATTGTTTTGAAGCTTCTGATACTTCTTTCGAGGACCATGGTATATCAGCTCCACCAACTTCTGCATTGCTTTTATCTCCCTCATACTCTGCTAGTTCAGGTGCTGGACACGTTCCCGTTATTTTTCCCGCGTATCCACTAGGGTCATAATACATCACAGGATTATTCCCACAATAAGCATACAGATTCAGTCCATCCCCCCTGTAGATATCCTCTTGTGTGAATCTCCCAATTAATGGATTATAGTATCTTGCCCTTAAATAATACTGATTCGTTTCCTGATCATACTGCTGACCCGTATACAGGATGCGGCTTTGTATATCTTCCTTCTTCTCCAGCACATTTCCAAATGCATCATAGGAATAATAGTTCTCCACTCCCCCGCCGTTTCCTGTTACATATGCAGTGCTTCCCTGTTCATCTTTATGATACGCATGGTATGCCCCGTCATCCATCGTCTGCACATGGGATAATCCCACACCCTGCATATGTCTTCTTACAAGGGCATTATCCGCATCACATTCCGAAACGATTTCCCCATCCTTGAACAGGAACGTGGAGGCTTTTCCATTTT
>BLLW01000182.1 GCA_011959285.1 Lachnospiraceae bacterium | reverse complement strand
GGGCGTTGCATGGTTTACGGGTGCATTTTAAGCATTTATTTGAAATACTTATCAAAAAATTTATATAAAACAACACATAATCCCATAGGCAAACCAAATAATACACCACCAATCAAAATTCCTATGATTAACTGATATATAGAAAAGAAATCTGAAAAATAATAATTTCTTAATCCGAAGATTGAATTGACAAGAAAAAGTGTTCCAGTTATTAACCCCGGAGAAATTTTTCTATCTTTGATTGTATAGAAAAAATGGTCGCCAAAGTTTATGATTCCCCATATAAGAATTGCCACTCCGAAACAGACAAACTGATTGATAAACACAAATAAAAAAACTGATACAAGAAGCATTGGATAGTAAATAAACAAATTGTTCGCCATCCAGTGTCCATGCGTCATATGATAAGGCAGCCATTTATGCTCATACATCCACTTAGGGAAATCACCAACAGCTTCCTCAAATAAGTGAAATGGTAAATAAATCACCAAATTAAAAAATATAAAATACATCAAATTCATTTTTCTTCCCTCTCTTTCGCCAACTCTTTTTCAAAATTTTCTTCCCATTTTTCCAGTGTTTCTAAAAGCAAAAATTGTTGTTCCAGAATAGTCCGTCCAAATAACGGAATGTCCTTATGTGTGGGTAATTGTTCTGCAATCTGCATTTTAGTGTTTTGAATACTGTTTTTAATATTTGCAATACACTCATTTGCAGAATTTTCGTCAAGCAAAGCCATATTCACAATAACTGCATTAAAATCTAAAAATACTCTTGTTTCTGCTAAAGAAAATTTAGTCATCAATTCCTTAAAAATTTCTTTTCCCTTTGGCATTATTGTATACACTGTTTTTTCGGGCATATTGCCATTCTTAACAGTTTCACTAATAACATATCCTTTGCTTTCGTATTGAACCACTTTCTTGTAAACAGTAAACGAGCCAATCTTTATCCACCTTGACAGGTTTCGGGATTCAATCTGTTTTTGTAAGTCATACGCACTTTTAGGACTTTGGCATAATGAGCCTAAAATGATTAAATCAATCGTAGACATAATTCACCTCCATGGTTGTATTATCCAATACTGTATTATACAGTACTTTTGGCATTTGTCAAGTTTATAAATATTTCAAAAGCGGAAAAGGAAATACAAAATAATGTTTTTAAGATTTTATTTGATAAAGTGAGAGGGGTTTCGCCGTAGTCGGCATTGTGGGAATGTGCATAACTTGCTATCTTATGGAGTTGTGGGAAAGTCTGTTTGCAGAATGTGGGAAAGCTGCACTTTAGCTTTTCCATGTTCTGTGAACGGACTTTTCCATGATGGAATAGCAAGTTATACACATTTCCACGGTGCTTGTCTTTTGGTCTTTGGTTCGGAATAGTGTGGTGCTGGCGGTCTATCTCTTGTTTTCGGTTACTTGCTTCTTTACCGTACATGAGCATTTTATTAGGGATTCTCGCCTTCCACACATTGCCTTCGCAAGCCTCCCAATTCTTTACCGGTTCTGCCCCTGTAATCACAGCTGCGCGCTCCCATGTATAGTTTGCCCCCGGCATGGATACTCCTGCTGCGTCCAGTACTTCTGTATTCACGAACATTGCTTCCCAGAATCCGTTTACGGGCACTGCGTATTTCTTTCCGTCAACCAATGAAGCGGTGATCAGGTCGTCATTCATATTGCCTGCATAGTCGGGATACTCTTTTCTGATCTCGTCAATGGAAACCACCTTGCCCGCTTCGATGAAGCTGTTTGCGTCTGCTCCGTTGAAGAAGAACAGTACATCCGGCTCTGAACCTGTTTCAAAGTCTGTGATGACACGGGTCTTAAAGGTCACGTCGGAAGTAGCGGAAGTGTCTGCCACCGTGTTGCCGGTCTGCTTGCTTCCGCAGCCTGCCAGCGCGCATACCATAGCTGTTGCTAAAATGAGTGATAATATTCTTTTTTTCATATGTCTTCCCGAAACTCCTCTCAAAATAGCTGCTCCTCATTCTTCTCTGTGGGAAATCATCCCTGCACGGATCCACACCATCCTCATTTAGGACCGAGATCCCGTCCACAAACAAATCTCCCTCTTTATACCCCCAGACACCGTCAAGTCCCATCAGGATATTATCCATGTTCAGTTCCATCACGATCACCCCATACGCATGAAAACTGCTGTCCATAATATTCCGCACCAGATAGACCCTGCCCCCGATATTCAGGAACGCAATATCCGTATCGATCTTAGGCGCAAACTGCTGGATAGTCTCCATCGCATTTTCCTTAAACGCCTGCACCGCCGCAAAAGACCCCCTATTGTTATTCGCATAACAATGATAAAGCACTTCCGGCTGATCTGTAAAATAAAGCACCGTCATATTGATACTCGTATTATAATTATACTGCTGCGTCAAAAACAGCGTTACCTCCTGATTCAGCGCATTACCGTCCTGATTCTTCAGATAACGCCCGTAAGACGCCCGGATTGTAGGAAGATAAGATGCCGTTTTCGACGCCGCCACCACATCATCGATCCTCATCTGACAAATCTCCACCGCCTTATCCGTGGACGTAATAATCGTCTTTTCCAACTGATTGTTAATCTGCCGGTCCACGAAAAAAAACACCATCACCGACAAAAGAAACAGCGGAATAAACCACCCCACCGTCAACATCGCAACCATACTCCACTTAAGCTGCCTTCTCCTCTTCATCCCATCCTCCCCTACAACTTTATAACTTCTCGGAATCTTAAGCCCTTATTTCATAAGGCTTTCAGACCCCATTT
>BLLW01000181.1 GCA_011959285.1 Lachnospiraceae bacterium | reverse complement strand
CTTTAGGTTGCTGTCCATATGCACTTGTAGAAAATATCATTTTTATATATCCTTTTTCATATCTGTCACGCGCCACCAAAATTTCCTGATGAATACCGTCTTTTTCTCTTTCATATGGTCAGAAACAAGGCTCTGCCTTGGTAAATTTGAATCCACATTCTTCGAGCATCTTCCCTAGCTCTTCTTGTATAATTTTTTTAATCGTCATTTTTCTCCTCCATTCATTTATGCTAAATATGAACCTCCACCATGATTAAGACCAAACATATCCAATATAATTTCAAGCATATCTTCATCATAAATTATAAAGGGACCAAAACCATTGGAAATCTTCATGCTTATAATCCACCTTTCTGCGAAAGGCACCAATGCCTCATGAAACACTTTGGCTGACTTCCGCTTTTTATTTCTATTTTATTTTCCTTCTGATATTATCTCTTTATAAGACTGACACACTACAGAACACGTGGAGGTGAGTGGCGGGGCTGTATAGCGGCGACCTCGCATTACTATATGTTGTCGGTCATCCGTTAAGGCATCAATGATTGGCGCATACCATAGCCCGTAAACTTATCTCTTCCAAAGTCGACTCGATTTTGCCGGATGACCAGTCACTGTCAGTTTTATAACGATAAATCTTAAGGAGGTTATTTTGTGTCGTTTAAAATTCTAAAAAACAACTGCTGTGGACTTGACGTCCATAAAACATGGATCTTTGCCTGCATTGGTATTTCGGATTCTCACAGCCGTACAGAGTATAAACAAGCCCGCTTTTCTTCCTTTTCTAAAGGATTGCAAGAGCAGTTTGACTGGCTTGCCAAATATAACTGTATCGACGTTTGTATGGAATCAACTGGCAAATACTGGATTCCTGTTTTCAATACTTTAGAGAAGAATAACGTCTGGGTTACTCTCTCTCATCCCAAATATACCAAGCCCCAAAAAGGCAATAAGACAGATCGTAAGGATGCAAAGTGGATTTGCGACTTATATATGTGCGGAATGGTGAAACCTTCCTTTATTCCACCCGCTGACATCCGTGAATTAAGGGATTTGGTAAGATACCGGTATAAACTCACCTGTATGATCACCAGCGAGAAGAACCGTGCCCAAAACTGCCTTACCGTATCTAACCTAAAACTGGATGATGTCTTTTCTGATGTATTTGATAAATCTTCCCGTTCTATTACAGAACAGATTTTACAACACCCCGGGGAAAACTTTGATGTGACGCCTTTTGTTGATGGCAGATGTAAAACTCCAATCCAAGAAATACAAGCTGCCGTTGATGGTGCCATCTCTACAGAACAGGCTGTAAAACTCAGGCAATGCCTTAACCACATTGATGAATTAGAAATGCACAAAGCTGAAATAGAACGGGAAATCTTTCGTCTCAGTGATAATTACGAAGAAGCCCTTACTCTTATCCGAACCGTGCCGGGATTCGATAAGAACCCAATGACTGCTATTCAGGTGCTCTCTGAAATCGGAGGCGATATGTCTGTCTTCCCCACAGCTAAAAACTTCGTCTCATGGGCTGGATGTTGTCCCCGTAATGACCAAAGCAATCGCAAAATCAAATCCACCAGGATTTCCCGTGCTGGTTCCTATTTTAAACCAGTTTTGGTGCAAATTGCAAATGCTTTAATCAAATCGAAGAAACATCCTGAATTTGCCACCCGTTATCGCCGTATAAAAGCACGCCGTGGTCACAAGAAAGCTGTCATTGCCATCTGTCATATGCTCCTGACCGCTATCTGGCACATACTCACAGATTTAAAACCATATACACCAGAAGGCTTTCTTGAATCACGTCCTGTGAACAAAGAAAAAGTTTTAACTACTTCACAGGCACTTAATCTACTTAAACAACGAGGCTACACCATCAAGGATGATGTTGTTCCTGTTACCTGATTAGGTGTTGTGTCTATATTCAGTTTTCAAAACCACCGATTAAGATGGTTTGTTTGTTATGCCCTTTATTTTTGGGCTGTCCTCTACTTCTTTGTTTCAAACTTCTCCTTCGTTTTTAATCGTCATTTCCCCATCCTTCACCTTTATCTTAATGCAAAGTCAGTCATCATACTCAATTTCTTCCGGATGCTTTCTGTAATAATAAATTAAAATATGCTCATAGTCCGTCCTTAACATACTTTCTTCAATACTCCTATGTTTTCTCATATAATCCCATTCCAAAATCATAAGATTTAATGGTTGTATATCTTTCTTTGTTCCTAATATTTTTTCAATCCTACACGCTTTGTCCTGCTCGTCCCAAGTCCATTCTCCCTGATTTTCCCAACTGATTGCATGACCATATAATGCTGCCAATCCTATTAATGTGTTCTCCACTTGACCAAATGATTCATCAAGCATCCTCTTTAACCTTTTATATATGATATCTATGACTTCCTTAGCATCCTTTCCCCTTACTTCCAACTTTTCCTGATACTCAATATATAAATCTTGATGATGCTCCAGCAGATACCTATTTGTCTTTTCTGTAGGGATTGCATCCGTTGCCGGCTTACTGATTTCTTCAATGAAATCAAAACCATATGCTAAAATAAGCCTTTTAAATTCACGCAATATTTGCCTCAATTCTTCTTCATTTTCATATCCCCAATAATCCCATTTTTTAGCCCCTTCTTCCGGCACAAAATCCCTAAATTCTTTAGGCTGCTGGCCATACGCACTTGTAGAAAATATCATTTTTATATATCCTTTTTCATATCTGTCCCGTGCCACTAGAATTTCCTGATGAATTCCATCTTTTTCCTTTTCATATGGCCAGAAACATGGCTCTGCCTTGGTAAACTTAAATCCATGTTCTTCAAGTGTCTTTCCTAGCTCTT
>BLLW01000180.1 GCA_011959285.1 Lachnospiraceae bacterium | reverse complement strand
CGCCTCCTTCGCGTAAAACGCTTCGGAATGGAGGAGTAGATGAAAGAAGGTAAATATACGGATGAAAAAATCCTCCTACTCAAGAGAAGTCTCCAGAGGGCGGAGGCAGACTATGATCTGCTTACGGATGAGATTCCCGTATGCGGAAAAATGCTGCGTTTTAGATGGGTTTCTTTGTTTGACGGAAGATTCCGCATGCTTTTGCCGGAACATTTTGAGCAAATGCCGGAGAAAATCGCTAAGGTAAAGTATATCAGTATCCATCGTCCGCCGATTCTTTTGTCCAATCCAGAATATGATGAAAATTTCGGCTTTCATCTGTTGGAGAATATGGAAATGGAGGTGGACGAACTGATTGGGAGGATGCGGGAAGCCGTTTCTGCTCTTGCGCCGGAGGCGGTGTTCTATGAAAAGGGAGAAGCTGACCCGGAAGGGATGGAGGGAAGATGGTTTGAATACAAGAACTTTACGCTGGACGAAGAAACCTACAATATGCAGTTTGTGATCCGTGCAGGTCGGTATCTTCTGGCAGGAACGTTTAACTGCAGGATGAGGGTTTATGATGCGTGGAAGCCGCTGGTCCTAAAGGCACTTGCACAGATTAAGCAAGGAGAAGAGGCATGAAAGCAGAACAGATTCACATTTCACATTTTAATTTTCTTACAATTGAAACCTTAGAAATTGACCGGGCAGTAGGGGAACATGCTTCGGCGCGGCTGCGGGGTACCGTCAGGGACGAAGATGCAGAAGAATACCGGTATCTTTTGTCTGCTCCTATCTGGGTAAAAATCGAGGCGGAAGATGAGGACGGTACAAGGCAGATTCTGCTGGTGGGAATGATTGCCGGCTTTTCCTTGGAGGAGATGCAGCACGAGTGTGTCTTAGAACTGGAGTTAAAAAGCGGAACTTATCTGATGGATGGCAGGGAACATTTCCGCTCTTTTCAGAATCAGTCGCTTACCTATCTGGATGTGATGAAAATGATCAATGTGCCTTACGGGGAATCCGGGGTTATCGCCGAGGGCAGTGTGGAGGCGCCTGTAGACTTCCTGCTGCAGTACAAAGAGACGGACTGGGAATTTATAAAGAGGATTGCAAGCCGTTTTGGACTGGCGGTCACGCCTGAAATCAAAAGGGAAGGTCCTTTTTATTATGTAGGCAGCCAGTATTATGAGGAACATACACTGCCAACTTCGGCTAAGTGCCGTATAAGCAGATATGTGGGCGCATTCATGCAGCATGGCGCGAACGGGGAGGGAGCGCCCAGAGAGCAGGATTATGTGGAATATCAGATTTCTACAAGGCAGATTTACAATCTTTGGGATTTGGTGCGCATGGAAAATCTGGCGGGTCATATCTGCCGGATCCACAGTGCATACTGCAAGGGGGAATTGGTTCATACCTACTTTTTGCGACAGAGGGAGGCTTTCAAGGAGCTGCCTATATTCAATGAATGCCAGCAGGGGTGCTCTTTTCAGGCAGAAGTAAAGGCGGTAAAGCAGGATAAGGTACAGGTTTCCCTAAAAGGGGATGAAAATGCAGACCAGACAATCACCAGATGGTTTCCCTATTCTACAGGTTATTCTTCCCCGGACGGGGCGGGATGGTACTGCATGCCGGAGACAGGGGACCGGGTACGTCTGCAGATACCGGACCGGGCGGAGGAACATGGTTATGTTATCAGCGCAGTGCATCTAGAGACTGGTCATGACCGCAGGATGCCGGATCATAAATCGTTTAAGACAAAATATGGGAAGGAACTGCTGTTCACGCCGGACAGCCTGGAACTGACCAATCATCAGGGAATGTCGGTCAGGATGATTGACGGAAAGGGAATCCAGCTGGTGAGCGATAAGGATATTTCCATTATAGCAGGCGGAAATATGATGATTTCCAGCGAGGACGCTTCCCTTACCATTGCCGGAACCAGCAGCGTTGACATCCGGCAGGGAAGCGCCGGGCTCCACATGGACAACGATATCACATTTTCGGGAGGAAAATTCAGGATACAATGAGTAAACGTGAAGAAAAAATCGTGGAAACGGCAAAAGAACTTTTGGCGCAGCAGTTTGAAAAAAGCAGTGCGGAAACGATCCTTGCCTGCGAGCAGAAGAGCCGTCAGATGGCGGATGGGTTTCTTACAGCGATTGGAAAGGTGCTTGCGGAAGGGGCAGGGGAAGGGAAAAATGCAAAAGGAACCGGTGGGGCGGGGGAGGACCAGTATCTTATCTTTTCCTGTCTGCACAGCAGTATCTTCCTGAAAAACTATCTGATTCAGATAGAGCTGATGGGAAAGGAAATGTATGGGGAAGAGCCCCTTGCGTCCGGTTGCTGGGACGCGGGGGAACTTTACCGCTTTTTTGAAAGGGATGTGGAGGAATTGAAAGGGCAGGTGAGGAAAAGGGTTCCGAGGATAAAGGAATACGAAACGGACTATATCCGCTATGCATATGCGCCTTTTTATCACCGGATGGCAAAGGCATTTATCAGGGAGATGCTGGGAGCGGCGCTGGAAGGGACGGAGAATACGGCGGGCACAGAGCATGCGGAGGATATTCCGGCACTTCACGGAGGCATCCGGGAGAGCGGGCAGGTAAAGATTTTATTCGGAGAATATATGGGGGAAGCGGATCTGCTTTTCCAGGAGGAAAGGGAGAGGTTATATGAGATATTTTAGGATATATGCGGATAAAAAGAATCTGCAGCCGCGGTTTCCGGGCTGGTATTCGCTGATACGTCCCGGTATATGGCGGCACGGGCAGGTTTATGAAGCGCTGGAAGAGCGGACTTATCTGAAGGCGGAGATTGAGGAGGAAATGGAACTTATGGATATCATAAGCAGTCCCTGCTTCATGGTATCGAAGGAGTTTGCT
>BLLW01000179.1 GCA_011959285.1 Lachnospiraceae bacterium | reverse complement strand
GGCGCGGCGGGGGATATATCCTCCAGAGCCGCCCCCTTTCCCATGAATGGGAAAGGGCGGGGGGATAGGGTTGAACGCGCTGTAAAATCGTTTGTTTTCCACGGCTGGAGTGTTAGCATTTAGGCGTTTGAAAGCCGCTTGTATCAAGGGTTTCCGGGCGCGTTTGGCAGGGGGGTGGTATGCTTATATGTCCTGCGTCCTATTCGTTCCACAAATGCTAACATTGAGGGTTCCTGCTTTGGGACATTTTGTCTCGAAGATAGAGGTTATCTCACATTCAGTTGTAAAGAAAAATGAGAACAAGCGCATGATATATTGATAGTAAGCAAAATAGGTGTATTATAAATCAAGGCAGATGTTCTCAAAAAGCTCCAAAAAAATTTCAGTGTTTTTTTATTTTTTAACGTACTATATATGACCGGTCAATCAGTACAGGAGGTGACATTTTTGAATGATGAAAAAATAATAACAGACATCAAAAACCGAAGCGAAGTAGCAATCAACGAGATAATCACAAAGTATTCCAAATTGTTGTGGTCGGTGGCAGAGGCAGTTTTGAGCCATATCGGGTCAGTTCAAGATGTGGAGGAATGTGTTGCTGATACATTCATCTACTTATGGGAACATCCGGAAAAATTCAATCACCAGCGGGGAAAACTGAAAACCTGGCTGTCTATCGTTGCCCGCACACAGGCTATGAACCGATATCGGGAAATAACAAAGCGCAATACACTCCCTCTGGAAGATACAGACTTTATCGACCAGCTCAGTGTTGTGGATGCTGTTCTGGAGGCGGAGACGCGCAAAGCCTTGCTCGCGGCAGTCAACGCTCTTGGTGAACCGGATCGTGAAATTTTGATTCGCCGGTATTACTATAATCAAAAGCCCAAAGAAATCGCGCTGGCGCTGGATATGAGTGTGAAACAAATCGACAACCGGCTGTACCAGACAAAACGGAGATTGCGTGAGATGCTTACGCGCTCAGAAGGAGGACAATATGAGTTCTTTCAGTAAAACAAATTTGCAGAACATAAAAGATATTTTCGAGGAAAAAACCGGCGTTGAATTGGTATCCCGTCGTCGCCGTCCTATCGGAGTCTCTGTGCTTGTGGCGGCTGTGATGGTGTGTTGCCTCACAATGACTGCCTTTGCGGTCAGCCTGTTTTCTTCTTTGGACGGAGATGATTTGAGCCTTTCCGCCACCTATGAGGGGAATGGCCTCGTATCAATTCAAGTAGAAAACCGGTCAAATAAAAATCTGAGTTTCCAGCCGCAGTTGAGACTGATGCAATGGTCTACCGCCGAAGAAATCGTTCCAACCTCTGGCGAGACTGTATTCAGCGGCACTGAGTTCGGAGCGCATACCAGCGGCGTGATGACGGTGGATCTCTCCCAAGCGTACAACATGGATGTGCTGGAACAGCCGCTCACCGATGACCATTACTATTTCGTGCTGACGAACAACAATTTTGTGTTTGGACAGGACTGGATGTGTTCTGTTTCTTTTGCGGAGCCAATCAAAACGGTGGTAGAGACGCCGCTCCCCATTCCTGCTGCCGAGGCCGACAGAGAACTGGTTGCACAAATTATGGAGGAACTGCGGCCTTATTTTGAAACCTATCCCGCCAATGTCGACGAGCGGAGAGAGGCTGCGGGCAGTTACCTTCAGAAATGCCAAGAACTGTTAACCACACTGGATCGGGATGTAGTCCCCGCAGTAGAGGCTCCCCTGGCGATTGACGGGCTAAACCCGGAGGTTATCTTTGATGAGACTGCTCCTCTGGAGACACAACACTGGCTGACCGGTCTGCACTGGCGCAGCCTTGATGGCTATGGCATCCCGGTTGGCTCTACCGAAGGTGAAAGCGCCTTGGTTTTGAGCGCGTATGTTCCCCAGCATAAAGGAGAGGTCGATGGCGGCGTAGATATCCCCCTGCTTTATTTCTTTACCTACAATGTAAAGGACATTCACAGTCCAGAGGATATTGCCTTTATCCACGGACAGCTCATGACTTTTGGTGAACTGGAGCAGTACAAAGTATATGAAGATGAGCAGTATGTCTGCTACGAGGTGACTGACCTGTTTTACACAAACCTCCGTCAGCATACGGAGAGCATGGTCAGCCAGCGGAGCGACATCTACTTTGATGAACAGGTTTGGGAGCGCGTGGAGAATATCTATAACTACTACAAGGACAGGGATGTCTTGAACAGACGTTTTTACTACAATCTTCCCACTGAATAATGACGGAATTGATACCCGGTTCCCTCGGGACGCAAGTGATAAGTGAATCAATTCTGGTGGTATATCCCCCGTCATCGCCTACTATATAAGCACAGGCGGGAGCGGGCCGTCAAGGGTGCGTAGCACCGCCGCTTGCGGCGGCTTCCCTTGACGGCCTGCCCCGGCTGTGCTACTCCTTTTCTCCTATCAATGGCAGACCGTAATATCAATCATCTGTCCAGGCTGAAAGGCAGACGGAGCAATAAGGAACCGGCGCGACAGCGGCGGTGACACAGCTAATCTCTTTGGGACATTTTGTCCCAAAGAGCCGGGTTTGGGGAGTCTTCCCAACAAGCATTTTTGACGGCCCCCGGCCAGTCAAAAATGGCAAGTGTGGCCACACTTGCATTGCTTGCCGTTTGTGCGCTCCTCTATACATGGCGCGGAAAAACGGAGGTCGCGCTTTTCCTTACGCTCCCTCCGTTTCTCTGGCTTTTCTGATACCCTCTGCGGCTCCCTCTATTATGATAAGCTCCTTTTCATCCATGCCGTTCAGCATCCGGTCAATGTGTTTTCGGCGCTCACTCTCGCCGCTCAGCTTGTCCGGGTAGAAAAATTCATCTACGGAAATATCAAAAAGGGTGACGAGTTTGTAAAAGGCGTTGAGGCTGGTATGCTGGCCCCGGTTCTCAATATACATGATGGAGCGCGGGGTGAGGTCTACAAGCTGGGCCAGGTGCTCCTGCGTCCAGCCTTTGGCTTTTC
>BLLW01000178.1 GCA_011959285.1 Lachnospiraceae bacterium | reverse complement strand
TTGTACGGCTTTGTCTATGACATTGACTATTCAGACCTGCGGGAATACAACTACACGCTTGGAAAAATCAGCGGCAACTTAAACCAGATCGCCAAGCGAATGAACGCCACAGGCAACGTCTATAAAGCCGATGTGGAGGAAGTGAAAAAGCTGATGAAACAGGTGTGGGATACACAAAAATCCATGCTCTCAAAACAGCCCACCATGAAGCAGTAAGCCCAAACGGAATCCCCCTCCAGAATCAAAATTGTTCCAGCCAGATTTTGCACACAAATACGCAACAGATAAACTGTAATAAAAGCCAAAATCAGACAAATTTCGCACCATTAAAAAAGGTGTACCGCAGTGAAGTTTATTTCTTCCTTGCGGTACACCTTTATGTGTGCAATTATTCTTTATTTTTTGTCTTTGGTGTGTATACAGTTTTTGCTTTTTTCTAATCATATCTTTTCCCTTACTGATAGTCTATAAAAAAGAATGGCAGTTTTACATTCAAATAAAACCGCCATTCTTAAGCTCATGCGCTATATATTTTTCATAAAATTACCGTCAGCATTTGCTTTGAATATTTATAAAGATAATTTTATGAATGCTTTGTAAAATATAAATGTTATGTTTTGTATAATTTATGTAAAATACAGGTTTTTTAGGAAAACTGCACCACATCACTTTTATCTTGCTGAAAAATAATCTGTATAACCGTTCCTTGCCCCAGGCTGCTTTGCAGTTCAATCTTGCCATTCAAGTATTGTACAGCATGTTTTACAATAGATAGTCCTAATCCCGTTCCACCTGATTCCTTAGAGCGGCTCTTGTCTACACGGTAAAATCGTTCAAAGATTCTTGCCTGATGTTCCGGCGGTATGCCGATTCCCGAATCCTTCACCGTAATCGAGGCACTATTTTCCTGACTGCTTATAGCTACTTCTACCGTACCGCCGTTCTTATTATACTTGATAGCATTATCACAGAGGTTAAAAATAATTTCTGTTAAGAGCCGCCGGACACTTTTAATATAAACCTTTTTTCCTGTTAAAGCCACTTCAATATCTTTTGCCGCTGCTATATCTGCCAGTCCTGCCATCACCTCAGATGCGATCTCACATAAATCAACATTTTCAAACGGCATATCGCATCCCTCGTCTAATTGGGATAAACGGATAATATCATCAATTAATGTTACAAGCCGCCCTGCCTCTGTGCGGATATGCCCTACAAAACGTGTCATATCCTCCGATTTTACAAGACCGTTCTCCATTAACTCCGCACTCCCCATTATGGATTGCAGCGGAGTTTTCAATTCATGTGATACGTTGGCAGTAAACTCCCGTCTGTTCCTTTCTGCGAAAGCTGCTTCTGTTATATCAAAGGCAAGAACAACCGCCCCAATTACAATACCGTTAGATTCAATGCGGTTGACATGGATCTGATACTCTTTTCCCTCACGTTCTATGCGGATTTCGCTGTGTCCACTTGAAAATGCGTCCTGTATGGCGTGGCTCACATTATGGCTTCTCTCTACTGTCAGAAAATCTTTACCTATGCTGGAACGTTTCGTATGAAACAGCTTCAGCGCGGCAGGATTAATGTTCAGAATTATATTTTTCTCATTCAAAAGGACAAGCCCTTCCGTCATGCCATATGTAATCTGTGCAAATTCATCATTTTTCCTTTGGAGTTCCGACAACTGCATATCAATCTGCTTATGCTGTTTATTGATACGGTTTAATAGGGGAGCCAGCTCCTCATAAGTATCGTTTTCCAGCGGTTTTTCTAAATCAAGTCTGTTTAACGGCTCCATGATATGTTTAGAAATACGGCTTGCTAATACTCCTGATAAAATGAGTGTTACAACAACTACAATTAAAATCGGCTGTATCATCCCCAAAACAAGCACCCATATCGTAACGCTGCTGACAGAAATCCTTAATACTGAACCATCATTAAGCCGCCTTGCACAGTAAAGTGTTTTTTCTAAAAGAGTCGTGGAATAACGTGAGCTTTTTCCCTCTTTATTCCGCAGGGCTTCTTGAATTTCTTCCCTGTCCGCATGGTTTTCCATACTTTCCCCGTCAGACTGTGTATCATATATAACATCTCCATTTTCAGCAACCCATGTCAGACGGTACTCCCTTGACTGTAATTCCTCCAGATAGTTCCGTCCATCCTTTTCAACGGCTATGGCAGCTAAAGACAGTTCATCCTCCAACTGTTTTCCCTGAACATTACTGAAATAACTGTAAAGACATCCCATGATGATAACAAGGCTTGCAATCAGGACAGCCCCAGCTACAACCATAATTGATTTAAAAATTTTCTTTGTCATGCCTGCACCTCTAACCTATAACCAACACCACGCACTGTTTCAATCATTTTCCCATAATCCCCCAGTTTTACACGCAGAGTACGGATATGCATATCAACCGTTCTCGTTTCACTGACATAATCAGCTCCCCATATGTCATTAAAAATCTGGTCACGGGAAAATGCGATGCCCGGACGGGAAAGGAACAGCCGGAGAAGTTCAAATTCTTTTAAGGTAAGCTGTATTCTTTCATTATCAATGGAAACTGTATGTTCGTCCAGATTGACAACAAGCCCCCCGGCTTTCAAAAGATGTTCTACCTCTGTAGGATTGCACCGGCGGAGTACCGCTTTCACACGGGAAACCATCTCCATCATCCCAAAAGGCTTTACAAGATAATCATCCGCACCTAAATCAAGGCTCTGGATTTTATCATACTCCATGCCTTTTGCAGTTGCCATGATGACGGGAATCCTGCAAGTGTCAGGGCTGTCTTTTAAAAATTTCAGCAGTTCCACGCCATCCTCTCCGGGCAGCATAATATCAAGAATTATCAAATCCGGCTTTTCCATAGATAAAGCGTCACGAAAGGCTATTGCATCCAAAAATCCTTTTGCTTCAAAATCAGTGGAATTAAGCGTATATACCTCAATATCCCGGATACTGTCATCATCTTCCACACACCATACTTTCATAATCATGCTCCTTTATGTTCTCCTGTCACGGAAAAAGCCACCCACTCTGCAATATTT
>BLLW01000177.1 GCA_011959285.1 Lachnospiraceae bacterium | reverse complement strand
ACTTTTTCTGTCCACACTTATATACTAACACCATAGAAATGAACTATATACATTACATCAGCAGCCCTTTGGTTAATGGCTCCCATTATGGGGAAAGGGGATTCGCCTCTCCCATGAAGGAGCTGAACGATCAGACTGTTCTGGTAGAAAACGGTGACAATAAGAATGACAGTTACCGACAGAGAACAAAATATGATGACAGGGTAGACAGTTATTTCAGCACATATGATTTAGGAATATTATTGCAGAACAGGGACAGCTATCTGGAAGGGAAAATGGATTCAAACGGGGATGTAGACTGCTATTCCTTTTCTTATGCCCAAAAAAACTTTTACGATAAGATGGGCATAGGGACAAAAGTAACAGTCCGGTTAGAGAATATCCCGGAGGGTTGTGAATATGATTTGGTCATTTATGATAAGCAGGGAAACCAGGTAGGGATAGCGAAAGACAATGGGGACGGCAGCAGGGAGATCACCCTGCCGGATTGGAGCAGGTCAGACCGTTATATTGTCAGGGTGGAAAACCGCAGAGGTGAGGCTATAGATACAGAACAGCCTTACCGCATCCGCATCACAGAAGTAAGATACCAAAAACAGACGGAAGCGGACGGGGGACAGGAATACAGTAGTGAAATTGAAAAACTACACAGAGAGCAGCATGATTCCCTCCCGGAGGATGAACGATATACGGGGACGGAAAGTGTGGAAGGGCTATTGGAGAAAAAGGCATCCGGAGAAAACCTGGATGAGCAGGAAGAAAAGCGTAAGGCGGCGGATGTGCTGGAGGAACAGTTTTCTGATGAACTATGGGACTGCCATATGCAGGCATCGGATTATACCATGGCAGAGTTTAACCGAATCAATGCTTATAAAGAAATTTCAGACTTTCTTGGAAAAGCAACGGGGGGACAGTATTCATGGGATGATATTTCAATGGATGGGAATGGGAATATCAGCGGACTTCCTAAAAAAATGTGCCAGTTATTGAATTCGCAGGAGAGCAATGGCAGATATGAGCAGCTAAAGGATGATATACTGATGCTTTATGACTATGCGCAGGCGCATGGAATGGAAGGACTGTCTGATTACAAGGTAAGTTATGAGGTGGCAGGTTTGAACATTAAGATAAAGAATGGCTAATGTATGCAATAAAAGATGATTCTGTTACATAAGCATGCAGAGAAAACCAATAATACACAAATGATAAAAGGGAACCGGCAGTTAATGGAAAAGGTGAAATGCCCGAACCCTAAGTGCGGGCGGCGCAGAGGTCAGGGATGGAGTGTCAGCCTTTTCATGCACGGAGAAGGACGGATTTGTGGAAATCAGCCTGCATGGGGCAAACAATTATACGGAAAGCGCAAGGTACGTCCTGGACTGCGAGGGTGCTGTCGGGATATTGAAGCGGAAGCTCACAGGGGAGATTCCCGAATACATAACAACATTCAAGACATTCAACGAGGGCAGCATAGATTTAGACCCGCATTACTTCTATGCGTACTTACAGCCAGAGCTTTCGGAGTATGATGCGTGGTTCAACGTGAAGGATGACCTGCTGGTGCTTGGGGTGTCCGTGAAAGATATGGATAAAATTGGGCATTATTATGGGCGATTTATTGCCTATATGGAGGAAAAGCACCGTCTGCGGATCAGCAGGCAGACGAAAGAGGAGAAGTGGCTGATGCCGCATATCCGTCCGGGATGCCGTGTGGACTACGGCGTGGGGCGAATCCTTTTTGCGGGGGAAGTCGCCGGGTTCTTAAACCCGATGGGAGAGGGCATATCTGCAGGGATGGAGAGCGGGTATTGTGCCGCAAATGCAGTCATAGAACATTTGGATAACCCGGAAACAGTCCGGGAGGCATACAGGAAAAGCACGGAAAATCTGAAATCCTATATGCAGCGCCAGTGGAGCCTTGTCGGGGGAATGGCCGGCACGTTCAGGGAGATGGAATGATAGAGGAGCTAGGAAAAGTATGCGGTATTATCAGTGTGAAAAATATCCAATAGAGTTCGTATTGTCAGAGAATATTGATAAGTATTTTGATTGCCATAACCATGTAGGACATTATGTCATATCTCTGGTCATGCAAGGAGAGGTTACAGTGTATCTGGAAAGCAGGAAAGTGATGTGTCATGAAGGGGATGCGTTTATCATTCCTCCGTATGTCGTGCATTCGGTGTGCCAGGAAAGGGACGCGCGCCTGTTGTCTATGTGCATAGGAACAGCCTTTGCCAGAGAGACGGATTCTGAAACAGCAGAAGTCATTGTCCGGGAACTGTTAAAGAATGCAGTGGGGCAGGGGATTTTTGGAGAAGCGCAGAAAGAAAAGCTGTTACCTTTTGCACGGACAGTTTTCCGGGGTTGGGATAAGGGCAGGAAAGAGATGGACACAGGCATAAAAAATCTTGCTGACAGGATTACAACCCACCCGGAATTAGAACTGCCCATAGCGACATTGGCGGCGGATATTTTTGTCAGCAAGTATTATCTCATAAGGAAATTTAAAAGGAGTGTGGGAATGACGCCGCACCAGTTCTGTATCCAGAACCGCATACGGAAATCACAGGGGCTGCTGGATGAGGAAAAGACGGTCAGCAGGATTGCCGCAGAAATGGGTTTTTATGACCAGAGCCATTTTGACAAGGCTTTTCAGAAGATTGTCGGGATATCCCCGTCAGAATATATCCATTCAAAAAAGCAAATAGGGCAGAGTACATAGGGCAATTTTTTACAAGACATGACTGCTTCCGGGGAATATGATTGAAACGTAAGGCAGATCACATATTTTATCGGAGGTGCAGAATGGATACATTTGAATTGTTTAACAATGGAAAATTAGTTTTGCCGGAAAAGGAGGCGGGCTTTGCAGGGATTGAATGGTCAAAGCATCCGACTTTTAAGGGTGTCGAACTGAAACACATTATCACGGCAAAGGACACAGACGGGAAGTTCAGCTACCATTTGGTGCGCATTGCGCCCGGCAGCAGCATCGGAAACCATATCCATGAAACGCAGTTGGAAACGCATGAGGTGATAAAGGGGAGCGGGAGATGTGGTGTTAGTATATAAGTGTGGACA
>BLLW01000176.1 GCA_011959285.1 Lachnospiraceae bacterium | reverse complement strand
GAACTAGCGAATGGGCTTATGTTTTATGAATGCATGATAGCGGAAAAGCCTTATTGGGAAAGGATTGAAAGGGAGAGGGCTTATAGGGCGACGAAGGAAGCGGGGGGTGAAACAGCGAAAGAAAATGGGGAAAATGGAAATGGAGAAACTGAAAATAGGGAGAATGGAGGAGCGACTGGTACAAGAGATAATAGTAGAATTGAAGCTCCGGAGAGAGTAAATTATGATTCTAATCAAGTAGGAAAAAAGTGGGGTAAACATAAAACAGATTATCCGGAAATGGAAAATTATAATGATTACATAAATCGCATAGAAAATACGTTTAATAATCCAGATAAAATAGTTTTTGACGCTAAAAATAATGAATATTTATATATAAATGGAGAGCAGTTGCTAAGATTAGGAGAGAGCGGAGAGTTTATTAGTTTGTATCCGGGAGCTAATAGTGCTAGAGTAACGAATGCTATAGAAAATGGAGGTGTGATATGGCCGTAATATTTGATGTAAATTTACTTAGTAAAAAAATAATAGATATTAAGTTGGTAGAAAAAATTTTATATGATTATGGTATAACTATAAATTCGGCTAGAAGTATTGATGATTGGACATGGAACAATGAACGGCAAATAAGGATGCAGGAATCTATTAAAGAAGAAATAGATAAGGGGAAAATAATTATATTAAAATTGGAATCCCGACGATTTGTAGAGACAGAATTATATATTGAAAGGATGGATAAGGAATTTCTTTATAATTTGTGGTTTAATACAGAGGGGTATCCCCAATTAGATAATGATGCGATAAATGAAGAAAATAGAATTTACTATGAAAAGGCATATCAAGGAATTTTAAGGATAGCGAATGAAGAAAGAGATTATGTGAAAATTGCGGGAATAGGAATAGAAACAGATTTTTATTATTGCGAAAACGAAGAAGATATTCTACAAAATTCTAAAAATATTACAGCATGGATTTTAAATGATGGCATCAACATGGAAAGAGGATTAAGTCAATATAAGCAAAAGAAAATAAACGGTACAAATAAAATTGTATTTGAAAAAGTATAAAATATTACACATAACTGTAATTATAGAGTAAAAGCGGTAAAAGGGATGTATGAAAATAATAAAGCAAATTCATTAATTGAACGTTGGGAAATAGATGTCCAATCATATAGAAATGGTGCAAAAATACTGACATCCGTTCCGCAATGCGAAACATGTACCAATTATATAAAAGGAAATGCGCTACATTGCAACTGTTATGATAGTGAGAGAAAACCTAAATACGTATTATTTCCGAAAAAGGAATGTCCTGCTTATGATAATAATAGTCCGATAGACTTAAAGGTACAAAGCGATAGAGAAAATAAAATATATGGTGGTTTATTTGGCTTTTGTGTTGGAGATGCATTAGGTGTTCCAGCTGAGTTTTCAACGAGGGAAGAAAGAGAAAAGGATCCGATTAAAGAGATGCGGGCATATGGAACATATCATCAACCATTTGGAACATGGTCAGATGATACTTCGCTGACAATTTGCTTAATTGATGCAATAAACAGAGGTTATTCAATAAAAAAAGTGGCGGAGAATTTTGCAAATTTTTATGAAAAAGGTTATTTTACTCCATATGGTGAGGTGTTTGATATTGGAAATTCAACAAGAAATTCTATTATAGAAATATGTACTGGAAAGAATCCCATAGATTGCGGAGGAAAAGCAGAGATTGATAATGGAAATGGATCATTAATGCGAATTCTGCCTATAGCTTTTTATGGAAAGAATCTAAGTGGACAAGAACTAATACAACTTACAGAAGAGGTTTCTTCGTTAACACATGGACATAATCGTTCTAAATTGGCGTGTATTTTTTATGTAGAATTTGCAATTCAAATTATTCTGGGATATGAAAAGGAGAAGGCTTTAGACAGGACGATAGACTTTATTAAATGTAATTGTGTGAACGCATATTCTGATGAATTTAGAAATTTTGAAAAAATTTTAAGCAAGAAAATTGTCAATGTTACCAAGGATGAAATTAAATCGTCAGGATATGTTATTGATACATTGGAAGCAGCTTTGTGGACATTTTTCCACGCAGACGGATATCGTAATACAATTTTAAAAGCAATAAATCTTGGTGGTGACACAGATACTATTGCAGCTATTGCAGGGGGGATTGCGGGTATTTATTATGGCTTAAATGATATTCCAAAAGGATGGATTCAAAGTATTGCAAAGAAAGAAGAACTATATCAGATGTTTGAGCAATTTTGTGCTGTAACAGATTTCTAATATTTCTGTGACAATCCTAAATACTCATGGTATAAAGGCACTCATAAGGATAAATGCATATCGGACAAAAACAGGATATGTGCATGAAATCCAGGAGGAATGTAGAAAATGAAAGATATGTTAGAAGTTTTAAAACAAGCAAAACATAAAAAATATTTGCAACTGTGGAGGAGTTTAAAGAAATACTTATACAAATTCAGTTAGCAGATATAGTGCTGAAGTTAGACTGGGATGATGGAGCTGGTGAGGAATGGGCAAAATTGAGTAATCTTGTGGATGGAATTGTATGTATGATAAATTGTAAGATAGGAATAATTTTTGTTAGAAAAAATTATGAATATCAAAATATAGAACATATTTTAAACAATTTTGAAATTGTGTTTACAGAAGATTACTGTTCGGAGGAATGGTATATAGATGTAGATAGATTAGAAAAGGAAATACCAGAAATATATTGGCATGCATCTGAAAATGCGGTTGATAGAAATAGCTTTTATATTTTGCTACCATATAATTGAATAGCATGTGAGACAGAAAGAGAAAATGTGTATTTTAGGTTTACTTGGAGAGGCAAGGGAATGTTTTACAAATTAGCGTTTGATACGGATTATATCGATGAATCTATCAAAAAGGGTTCTAATATGATTTATGCCGAAGCAACCAATATGGATGAGATATCGTATAAAGATATAAAAAAAGGCTTTTTTGATAATATTATTTTTACATCACGCATAATCGATAAGTGACCTGATGTTGAATTTTATTATAGTTCGCGGGTATCTGTTTTAGAAAGTGATTATT
>BLLW01000175.1 GCA_011959285.1 Lachnospiraceae bacterium | reverse complement strand
GAGGGGCCGCCGGTAAGATTTTTTGAAGGAGGATGATTATTATGGCAATTTCAGGAGTAACGGATTACACGAACACTTATGAAGCAGACAGGGCAAATGGGAGCAGTTCCCTCAATGGGGATTCTTAGGCTTACCTGAATAGTCTGAAAGAGAAATACCCGGATGTGAACATAACGGTTGCAGATTTCAAAAACGGAAAACAGGAAGATGCCTATATGCTTGGGAGCAGGGGTTATAACAACATAGTGGTTTCCTCCAGTATTGTGGAGAAGATGGCGAAAGACCCAGCTGCAGCGGCGAAGTATGAGAAAGTCTTTGCAGAAATGTCCGGCAATTCGGAGCGGATTGAGAAGTTCGCAAGGGAGAACAATGATGAGATACTTAGTGCAGGCGCCCTTATTGACAAGAATGGGAAAGTGTCTTACTGGATGGTTGGCAGGAGCAAGAATATAATGGAGAACCCCGGTACGGTCTATAAGGAAAAGGTACAGAAACAGATAGCGGAAAAACGTGCGAAGAAGAAAGAGGAAGAAGCCTTAAAGGAGAAGAAGCTGGCAAAGGCTGAATCCGTGGAAAAACTGATGGAACAGATAAAGGCGGGAACAAGCCAGCCTGTGAAAGTGCAGGAAGAAGGCAAAGGCGCACAGTTGGATTTGACCATATAGAAGGAGGAATTTTATCATGCGTATAGGAAATAACAGCCAGGGAATCTGGCAGTTCTTATCAAATAAAAGTTTTCCGTTTGCAGGGAAACAGGGGAATGTAAGCAAGGGAAATGAAAAAGCAATAGCAGACCTGCTCTCCGGGCGTAGGAAAAATTCTTATGGCGTAGAAGGCATGAGGATAACAGGCAGGACAGATTGGAAAAGGATCATTAACGTATCGGATGAAATGAAGCAGCACGTCTTTGAAGATGTGAAGAAGGAATTTTATAAATATGGCGGAATGTCTGGCGATAGTACTGCTGAAACAGATGCGTATTATGACAAGATACATTCTTATGTGGAAACGCTGAAAGCAAGTGATCGTTCTCCAGCCACATGGACGCTGAGCCAGCTTCATTTAGACCTTGCACATGCAGTAAGTGCTGCGGTTAAGGAAAAAGTGCCGGGCTGGACGAATGGCAAGCCGATTCCGTCTGATGTGCTGGATGAGATTTTTGCAGATGAGAGTATCACGTCAATGGTATCCGGGAAATCCGGCACGGCAGAAAGGCTGGATATACAGATATAATCTTTACACCCTATTCCGCAGAGGCGTATAATGCTTTGCCTCTGCGGTCTGCCCGGAGGTGATGGGCGGATGTAGGTGATAAGAGAAATGAAACTTTTTTGGATACTGGCTCGTATTATTAGCGGATGGCGGATTTTTAGCGAAGGGGTGTTTGTCATGAAGTTTGACAGAGGAACCGCCAATAAATATAACTATTTCGGAAGGAAAACATTATGTCGGTAAATTTTATTGATAATAATACTGGAATTGACTCGAATTATATGACGGGTAAAAAGAGAGTTTTAAACAAGAATTTTAATGTTCAAATAGAAGATATAAACAGGGGGAGTAAAGTGAATGAACCGTTGATATCTTTTTCAAATCCAAAGACAAGGGAGAGCGTTGAGATACATCGTTCAGACATTTATTCGGATGATACGCCAATTTACATATTAAAGGGCAAGACCGCAGAGGGAAAAGAATTTGAAAGGAAGCACCATGCATGGATTATAGATCCCAGAAATTGCAGCTATGCTGAACTTATGATGCTTAATCAGGAAACGGGGAATACATCTTTAGGAGATAAGCAGAGAGCAGATATCCTGTTTGAAAAGACAGGGGCGAAAACTTATTTAGACAAGGCAGACTACAGCACGGTGATAAAGGATGTTATGGAGGAATATAAAAGTTCCGGAAATTGGGAGGCCTACCTTTCTATGGACAAGTGGCAGCAAAGTCTTAATGACTATACATCCGTGCCGGTGTATTTTGATCGCAGTATTATGGGAGAAAATATAATGGAGCGAAATGGGGTGAAAGGCTCCTGCAGTTTTGCAACAGTCAGGACGGCAGAAGAAATACAAAAAGAAATTGATGATAGAGTGAAAGCGGCAGAGAAGAATGGCCCAACTTTACGGGAGACATTAGCAAATGCTTTCCCAAATGCAGTAAATACTCTTTATAGTTTTGTGGGATCTTCTGTGGTTATGACCTTTGATGAATATGTGAAAGCAATGGAAGAAATGTTAAGAAAATCCAATGAAGAAGCTAATGTTTCTTTAATAAAATAAAAATTTTAACGCCCGATGGGAAGATTGGAGGATTGCCGAATAAGGCAGGCATCCCCGACTTTCCGGGAAGCAATGAAGGAGACTGAACATGGATATAACAGGAATAGCAAAAAGCCATCAAGCGGAAATCCAAAAGACGGGAAAGGCATTATCCAAGAAGGAATGGAAGCTATCGGATTCCCTCCGGGAGCAGATAACAGGATGCGGCGCAGAATGTCTATATGGGGAATAAGTTCCTCGCCCTGCGGAAGAGCGAGGTCGCCAAAGTCGCGCCGGACAGGGCGGCGCTTATGGGGAAGATTGACATGAAGGAGATACGGGAAGCTGATAGGCGGTGGCTGTGCCTCCTGTTTGGCGAGCCGTATGAAGCAGAGTTCCAGTCCGGGGCCGTCCGTGTGTATGACGGGAACGGTGACGAGATACTGACCTACACAGCGGGCGTGGGCTGGCATGAGAAGGAATCGAAAGCGAGACGGAAGTACACGGAACTTTGAAGGCTGCCTACTATGATACGTACCATGCGGCAAGGCAGGATGCTGTGGAAGCGCAGTGCGGCATGACGGGGGAGGCGTTTATTGGGAGATACCAATATGCGCCTCCGTATTTTTAGGAGAGGAGGTGGTCGTCATCCAGAAAATTAAATGCCCGAACCATAAGTGCGGAAGACGGATTTTTGATATCGGCATAACACGTTCAGGATTATGGTAGAGCTGAAATGCCCGCACTGCGGCGAAGTGGTACGGGTGTACTGGAAACCAAAGGAGAAGAAAAAATATACATAGATAAAAAGAACGGCGGGAGGGTATCCTGCTGTTTTTGCTTTTATGGATTAAAGCGTTCCTA
>BLLW01000174.1 GCA_011959285.1 Lachnospiraceae bacterium | reverse complement strand
GCGCAGATGGCGGAATATGAGAAGGCAGGCGTCACGATGGTCGATGAAAAGACCTATTATTATCAAGGACAGCTGGTCAATATCTTTCTGGACATCCGGAAGGAAGGCTCCTTCTATACGCTGAATATGAACCCGAAAGGAACCGTCAATATCAAAATTGTCCGTGATGCGAAAAACAAAATCACAGGCGTTTCCTATATGACCGAAGCGGAAGTGATTGAACTGTTGAGGGATATGGATGATCCGGATGATAAAACTGGTGTGGCAATAATCCCCGTTGATTTCAAAACCGTAGCGGCAGGAGAAACTATCTTCCTGGGGGAATACACATTGTCCGACGGAGATGAAATTTTGTACGACATTTCAGCGAAAACAGGGAACAGAATGAAGGTCTTTTTTGCAAAGGACAATCAGGAAGATGTGGCCTATTGGTCAGTGAATAACCTGCGTCAGCCGGGCGAACCGCTGGAATGTATTGCGGATTTTACCGTTGGGCCTCCAGCGACAATGCCCGGAACCTATAAGCTGTACCTCCAAGCCCCGGAGGGTGCTTTGGGAACTGTAAGGGGCAGCGTTTCGATTGTGTCAGCAGACGCATTCTGATAATAATTCAACACCTCTGCCAGAACAACGGCATAATAAAAAAACCGTTGTTTCGGCGGCTGGTATCTGTGCGCCCGAACAAAATACAAGTAGCCATGCGGCGGTTTTGAAATAGTAAATTTCAAGCCGCCGCTTTCTTTTGAAAAAACGGAAAACGGAGGGTGTGTTAAAGTCGCCCATTTTTAAGGACACGGCGGTATCCTGGAGGTATCGTTATGTCCTTTTCTTATAGTTTGCTGTCAAAAAAAGCCCTCCCCTTCTAAAGGGAAGCCCTGGCCGCAACTGCGAAAAATGTAATATCCTGTCGCCCCGGTACGTCCGTGTAGCCTTGCGCTATGCGGGCGTTTTTCTATCCAAGCGGAGCTTCTGGACACCGTGTCCAGAGGCCCGCTGCCGTTCCCCGCCCCTCCATTTCGATCTGTCCCTTTCCGCCAACATCGAAATGGAGGTTACATATGACAACCATCAAATTGAACCGCTACTATCCCCACATGACCGAAAATATCACCCTGGAAGTCTCCGACGAGATCGCCGTTGTGCTCTCTGCCGGGGGCCGTCAGTGTGACAGCTACAAGCGCCGCAAGCGGGAGCATAACGAGTGCTCCCTGGACGCTGACCCCGGCTTTGAGCCGGATGTGATGTTCCCGCCCCTGACCCCGGAGGAAATCATTCTGGACGAGGAAAACCGTTCTGTCCTCTACGCCGCTCTTGACCAGCTCCCGCCCATCCAGGCCCGGAGAGTGTATGCCCATTATATCTTGGGCAAGAAGAAGTCCGAGATTGCCAGGGCCGAAAATGTGGAGGGGAGTGCCGTTTGCGACAGTATCCGCCGGGGCCTGAAAAATCTCTCTGAACTTTTGAAAAATTTTCATTGAGGGGTATCCGAAATCGCCTAAAAACCGCCTGATAGGTAAGGAGGCTTATACGCTTTTTGAGGACAACTGAATATACAGTATTCCAGGCACAAAACCCGTGTGATGAGCGACGAAAGGCGCGCCGCCAGGACAGCCCGCTTGAGGAGGTGACAAAAGCGGGTCGAGCGATTAACGCAAGCCTTTGACCCGGCCCTGGCAAGCCGGGCGCGACGACAGCGCGGGGGACAATGAAACTTGCTCACGCCCTCCCATGGACTTGCGGGGGAGCTTCGCAATCCTGCGGAGCTATGACAGCCGGAGCCGCCGGCGGCCTGGGATGCTCCCCTGTGCCGGGGTGCGTGGCAAATACGGCGCAAGCATTTATCAATTATGGATCGAAATGGATTGATCCCTGCTGGCCTCTGGACACCGTGACCAGATGTGGAGCAAGGTTGAAAGGCAGCACTTTTTCGGGTGCTGTCTTTCTGCGTTCCCCCACATCCTTGTGATTTGGGGCTGTCTTTGGTATAATATACTTGTAAAGGTTGACAGCTCCATTCCGATACGGAAAGGAGCCGACAATGGAAAATCGCATTGACGCTATCTACGCGAGACAGTCTGTGGACCGTAAAGACAGTATCAGCATTGAAAGTCAAATCGAGTTTTGCAAGTACGAACTGCGGGGAGGGAATTTCAAGGACTACAAGGACAAGGGCTTTTCCGGCAAGAATACGGACCGCCCCCGCTTCCAGGAATTGATGGCCGACATCAAGCGGGGCCTGATCCGCCGGGTGGTAGTTTACAAGCTGGACCGTATCAGCCGTTCCATTCTGGACTTCGCAACCATGATGGAGCTGTTCCAGCAGTACAATGTGGAGTTTGTTTCCTCTACGGAAAAGTTTGACACTTCCACGCCGATGGGCCGGGCCATGCTGAATATCTGCATCGTGTTCGCTCAGTTAGAGCGTGAGACGATCCAGAAGCGCGTGACCGACGCCTACTACTCCCGGTGTCAGCGGGGCTTCCACATGAGCGGCGCGGCCCCCTACGGCTTCAAGCTGGAGCCCACCACCATCCAGGGGATCCGCACGAAAATGATGATCCCGGACCCCGCCACGGCGAATATTGCCCGCCTGATGTTTGAGATGTACGCCGAGCCGTCCACGTCGTTCGGAGACATCGCCCGGTACTTCGCCCAGGAGGGTATCCTAGTGTATGACAAGGAATTGCGCCGGGGCTTCATTTCTCAAATGCTCCGCAACCCGATTTACGCCCAGGCGGACCTGGAGCTGTACGAGTTTTTCAAGGGGCAGGGGGCCGTGGTGGTGAACGAGGCGGCGGACTTCGCCGGGACCAACGGCTGCTATCTCTACCAGGGCCGGGACGTGCAGGAACGAAAAAACAAGGAGCTGAAAAATCAGATCCTTGTACTGGCCCCCAGCGAGGGCATTGTTCCCGCCGATACCTGGCTGCGGTGCAGAAAAAAACTGATGGCGAACATCACATTCCAGGGCGGACGCAAGCCGAAAAATACCTGGCTGGCCGGAAAGATGAAGTGCGGCCACTGTGGACGGGCGCTGAAAAGCCTGGGCAACCGGGCGGGGACCCAATACCTCTATTGCACCAAGCGGGCGGACAATATGAGCTGCGAGGGCTGCGGGACGCTTCGGACGGC
>BLLW01000173.1 GCA_011959285.1 Lachnospiraceae bacterium | reverse complement strand
AACGAACGCCGTCACGCTTTGCGAGCCGGCTTGTCGTAATCTAAAATAAGCCGGGATGCATTTGTTCTGCTCCCGGCTTTTTCAAACACCTTTAATTTATTCTGATTCCTTCATCCACCGTATCATCCTTCACCACGCCAAAGCTGGACAATACCCAGTCATATGTGCCCGTGGTGACGATGCTGCCGCAGTATTCACATTCGTCGAAGCTGGTTCCCCTAAGAGGCGCGCCGCAGTTGGGACACACGAACCCTCTATCTGCCTCCTTGGCACTTCTCGTCTTCGCATCTGCAGAGCGCATAAAGGTCATCTTATACTTAAGGTTCCATCTGGTCGTCTTATCGCCCAAAATCACCTCCCCGGTAGCCTCTTTTACCTGATAATCAATCATGCTGGCTGCCAGATAAATTGTAAGATACTCATATTGCCTGTCTCTTCTGTAGGAAGTCAGATATGCCGTGTTAATGCTGATTCTCTCAAGATGATTGACGATACCGTCCTCAATCTTCTTTTCAATCTGGCGGTTCGTCTGCTGGTACAGGTTCTGGTGGAGCACCCCTCTTACCGGGTCAAGATCCCGCTTCTCCCAGGCTGACTGGATGTCCATATATACCTGCTTTGCAAAGGAAAGGAAATCCGGCGCAGTAAAAAAGGCATCCTTTTCCTGAATAATCCTGCTGATCTCGTCCGTGCGGTCCGGCAGAATCCTTCTCCCGCCTCCCGCTGCTGGTGGTTGATTTCCTTTCGTTATCGATCTCATTCCCCGTGTCGCAATCCTTCCCAGAATCAGGACCCAGATGATTGTTACAACAATCACTACCGGCGCAATGCCCCTGTGGCGGAAGCTGAGGGTATACCCGTCACTGTTATAGCTGCTGTCCCACTCTGTATCCCAGTCATCATAACTGCTGCCATAGTCACTGCTTCCATAATCGCTGTAGTCGCTATAGCCGCCGGAGTCGCTCCCATAATCATTGAAATCGCCGAATCCCGCCCTTGTATCCAATTTCATGGCTGACATAAGGAGGAGGAGAATGGCTGCCGCAGTGCAAAATAGAAAGACCCTATATTTTCTTTTGTTCATTCTTTCGCCATCTACAAAGTGTCTATTTTAATTTAAAGAACTGACAATCTAACCAGCGTTCTTTTAGGTAAATTATAGCATGGCGCGCAGGGAATGTACAAGAAAGGATATCCTGTCGTTTTTACCCCTGCGGCAGAATATTTATAAAATAGCGGATAAAATTTCCTCCGATGATTCCCTTTACATCCTTCTTATCCATCCCCCTTTGCAGCAGTGCCGCTCCAACCAGCGGTACCTGCCCGTGATGCAAAAGGCAGTCGTCCCTGTCCGTATAGCGTTCCCCTTTAAGCACCGCTCTGGCACAGTCGTAGGAGTCACACAGATCAAAGCCATAGCCCACGTGCTCCGGTCCTATTCTTTCCACTTCATGCTCAATATGCCGGCAGAGCATTTCCAGATGATTGCCTGCCAGAGAGCCTGCAATATATTTGCATCCGTTCATCCCCATAATGCCCCCTTGGGCGGCAAGGTGCTCCATCTGCTCATCCGTCAAATTGCGGAAGCTGTCATAGACCTGCCTGCTGCCTGAATGCGTCGCGACAAAACTTCTCTGCGCCGTCCGGCACACATCAAAAAAGCCTTCATCATTTAAATGACTCACATCAAGGAACATGGACCTTTCTTCCAGCTTCCTTATCGCCTCCCTGCCTGCTATGCTAAGCCCTCCGGGAATCTGCCTGTGCTCTGATGCCTTGCAGCATCCCACCGCCAGCGCATTTGGTCTGCTCCACGTAAGGGAAGCGCCCCGCACCCCCAGCCGGTATAACTCCTCTATCTTTTCCAAATCTTCTCCTATGCAGTCAAGCCCTTCCATGTAAAGCAAGATGCCAATCTTCTTTTCTGCAAGGCTGCGTTCCAGCTCCCCTTTGTCCCTGATCAGTACAATCTCTTCTAACCCCTTTATATCCTCCTTCAGCGCATCAATCTGCTCCAGCGCATTCTCCCATCCCCGCTCCAGATTTCCATTTTCCACATAAACCGAGGAAACAATAAGACTTATCCCCGCCGTTTGAAAGTGCGGCAGATAATAACGCTTTACAACATCACGTTCCCCTGCCCGGTTCCTCAAAAGAACCTCCCCCGCCAAATCCAGATGGGAATCCACCACTGGATTTTCACGATGCAATTCCATTGCCTGCTTTACATATTCTTCTGCTATTTTGATATCCATACGAGGCACCATCCCTTTCCCCCAAACCCTTTGGAAGCAGTCCTGCCAAACCAGGAGACGGCTGCAGGCAAGGCTGCTTCCGATTCAGAAAAGGTGCACCGGAAATCCAGTACACCTTCTATTTCAGTTATTTTATTATATATCGCTTTCTTTCAATCCGTTACTGCGCATCCTACTTTTCAAGCTCCACGCTTTTCAACAGTTCTTTAATGTCTTCCACGCCAAGCCACTCTTTGTTGTTGCCTGAACTGTAGGAAAAACCATCCTCAACCTTGCTGCCGCTTAAATTAATCTTTTGCTTGTCATTCCATACCACCTGGGGATATACGATAAAATGCTTGTCATATTCATAAGTAGTAGCAGAATCCTCCACCGTCACCATGATTTCATGCAGCTTTTCGCCGGGACGGATACCGATTTCCGGCATCTTGCATCCGGGCAGCATCGCCTGCGCCAGATCCGTCACCTTAAAGGAAGGAATCTTGCTGATAAAGGTCTCTCCTCCGGTTGCCTCCTCCAATGCCTTGATGACCAGCTCTACCCCCTGGGTCAGGCTGATCCAGAAACGGGTCATGCGGTAATCCGTGATAGGAAGTTCTGTGCCGCCATTCTTGATGATGTTGTGGAACACCGGAATAATGGAGCCCCTGCTTCCTGCCACATTGCCGTAACGGACAATGGAGAAGTTAATATCTTTGGCGCCTGCATAGGCGTTGGCTGCAATGAATAATTTATCCGATACCAGTTTCGTGCCGCCATACAGATTGACCGGATTCACCGCCTTATCCGTGGAAAGCGCCACCACCTTCTTAACACCGGTATCAAGCGCGGCGTCGATTACATTCTGGGCGCCGTGGATGTTGGTCTTAATCGCCTCATTGGGATTGTATTCACAAGCTGGCACC
>BLLW01000172.1 GCA_011959285.1 Lachnospiraceae bacterium | reverse complement strand
CCTTTCTCCGTCATAGAAGCCAGCCGCCCCTCCCAGCGCCATGCCGCACACGCCAAGCTGCCGGAGCTGATGCCTGCCACAACCTTACTTCAACCCAAAAAACTCCTCATATATCCCACACACCTTTGCAGCATCCTCCTTAAGCGGCATCTCACAAAAAATCCGAAGCAACGGTTCCGTCCCCGAAAACCTTGCCGTCACCCACCCTCCATTCTCAAAGTACACCTTACTTCCATCCAAATAAGAAACATCTCTGATTTCAAAAGGCAGTTCCGGCAATCTTTTCTCTTCCAGCAATACCTTGCGTATTCTGTCCTTCTTTTCCTGGTTGAACTTGTAATCCCGTTCCTCCATCGATATGGAACCGCATTCTGCCTCAATATCCTTTACGATCTCCGACAGCTTTTTCCCTGTAACTGCGATCATCTCCACCAGCAGCGCCGCCGCATAGATTCCATCTTTCCCCTTGATATGCCCTCGCACGGTAAGACCTCCTGAGGACTCCCCGCCTATGACTGCGTCTGTGGCATACATCTTAGCTGAAATATGCTTGAACCCAACGGGAACTTCATAACATTTCTCCCCGAATTTTTCCGCCACCTTATCCAGCATGTGGGTGGTACAAATGTTGCGGACCACAGGTCCCTTCCATCCTTTATATTTGACCAGATAGTAATAGAGCAGCACCAGAATATCATTTGGATGCAGGAATCTTCCCGTATCATCGATGACGCCGATTCTGTCTGCGTCCCCATCGGTTGCAACGCCGATATCACATTTTTTGTCTATCACGTAATTCTGCAGGGCGCGCAGCGTCGTCGCTGTGGGGGCAGGGAGTTTGCCGCCAAACAAGGTATCATGCCTTTCATGAATGGTCTCCACATCGCATCTTGCGGTGAGCAGAATGGTCTTTAAGGAAGTCTCGCTTACCCCGTACATGGGATCTAAGGCGACCTTAAGTCCGGCATTTCTGATCTTATCCATATCCACTGTCGCTATGATGTTGTCTAGGTATTCATTTAAGGGATAGATTTCTTTAATCAGCCCTTTTTCCACCGCCTCGTCATACTCCATCTCCTCCGGCGGAATATCGGTCAAATCTTTGATGTAGCTTTCCAGTTCCGCCGTCTGAACCTCATCTGCATCCCGTCCTCCCTTGGTGAAGACCTTGATGCCATTGTAAATTGCCGGATTGTGGCTTGCCGTCACCATCATTCCATAGGGGAACTCATGCTTCATCACATAAAACATGACAAGAGGCGTAGGCGCTGATTTGTTGATCAGGTACGCCGTAATCCCTTCCTTTGAGAACACCTCTCCTGCCCACTGCATGGCTTCCTTGGAAAGGAATCTGCGGTCGTAACCGATTACGATTCCCTTCTCTTCCACCCCTTCGGCGCGCATCTTGTCTGCCACTGCCCTTGCAAGAATCTGAATATTCTCCTTTGTAAATCCATCCCCTATCACTGCCCGCCAGCCGCCGGTACCAAATTTAATCATCCGCTTTCCCTCCGTTCCTTCCGCTTAGCATAATTGACTGCCCGCTGCGCATCAGATGCACAGCCGCCGGTCTGCCGTTACCCTTTCATTTTCCGATCACGACTCTCACCTGATGCTCTGAGCCTTCTTCCATCACAGGAATCTTTTCCACCTTCTGACCATCCAGCCAGATTTCCTTTACGCCCTTCATCTTATGATCCGGTTTTTCCACCTGTATGTGAATCAAAGCGCCCCTCCAGACCCTGTCTGCTGAAAATCCTTCCCAATCGGCAGGAATACAAGGATCTATCTCCAAATAATCCAGCTGAGGTCTGATGCCTAAGATATACCGCGTGGCGCTGAAATATGCCCATCCCCCCGTGCCCGTCATAAAGGGATGCCTTGCCCTTCCAAAGCCGGTGTGGTCCCTGCCCATCACGAACTGGCAATAAGAATAAGGCTCCGACTCCCGCACTTCAATCTTGTCATTCTGATAATAGGGACACAGCGCGTCATAGTATTCCATTGCCCTGTCGCCCCTTCCAAGCCTACACTCTGCCGCCCATACCCATGGATTGGGATGGGAAAAGATTGCGCCGTTTTCCTTAAGCCCGGGATATACTCTTGTGACAAATCCAATATCGTCATCGGGAACGGTATAGGCAGGGGCATTGAGCATGATGCCGTAAGGGGTAAAAAGGTACTCTCTCACGCTGTCCATTGCCTTCCTTCCCTTTTCCTCGTCGACAGCGCCGGAGAGGACTGCCCATGCATTGGACTCTAAGTGGACTCTTCCTTCCTTATCCTCCTTGGTTCCAATCTTCTTTCCGTTTTTCGTGATTCCCCTGATGAACCATTCCTCATCCCAAAGCTGTTCGTCGCAGACTTTTTTTACCTTCTCTGCCATGGCAGTATATTTCTTTACATCCTCTTTCTTCCCCAGATATTCTGCAAGTTGGAGGAAATTCTCAATTGCCCAGTAGTGGAGAAAGGATACCATGGCGCTTTCGCCGCCGCCCAAGTTAAGGCAGTCGTTCCAGTCCGCCCGAAGTCCTTTGCAGACGCCTTGCTGCCCCACCTGACTGGCAGAAAAATCCAGAATCTTTGTCATATGCTCATAAACGCTGCCTTCGCCGCCGTCTGCATAGGTAACGATTCTATCTACAAACGTCACATCTCCCGTCTCTTTTACATACTCTGTGATTGCGGCAATCAGCCATAGGGCGTCATCCGAGCAGGCATCTTCTATGCCGTGGACCATATTCTTCTTGTCAAAATCCGGTATCACCGTGGGGGACTTGAAAGGCTTTTCTTTCTTGTCCTTTTCAAACCATTCCGGCTGGAACAAATGTAAGCCATACCCTGCCGACACCAGTCCCTTAAGCAGCTCTACAATTCTCTGCCTGCACTTTTCCGGATTGGAGTGGGGAATCGTCATTGCATCCTGCGCCGTGTCCCGATACCCCAGACCGGTTCTTCCTCCCACTTCGATAAAGGAGGCAAACCTGGAGAACATAACGTTGATTTCCGCCTGATACAAAGTCCATGTATTGATTAGTGTATTCATCCCCTGATTGGGGGTATGAATCTGCAGCTTATCAAGTTTCTTCTTCCAGTAAAGACGCAGATTTTCGTATGCCTGATCCGCCGCTTTGAAATCCCGGTATTTTTCCCTTGCACGCCTTCCTGCCTCCCTATTTCCTTCCCCTA
>BLLW01000171.1 GCA_011959285.1 Lachnospiraceae bacterium | reverse complement strand
AGTTGAATAGGCGAAGCCTATTTTTTACCTGGCAGAAAATGATTGACATTTCAGGAAAGAGTTTTGTTGAATTGGTTCAAAATGCGCTCGATACCTTTATGCTGAATTTCAGCATGGATGCCATGGTGTATATCAGATATAAGGAAGAAGGTCCCCAAATCTGTTTTGACACAAAACAGGTGATCTTGCGTGAAGCAGATGTGGAAACCATCACCAAATACTTTTCCGATCACCGTGCCGGATTCGTCACTTCTAAACTAAAGAAGAATTATATGGAATATAATCGTATCATCTCGCTGTTTGGGGTCACACAGATCTGTTCTATGGTATGTCTGCCTTATTATACGGATGAAAAGCTGAACGGCGTTTTTATTGCGTATATATTGATGAAGGATAACTGGAATGCACCTAGGACAAAGTTCATGCTGGATGAAAGTGATTTAGAATTTTTCAATCTGGTGTTGCTGCAGCTGCAGAATGCAATAGAAAAGCTTGAAAAGGAGGAGCATATCAAGCGTATCAACAGCAGGCTGGAGAAGCTGGCGATTACAGACTATTTGACGGGGCTTTACAACAGGGATGGATTTTATCAGACGATTAAAAGCTGGGTAGAAGAACATATTACACAGGATATTACATTCTTATATATTGATTTGGACAATTTTAAATTTTACAATGATACCTTTGGTCATGCGGCAGGGGACCGGGTTCTAAAAGAAGTAGCAGACATTTTATGTCAGGTGTCAGAGGGCAATGGATTTGCAGCTAGATACGGCGGTGACGAATTTTTGATCAGCCTTAAGTTTGTGGATAAGGAAAAAGCGCTGGCAATTGGAAGGCGCATTCTTGAGATGATCAAAGAAAGAAATGGGTTTGCAGATATTATTGCACAAATGACGGGCAAAGACGTGATTGGCAGCAGAATGATTGCAGGCAAAATGGCACCCAGCGGTATGATTCCAAAGGAGAAGGAACTGTCCTGTTCAATTGGAATAGCTGCCATGAGTGGAATCGCGGAAGATGATGCGATTGCAGAAACAATATCAAAAGCAGATGAAGTGCTTTATATGATCAAACATACCACAAAAGGGGACGTAAAATATTCCGATTAAAGGATTGACTAATAAAAATCCTCGCTGCAAAAAACAGCGGGGATTTTTATTTGGAGAATTTTTGATTGACTGATAGGGCAGGACTCATATATAGTATATAAGAAATGCGCCAAATAACGCTGATGCGGATTAAGCGCTTTGGAATGGAGGAGAAAAATGAGTGATTCAATAGGATGGATTATCGTTGCGTTTGCATTATACCTTTTACTCATGGTCGGAGTAGGGGCGATGTATGCAAGGAAAAATAACAGTACAGAGGACTATTTCCTCGGAGGGCGAAAGCTTGGAGGATGGGTGGCAGCATTATCTGCGCAGGCTTCAGATATGAGTGGATGGCTTTTGATGGGACTCCCGGGTTCTGTTTATGCATTGGGAACAGGACAGGCATGGATCGCCATCGGACTTTTTGTGGGAACAGTATTTAACTGGCTTTTTATCGCAGGGCGTCTGCGCAGGTATACGATCCGCGCCAACAATGCACTGACGCTGCCCACTTACTTTGAAAACAGATTTCATGATAAAAAGAGGATCCTGCTCTTCATTTCATCGGTGACGATTGTAATCTTCTTTCTTGTATACACGGCGTCTGCGCTGGCAGCAGGAGGCAAGCTGTTCAATTCTGTATTTAATGTGGATTATAAGATCGCTCTGACTATAGGGGCAATCGTTATTCTGGTTTATACTTTCCTGGGCGGTTTCATGGCAGTGTGTACGACAGACTTTATTCAGGGGACGCTCATGCTTGTAGCGCTTTTAGCAGTACCGCTTGTGGCAATCGGCATTGTGGGCTCCGGCAATATTCTTTCTAATATAGAAGCAAGCGGCGTTGCCGGAGGTTCAGAAGCCTTCTTAAGTCTGTTCAGCAATGGAGGGGAACCTTACCGCGCGGTGGATATCCTATCGGGACTTGCTTGGGGACTTGGCTATTGCGGCATGCCCCATATCTTGGTCCGCTTTATGGCTGTCAAGAATGAAAAAGAACTAAATAAATCCAAGGGGATTGCGATTATATGGGTATTTCTCTCCCTTGTGCTTGCCTGGGTAATCGGCGTAGTAGGACGTGCATATTTATATCCTGCCGTTCTCACAGGCGGAGAAGAAGAAAAAGTATTTATCAACATGATTATTAAGATATTCACAGAAGATATCAAGCTTCCGATTATTGCAGGTATTTTCCTATGTGGTATTTTGGCGGCAATCATGTCCACGGCAGATTCCCAGCTCCTTGTCAGTGCATCCAGCGTAGCGGAAGATATCGTCAAGGGAATCATCAAAAAAGATGCTTCCGAAAAAACCGTATTCAGGATCAGCCGCATTACCGTGCTGGTCATTGCAGTGCTTGCCTACCTGATTGCCCTTGATCCTGGCAGTTCCATCATGGGACTTGTCTCCAACGCATGGGCAGGACTTGGCGCAGCATTTGGACCTACAGTGCTCCTTTCCCTCTACTGGAAACGCACCAACTTCTCGGGAGCAGTAGCAGGAATCGCCTCCGGCGCGCTCACCGTGCTCATATGGGATTACATTCCTCTCATTCATGGACAAACACTCGGAAGCACAACCGGACTCTACTCACTTGCAGTCGGATTTGCCGTAGGCGTACTTGCAATCATCATCGTAAGCCTCATAACACCTGCCCCGACCGCCGAGATGCTGGAAGAATTTGAAGATGTCAGACAAAAGAAATGCGGGTATGATGAAGCAAATATGTAAAAGGAGGAAAATGACAATGTATGAATTATTGAAAATTTTATCAAAAGGTATATTGGGAATTGTTGTGGGAACGATGGGATTAAACTATCTTTTTGTCCCCTATGAAAAATTAAAAGCAAAAAATCCAAATTTAAAATCGCCAAAGACGATCAAAATATGCGGAGCAATCATGGTAGTGCTCAGCGCACTCATGATTATGCTGGCAATCATAGAACTTTTCTAGGAGAAAGGAAAGTTTATCCTCGTATCTTTTGAAAAACATACCGGAGAAAGGAAGGAGCCGCCCGCAGGGGCAGTGGGGAAGGGGAGGCGGATGGGGCGGATTTATAGAAGGCGGATGGCGGCGCATAGTTAGGTTTCCAGGCTCGTCTGC
>BLLW01000170.1 GCA_011959285.1 Lachnospiraceae bacterium | reverse complement strand
TGGAGCATGTCGTATTTTCTGACATTGTTCTGGGTGGCACTGCGGATGAGGCGTGTCAAGAGGGGAATCGAGGGATGAACACAAACAGGACAACTGAATATATGTTGGTTACTGCAGTTAACGTGTTATTTGCTTTTTATACTTCTATATTTCTGGGAGGAGTACCATATATTTCCTTGCACGTCTGTTATAATTGGACTTTTAACGGCATCGGCGAAAGCGATTTGGGATTATTTTTCGAACGCATTTATACCATCCTCATGGGGGACGATAGGCGCTTCCGTGATAAGCGGTATGGACAATGTGCTGAGCATGAATGTCGTAGAGAAAATACAGGAGCCTGCCGGTACGGGGGTGGTAAGGGAAGGCATTGTGGAAGTTGCCAGGGGATTAAAGTAGGGGTTGAAATAAATAAGGTCCCTTGGAAAATAGGATGAAGAGAGAAGGGAGCCTTTTTACAGATAATGAGATGAATACGGAATTATTTTTTGGTGCAATAGAAGAGATAAACGAGCTTACAGGAGTGAACCTCAGAGAAGAATTTATGGAATGGATTAAGAACGAACAGGGATACATGCCGGAAAATTCTAATTTAGAGCAGGAGGCGGGGCAGTGAAGAAATATCAAATTAAATTAGCGGTAATTGCATTTGCAATTGTGATATGTGTTGGAATTATTGCAATGATTTTTAATGGAAAGAAGGATAAAACAAGCGAGTGGCAGGTCACGCAAAGCATGGATCAGCTCTTGTTTATGGAGCCGGGAAAGCAGACAGAAGGAAGCCTGTGCATTGTGGTGCCTCAGGAAGAAAATCCCTTTTTTTTCCAAGTGTTTTTTGGAAAATATATTTCCTTTCAAAAAATAAAAGAGAAAAGGTATTTTGATGATGTACAGGAGGACTATGTAGAAAGGTTTGTGGAGACTATTTATGAATTGTATAATTTTAAAACGGGCGAGATGGAAAAAACACTGGATCTTCTTGCAATCGAGGAAGAATATACGCCGGGAAAGCTGCACCGTTATGTAGGACTTGACGAGAGAAAAATAGACGGAAAGGAATATCTGATATGGCGGGTCGATGGCTTGAAGGGACAGGAAAATGAAAATGAATCCGAATACATTTTTTATGATATCAACGAAGATAAGGTGGTGAAGGATGTCGCGTTAGATAAAAGCTATAACGAGTCAGAAAAAGGATATTACAAATCAACCCATATTTTAGTTGATGACGAATGTAACTTTTTAGAGGTCAACGGTTATACCCCCCATGATGGAGGGAGTTATGAGACTGGTGAAATAGATATTTATTACTCAAATAGTGATAGGACAGGAATCATGAGGGTCGGCATGCTGGTAGATGATTTGCCTAAAGAAAATGCAAAGTTATATGAAGAATTTCCCGAGTTAAAAGAGTATGAAGGAGAACCAGGGGAACAGGTGGGATTATGGATTGCAGGATATCTTGACGCAGAAGAAGTGCTGAAGATGATCATGGAGGAGGGAACAGAAATCACCTATGAAGGATGCGTGCTGGAACCGAGAGCTTCTATCGATGGGAAAGAGCATGAAATCTCATGTATGGATGATTATATAAAATGGCGAAACTGGAAACAGGTCAGCCCAGAATTGGTGAAATAATGTGATTACAAGGAACGAGGCAGAGGTCAGCACAGTAACTGTCAATAAGCGTAATGGTATGTCTACAACATGGGAATATGCGTATAGTTTGGACAATATTTCTTTTATGGATACAGGTGAGAAAACGGAGGGCAGTCTTTGCCTGATTACTCATGAAGGAGATAATGCACGTTTTTATAAAACTTTTTTTGGTGAATACATTGCATTTAATGATGTAAGGGTTAAACGGTATCTGCCGGATGGCAAAGAAGAATATATACAGGAGTACGAAAAGTATATTATAAATTTTTATAATTACAGGACGGAGGAAATAGATAGGACGCTGGATATGATTGCGATGGCGGCAGAATACAAGCCAGGGTTACAGTATTTTTCGGGTATAGACGCCATAAGAATACGCGGAAGGAATAATTGAAGTAATTATGCAGGTATCGGATATACCTCAAAATAATGTTAAACTTTATGATGAATTTTCAGAATTAAAGGAATATCAACCAACGAGGAAAGAAGAAATAAAGTTTTGTTTTGCAGGTTATCCGGATGCAGAGACAGTGCCGGAGATGCTGATGGAAGAAGGTGAGGAAATCACATATGAGGGATGTGTGCTGAGCGGGGAAAGATCCATAGATGGAGAAGCGCATAAAATCTCCTGCATGGATGATTACATAAAATGGCGCAGCTGGAATTGGTTGGATAAATAAGACGCGGGGGAATAGAAATAATGGCAGAACTTTTTGGTGATTTGAGGGCATATGACAAGAGTAAAAATTGGATGTGGTTTGAATTGTTTATCTGCCAGCCAATTGGATTGTATAACTGCCTAGCTTTTACGATAAACAGCTTTTTAATGAAAAATTATGTCATGCGGACGTGGGTTATGTTAATCATTTCAATTGTGTGGGTAGGTTTGACCGTTATGACATTGGCAAGAAAAGGGTATAGTTATCGCTGCTGGATAGCACTGTTGATTCTGCAGACAATAACGAGCCTCATGAATGCCCGGCTTTCTTTTTGGAGCATAACAATTCCAGAAATTATGCTGGTTCTGCTGGTATTATATTACAACGGAAGGAAAGCTTTCTTTTACAAAGAAGTTTCTGATGCAGAGACCGGCGTGAATTGCAGAAAAGGGGAAATAGAGTTGATTATGCTTATTCATTTTATTCTTGCGTTCTGTCTGCATTGTTCATTAGGTCGTGTGTCAGAAATCAAAAGTATGACCGTATATGAAAATGAAATGCTGGCAATGCTGGGGGGCTTATATGGAGGAGGTCTGTACCTTGCTTTTAGATGGGAGGACATAACTTAGAAAGGATGACGGCGGACAGTTCTGTGTGCCGCGGGAATGGGAACAGCCGTGGCGGCTGCAAGGGCTGTACTGGACTATAATCTTAACATGATACTGTTAGATGGCTGGGATTACAGGGGAATCATGCGGACTTCCCTGCTGGCGACCGGAATTTTTTGCCTGATTGTGATAAGGATTCTTTTTCTGATATTTACAAAAGCAAAAAAAGACTGTTAAAGGAAGCATGGATACCGATGGCGGTAATGGCATTCATTGCGATTTTCTAT
>BLLW01000169.1 GCA_011959285.1 Lachnospiraceae bacterium | reverse complement strand
ACTTGCGTAAGGTAAATAATTTGAATTTTATAGTAAAGATTTTTGATGCAGGTCCAGCGATGTATGCACTATCAGAGGATGGTCATATATATGTATGGGGGAGCATTGAATGGCATCAGATACGGATAGAAACAGAAGGTGAGGAAGAATATTTTGAAGACCCCATACAACTATTTAATATATCCAATATTATTGATATGGATGTTAGTTTTGATGCAGATTCAGGAAAAGCAAAAGGATTTTGTATAGATGAAAATGGCAATTTTTATGAATGGGGATTGTATTTGTATTTTGATGAAAATGAAGATTACTATCTCGGATTTCCACAATCAAAGATAGATTTGGTTCAAGGAGTTGCAACATTGGCGGCAGGAACAGGCAATTATAATTATTTTATCAGAGAGGACGGTTCTGTTTTTTCGATTATGGAAACTTCTATTTGGGAAAAAAGCAATGTATTAGACTTCATTTTTCCGAGACTTCCAGTTGATGAAAATATGCGCGATGTGGAAAAGGATCCATTAAAACTGGAGGATTTTGCTTATGTAGATTTAAGAGAAGGTACGAAATATGGAGTAACAATATTGTATAATCTGGGAAAAGATACGGGAGTTGAAAGAATTGAGTCAGATCCGTATACTATGTTTCTTTATAGAGAAGACGGTACTTTATGGTATTGGGACAGTGGAGCAGTGCAATATCATGATGATAAAAATGCTATGTCTAATCCAGAAATTTATGGTGAGGATTATCAAGGCGGATTTGTGGAAGTGGACATGAAAAGAATTTTGGGCATAGATAATCAGGATGTGCATATTCCACGGATAAAAGATATGTGTGTCGGCAGCAATAATGTTCTCTTTTTAACAAATGACGGACAAGTGTTTGTCAGCGAATATGTGACTAGTGAAAGTAAGGACGTTGAGTATTACGTGCTGGGAAATACGAATCCAAATAGAAGCAAAACAAAGAGGATAGAAAATTTGCAGATTAAGACGATTGATTTTTATAAATTGGATTGGGAAAATATCGCAAGTATCAACACAAATGGAGAATATTGCTTTTCAGCGGTAGATGAGAAGGGGGACTATTTTTCTTTGGATATGGATCCTGAGAAAGATAATAAAGATTTCTATGGAATTTGGCATATTGATAAAGTTGCGTTATGCTCAGAGCAATATACAGGAAGTATTGAGGATGGAGATTTTGAAGAAAACTTATTTGACCCGGCAGATTTTATAGGAATGGAAATAGAATACCGTAAGGATTACTTCCGGTTGGGTGATAAAACGTATACTAATCCGGAATACATTTTGACAAATGTGGAGGTAAAAGATGTCAATGAAGGCGGAAAATTTCGTAACCCTAATTTATACGAATTTTTTCTAAATGAAAAAATAGAGATTGCAGGTGCAGAAAAAGGCAATTATCTGTCAGAAACTTTATTGACACAAGTTGAAGTGAAATTTGATGATGAAATACACTATGGTGATTATAATTTTATTCCGGTAGGAACGCAGATTTATGTTTTGAATGAGAATGCAATACTGATTGGAATATGGGGAAAAATTCTTTTTGCGTACAGAATAAAATAGAACTATTTTTTATTTAGAGAAAAGGATGAAATGCATGAGGGGAAGAAATAAGAGTTCTTTGAAGGTACTATTTGTGATATTGTTATTTTTAATTGCAATAATATGTATTCATTTTTCATGCTTCTATACAGTAGATAGTCGGAGCGGGGAGAAACGGCAGAAAAAGAGCATGGCAAAGAGGGAAAAAGAAGTATCTTTTATGCCTCAAGTAACTGACATAATCATAGAGAATGACAAATGTACAGCATTGTGTGTAGACGGGAGTGTGTGGGGATGGGAAAATATTTACGAGAAGAGGAATTTGCATAAAATATCCGGATTAAATTTTATAGTAAAAATTCAAGATGCGGGTTCAGAAATGTTTGCCCTTTCACTAAATGGAGATGTTTATGCTTGGGAGGGTAATACGGATGAACCAGTAAAATATCTGTCTGGTATTTCTGATCTGGAAGCAAAAAATGAAAGAAAATTTGCAGTTGGTCATGACGGACAATTCTATATGTGGGGGCTGGACATTTATCCTACATTGCAGGAGAGCTACGAACCGGGATTTCCTATAGAATATGCAAGTTTGGTGGAAGGGGTAAGGCAATTATCTGTAGGAGGAGAAGATTTTCATTACTTTATTAGAGAAGATGGTACAATATTTTCAATCATGCAATATATGCTTTCTTGGGAGATTACATATAGATTTATATTCCCTGTAGTGGGTGATGGAGAGAAAGTGGGTTCGGGTTTGAAAGATATTTCTTATACAGATATACGACCAAAACATAGCGGAAATGAATTCACGATTTTATATGAGCTGGGAAAAGATGATAAAGTTGAAGAAATAGGTGCAGATGCATATACGGTATTTTTATATAAAATGGACGGCACGCTCTGGTATTGGAATAGTAACCTTGTAAGGTATCATGATCATCCATATTTACTTGCACAATATCCTGGTGGGGTATGTGATTACAGTGGAGATTTCATTGAGGTAGAAATGGAGGAGATACTAAAGCCACAAAATGAATCGAGCAAGTTTGTGATTACAGATATTTGTACTGGAAAGGAAAACGCGCTTTTTTTGACAGACGATGGACAGGTATTTGTGAGTGAGTATGTAACCAGCGAAATTCAAGATGTTGACTACTATAAGCATTTCACTCGTTTTGGCGTTGATCCGGCGTGGCAATTGCGTAGTGCAGATAAGGTGGAAATAAAGACAATCAACTTTAGAAGACTGGAGTGGGAAAATATTATTAGTGTAAATACAAATGGAGAATACTGTTTTTCGGCAGTGGATGAGAAGGGGGATTATTTCTATCTGGATATGAACCCGAAGAAAGATGATAAAGAATAGAGGCATTAGGTAAAAAAAGAATTATGAGAGGTATATTAAGAAGATGCTAAAAAAAGGCAGGTTTGTTTTAGGCGTCGTCATCATAATGATGATTATTTTTGCTGTTAAGTGTGAGGAAACAATAAATTTTCACGCAGAGAAACAAAAAGAGAATTTGGGGAGAGCAGATAAGATTATTCTGGACAGAACGGACACGGTCACCCCTATGCCACAAATAATAGATATCATTGTAGAAAATGATAAATGTACGGCACTATGCGAAGATGGGAGCGTCTGGGAATGGGAAGATCTTTATGAAAAAAGGA
>BLLW01000168.1 GCA_011959285.1 Lachnospiraceae bacterium | reverse complement strand
TATTATAAGATCAGTTTCCATGTTACTGAAAACAAGGAGCATGAAAAGACTGATGCCGTTAGGGAAGCATATGGGAACCTCCACGGGGCATACAGTCAGAAAGATGAAAACTGGCGGGAATATCTTGATCAGTATAATGCCGTCTTAAAGGAGACGGAGCAGAATTATATAAAAGAACTGGAGCGGCTCCACCAGAAACAGTTTGACAGCCTGCCGGAAGAAAAGAAGTATAAGGGCGGGCGCACCGTGGATGAACTGCTGCAGGACATGGCAGATGGGAAGGACTTAAACGATGCGGAACTGGAGTATGTGAAGATTTTTGCCAACCTGAAAGACATGGAAAAGGCACAGAATAAAGCGGAGCTGAAAAACAGCTTTTCAGATGATTTCGTAAAGGATCTGGAAAGCATGGGCATTTCCCGTGATGACATAGAAGGGATGCAGGTACGGATTGGGAGCAATGGGGATGTGTCCGTGGACGGGATAGAGGACGAGGGCGTCCGGGAACAGGTGCAGAAGCTGATAGATGAAAAGTACGGTGACCGGATGTACCAGTATTACATAGGGATTGCGGACAGCGTGGGAGACCTGTCCTCCAACACATACCGGTATGCCACGGACATACAGGAAGTCCGGCGCTACCTGAAAGGGGTTACAGGGGAGGACATTTCCTTAGAAAATCTCTATCTAACACCTGACGGGAAGATTGGAGGGCTGCCGGACAAGGCGGCTGATCTGATCAATAAGACAAAGGACAATGCCAGGATAGAACGGATGAAGGATGCGCTGGTGGATATCATAGGGAAGATCAGGATAAGCGGAGACTTGGGGATTCCCGATTTCACTTCACAGTTCCAGTTCAAGGATGGGGCGTTCTCCGTGGCGGACAGCGGTTTTGCGGTGGATATGGGCGCACTGGATGGCCGGTTTACACCAAAGTCCTCCGGCAATATGTATTCCGATATGTATAAATATCAGTTCAAGAAGGTTTTATAAGACCCACGGCTGCATATCCCGAATAAGCCGCAGCTTGATAAGGCAGGGCAGGTTTTCACGGCGTTCCGTGGAATCGTGGAATCGGGGAGCAGGGAGAGGGAATCTGCTTGGATTTATTACAAGGGAATAAGGGCGGCTCTGACCAACAGAGGAGCCACAGATAGGAAAAGGAATTGTGAGGTGGGCGCATGGGAATTTCGGTTTCAAGTACACTAAATTCGGCCAATACGAAACACAGTATGTCACTGAGCAGCAGAGGGCCTGACTGGTCTTTGATCCCAAGCGCTGGGAAAAGCAATAAATCAAAGGCCGAGTTTGCTGATGAGATCAAGGAACTGGCACGGAGAGCTGCGGAGACTACGAGCAAGAAAGAACTGGAGTATATCCACAGCCAGAGGGCGAGGTTATGTGCGGAATACATATCTGACGTATCGCCCGACAGGAGAGCGTTGTACCGGCAGGCTGAAAATTCGCTGAAGAGACAGAACGGCAATCCGAAATGCCACGGGAGCGGGGAACTGACGCTGCTTGACTTCCTGGAGGCGGCAGACGGGAGGGCGGAGAACCTTGCCGAAAAGAAGCTTGCGCTGGCAGGGGGCGGAACGCTGACCTGCCCGATCCTGACAAGCGGGGGATATGGCGCGGATATTTACTATCAGGGTACAAAGGTGCTGACATATCTCGGTTCGGGATATGGGTGGGCTTGTGAGAGGACTCCGGCTGAACGGGAAAAGGAAAGGGAGTTTTATGGGATTTATTTTGATGAGTACCGCTCGCTAAAGAATGGCCAGGGGGCAGAGCTGGAGGAGTTACCGGATTATCTGGAGGAGAAGCCGTCTTTTGACAGGAAAGCATAAACAGGGGTATCTGAATAATCGACTGGATTTCAAAAACCTCGTGAACGTATATCCCCGATAGGCCACAGCCTGACAAGGCAGGGCGGGCATCCCCGGTGTTCCGGCAGATTGGGGAATTGTAATTTAATTTGTCCCAGTTCGCTTTATTGTGTCCGATAAAATGCGTGTATAAATATACAATTTTGTGTATGGTTTATGTGCCTTAAAATGTGCAGTTAAGTAATGTATGATATAAATAACTTTAATAGGGAGTGGTTATATTTATGAAAAAATTAGTAGCATTAGTTTTAACCTTAGTATGTGCATTAGGTTTGGTTGGTTGCGGAGCAACTCTAAAAAATAAAGAAGAAGTGGTTTCTGGGGATTTGCCACCGATACTTATTATGAGAGAACAACATTTTATTGCATATGATATGCCAATATCTGAACTTCCGGATGATTTGGAGTGCATGGGAGAAATAACAGAGGAAGAGGCAAACGGCACAGGTTTGCAGGGCTGCAAATATTATGCAAATAAATACCTAAGTTCCTTTGATGAGTTTTATGTATATCAAGAATGCGGAACACCTGTTGATAAGAACACGGTTGATAGTACAAAACGTCAGTGGGCTTATGTAAAATGGGTTCGTGAAGGATTGGAAAGAGAGTGAAGTGCAAATATTCCTTCGTGTCACTGATTCCAGTCAGAAAGGTTTATGAGGATGGCGGGACGCAGACCTATACATCCCTGACTTATAAGGTCATTGTGTGGAAGCAGATAGATGGAAAATCGGGGACGGAGTTTTACCTTTTTCCGAATAACTTCCGCCAGTTAGATTATTACGAATGAGAAATAGCGGCAGTGCGGCATGTAAGGAGAGGCGTTTATTGGGAGATACCAATATGCGCCTCCGCATTTTTAGGAGAGGAGGTGGTCGTCATCCAGAAAATTAAATGCCCGAACCATGAGTGCGGGAGGCGGATTTTTGATATCGGCATAACGCGGTTCAGGATCATAGTGGAACTGAAATGCCCGCACTGCGGCGAAGTGGTACGGGTGTACTGGAAACCAAAAGAGAAGAAAAAATATACATAGAAAAAAAGAACGGCGGGGGGATATCCTGCTGTTTTTGCTTTTACGGATTAAAGCGTTCCTTTTATGGGCATACTTATGCTACCAATGGAAAAAAATGGAAATTCCATTGTACGCAAAACTGAATAAGTACCGAGCGAGTGGGACCGCATTGCGTCGAGTCACGAATGGCCGGAGTAAAGCTAGTGAGTTGTTTTAAGAGTGTATGTATAGTGATAGCTTTCCCTGGCCATTCTCTGCCATTTTTTCAAAGCCAGTCCCACGTCTATATTTTAAAGCGTTCCTAACTTTACGAAGCCGTAAAGGAAGGAACGCTTTATGTCTTTTAGGAAGAT
>BLLW01000167.1 GCA_011959285.1 Lachnospiraceae bacterium | reverse complement strand
TAATGACAGAAGAATTTGAAAACGAAAAAACCGGAGAAAGAGTTGAGGGAATAACCATCATGGTAGACGGTATTTTTAAAGAAATATTAGATATAATTAAACAATAAAAAGAATACAATGACAATGTAAGTATAGTACAAGATGCTTTATTTAAAGGCTTAGAAGAGATTAAAAACACTATAGATTAAATTGTTTTTGATTAGTGAAATTAAAATAATCTTTTCCGATATAAATCAGATATATAGAAAAATTTGGAGTGGGAGAAACCGGTAGATACATCATAAATACCCCCTCCTTTCCCCTGCACTATTTTCGACCGTGGCATTTTTCTAAGAAATTTAGAAAGTAATTTTGTCCATGTTTCCCCAATAAGACAAGAATCTTCAACTATCTCAACGCTGATCTTAAAATTGTACACAGGGGCAAGAGAAAGTTTTTCTGTTTCGCGTCCTGTGTTCACAAGAAAATCCTTAATCCAAAACGAAAAAGCGGATTGGCTGAACCATCCGTGCCATTTCCAGAAGATATCAGCATTATTTATGTAATGTCGAAAAACAAGACCGTGTACCGAAAGCCAGAAATACGAAAAATTCGTAATTAAGAAACAGATTTTGTAGTAAATTCAGAGAAAAGATGCTAAAATTTTAGGCAGTGAAAGCATTGCTTTGGGGGGGTTGAGTTTTTCCAAAGGGAGTGGAACTTCCTAGAAAAACATGAGAGTCCAGACTCGATGTCAAGAGCGGCTTAGTAACAAATCAGGGCTTTATTAGAAAACACAGCTAATAACACAGAGAATTTCCGTGGAATTAATAAAAATGATGATTTAGGCAGTTTTTTAGGCATAATTTCTCCGGAAACATGGGGAGATGGATAGCCAATTGATAGAGCTGTATTTAACGATTGGGGAAAAATTAATAATCATGAATCGATTAAGATGGATAATATAATAGGAAAGACATATCTTTTTTTAGAGTATTATGAGCGGAAATTTTGTTATAATTTTTTTGAAACGAAACATTGGCTTTTGACAACAGCTAATGAAACAATTGTGGGAAAAGCGTATGATGAATCTCAATTAATGTATCAGAAATTTCAATATGCTAATTAGTTTGGATGAATGGACGAAGAAATTTGGAACTCACCGGAAACATATTCAGGCACTGCTTCCATCCATTATCAAATGCAGAGAAGGAAATACAAAAATGACGTATAATTGTAAAATTGGAAATATTGATGAAGAAGAAGTTACGTTAAGGATAGGAGATATATGTATTACAGGATTTGTTAATTGTGGAATAAGTAAGGAAATAGGAGAGGAAGCATTAGTTGACATATCGTTATATGATGATTTAAAAATAACGCAGTGTAGAGAAGAAAAATTTTGTATTGAAAGAAAAGATAAATCATTTAACTACATCCTGTTCGGGATATTAGACGTTGAAAAAGCTATGTTAAAATCCGTAATCAATTTCAAAATCGATGCGGAAAAGCTATTTGATTACGGATATTTGGATGGGAAGCAAGTCAAAATAGAGGTGTTAAGGTTAGATTTTGACTTTGAATGAAGAAATGCTGAAGAGGGTGCGAAGGGAATATTTTGAGACGGCGGTACGGAAACATTATTCCTAAAAGTCGGGCTACAGTAAAAGAATCTAAGTGGGCAAAAATTAATACAGCTTACATGAATGGAGAAAAATTTTCTTTCCGGTTATTATATTAAATGGTGCGACATCTATGGAAATATATAATCCATCTACTGGTACAAGTATAAATGATTGATAAGAAAGCTTTTGCTGAAATTCCTTTTCAGAATTTAGGTATAATGTAGAATGCTTTATGAAGAATAGAAAAATAGTAGGAGTTATACGCAAGCAAAATGCTGGCTTGAGAATACGTGATTCTAATGATGCAGCAAGGTACTTTCATGTAGGAAATGGATGATGAATGAAGCTAATATTGATAAAATAATGCAGTGGTATGACAATTTTACGGAAATAGTCAGACGGATATCTTTAAGTGCAGAAGAACAAATTTTAAAATTAAAAGGAACTATGGTGACGGATGAAATTGCAACCGATTTTTCAGAAGTAGGAATGGCGTATGCTCAAAAATTATTAAATTGCGGTTGAATTACCCAAGAGCAATTTGATTTTGCACAGGACATAGAAGAAAAATTAGAGCAAATGACACAGAAGAAGGAGCTGTGGAATGATGACGCTTTGATAAAGGCTATAGAGTGGAATGAGTGTCGTAAAATGGGAATGAATCTTTTGCAAACTTTAGAAGTGTAGTACAAAAGTAATATAGACTTCTCTATACAGGAAATATGACTTGGAAGAACAGCTGATTAGATTGGCGTTGAGATATCTATTTGTGAATTGCAGTGTGATTTGGTTAGAGTTGCTTGTGTAAGGTTTGTTTTGGGAGAAAATGGAAATGGGTAATAAAATAATTTATATTACAAAATATGAAGCTCAAGAAGTTAAAATGAATTTAAATAAAAATATTTTTTTTGCAGAAATTTTCGGGGAAAAAATTGAGACAGAAGGAAAATATGCGCAAGCGATGGCTAATGCTTTTGCGTTTCCACATGCTTTACCCGAAATGAAAATTGGCTGGTATAATGATTATATTTGTGACTTGACATGGATTGAACAGGAGGATATTATTTTGCTTATTCATGACTATGATTTGATGCTGGCGGATGATTTAAAGATTAAAAAAGATATAATAGCTGATTTCGAGGAAATAATTTTACCTTGGTGGGGAGGCGAAGTAGTGAGGCATATGGTCGATGTGAAGCCAAGAAATTTTTTGATTTACCTTGAAGGTACACCTGATAAGTTAAAACAGAGGATGGAGAGAAAAGCATGAATGGGGGAGGCGTATAATACAGAGATGAGTTATCAAAGTTTAGTTAAAGCAATGAAACTTGCACCAAAATGCAGATTTTATACCACAGCAGGTGGGAAAAGCGAAGAAGAAATAGAAAAGTCAGAAAGAGTATTGAATATAAGTTTTTCAAATCAACATAGGGAGTTTCTCTCGAAATATGGCTATTTATCATTTGCGGGCAATGAAATTTTTGGAATAAATCCAGATGGTGATTCGGGAATCCTAGAGGGTAATTCGGTTGCATATGCAATAAATGACAGAGAAGAATATCATTTGCCCAAGGAATGGATTCCAATATATAATTTTGAAGATGGATATATGGCGTATTTAGACTATTCTTCTTTAAATGTAGAAAAAGAACCTAAAGTGATCAGCTTTGAAAGGAAAAAATAATTCGCACTAA
>BLLW01000166.1 GCA_011959285.1 Lachnospiraceae bacterium | reverse complement strand
GGTTGCCACCCCAAGCCCGCCTTTTGCGGCTTGCGCCGCTTGAAAAAATCCACCCACGAAAGGAGGCTCACAGCCATGAAAAGATACAACACGCCCCACCGCCACCGGGTAATCAAGACACGCTTGACCGAGGAAGAATACGCCGAGTTTTCCGAGCGTGTCACCCTCTGCAAAATGAGCCAAGCCGAGTTTATCCGGCAAGCCCTTATCAAATCAAGCATACGCCCGGTCATTACCGTTTCCCCGGTCAATGATGAATTACTCTCTGCCGTTGGAAAACTCACAGCCGAATACGGGAAAATCGGCGGCAACTTGAACCAGATTGCCCGCTGTCTGAACGAGTACGGCGCACCCTATAACGCCCTCTCCCAAGAGGTACGAGCCGCCACAGCGGAGCTTGCCGCCTTGAAGTTTGAAGTCTTGCAGAAAGTAGGTGAAGCCGTTGGCAACATTCAAACATATCAGCTCTAAAAATGCCGACTATGGAGCTGCCGAGCAATACCTAACCTTTGAGCATGACGAGTTTACCATGAAGCCCACACTGGACGGAAACGGGCGGCTTGTTCTCCGTGATGATTACCGCATTTCCTCTCTGAATTGCGGTGAGGAAGATTTTGCAATCGCCTGTATGCGTTCCAATCTCCGATACGGCAAGAACCAAAAACGGGAGGACGTAAAGAGCCACCATTACATTATCAGTTTTGACCCCCGTGACGCACCAGACAACGGCTTGACTGTAGACCGGGCGCAAGCGTTGGGCGAGCAGTTCTGTAAAGAGCATTTCCCCGGACATCAAGCGTTGGTATGCACCCACCCGGACGGGCATAACCACAGCGGCAACATTCATGTGCATATCGTAATCAATTCCCTACGGATTGCGGAAGTACCACTATTGCCGTACATGGAAAGACCAGCCGACACAAGAGAGGGCTGCAAGCACCGCTGTACGGACGCAGCTATGGAATACTTCAAAGCGGAAGTCATGGAGATGTGCCACCGGGAAAACCTCTATCAGATTGACTTGCTGAACGGGAGCAAGAACCGCATTACCGAGCGTGAGTATTGGGCGAAACGGAAAGGACAAGCCGCACTGGATAAGGAGAACGCTTCCCAAGCCGCCACGGGAGAGCCGCCCAAACAGACCAAGTTTGAAACCGACAAGGAGAAACTACGGCGCACAATCCGAGCCGCCCTGTCCTCTGCCGTTTCCTTTGAGGATTTTTCCGGGAAACTGCTACAACAGGGCGTGACCGTCAAGGAGAGCCGGGGGAGATTATCGTATCTCACGCCGGACAGGACGAAGCCCATCACCGCCCGGAGATTAGGTGATGATTTTGACCGTGCCGCCGTACTGGAAACACTCACCCAAAACGCACAGAACGCCGCCAGAGCCGCCGAAAAGCCCCTACCCAGACAGGAATACCCCCGGAGCATAAAAGACCATTTACAGCGCAACAAAGCCGCCATAAACGCCCCGAAACAGGACAGCGTACAGCGCATGGTAGACATAGCCGCCAAGAAAGCCGAGGGCAAGGGGAAAGGCTATGAGAAATGGGCGACCTTGCACAACTTGAAGCAAATGGCGGCTACCGTGAGCGTTTATGAGGAATCCGGCTTTTCTTCCCCGGAAGAACTGGAAGCTGCCCTTGCCGCCGCCAATGCGGGCTTGCATGAAACCACCGGGAAACTGAAAGCCGTGGAAAGCACTTTACGGGAGAAAAAGGACTTGCAGAAACAGCTATTGGCGTATATCAAGACCAAGCCAGCCCGTGACGGGCTAAAAGCACAGAAAACAGAGAAAGCCCGTAAGAGCTACCGGGAGCAGCACGAAAGCGAGTTTATCATTTCCGAATCTGCCGCCCGGTATTTCAAGGCACAGGGAATCTCCAAGCTGCCAGCGTCCAAAGCCCTACAAACGGAGATTGAGCAGCTTACCAAAGAGAAAAACGCCCTTTATAACGAGTACCGGGAGAAGAAAGCAAGTGTCCGGGAATTGCAGACCGTGAAAAGCAATCTTGACAAGATATTACGCCGTGAGCCGGAACGGGGAAAGGGGCGGGAAAATGAACGGTAAACGCCCCTGCATGGACTACCCACAGTACAGAGCCGCCCGCCGCCTTGTACATGAGTGCTGCAACTACGATAACGGCAACTGTATCTTGCTGGATAACGGCGAGCCTTGCGTATGCGTCCAGAGTATCAGCTATTCGCTTATATGCCGCTGGTTCATTACCGCCGTTCTGCCGCTGGACGGGAAACTGGAAGCCGCCCTACTCCACCGGGCAGACAGGAAACGCTGTACCGAGTGCGGCGGCTATTTTCTCCCCAAGTCAAACCGGGGGAAATACTGCCCGGATTGCGCCGGACGCATGAAAAGAATCAGAGCCGCACAGCGCAAGCGGAAACAGAGGGATAAATGTCACGCTTTAGGATATTCCAAACCCCCGTAAATCAAGGCTTTTTTGACCGCCCTCAAAGGGTAGACGATAGTTATATCCTTTACCCCCGAAAACGGCGTTCTAAAGCGTAACAGAAGCCCAAAACAGACCAAAGGAGGAACGAATGGCAGACAACCGCAAATATTACTACCTAAAGCTGAAAGAGAGCTATTTTGACGAGGACGCTATCGTGCTGCTGGAAAGTATGCAGGACGGTATGCTCTACTCAAACATTCTCTTGAAGATGTACCTAAAATCGCTGAAAAACGGGGGAAAGCTCCAGCTTGCCGAGAATATCCCCTACACCGCACAGATGATAGCCACCATCACCCGCCAGCAAGTCGGCACAGTGGAGAGGGCTTTGCAGATTTTTATGAAACTGGGGCTTGTAGAACCCTTGCAGAACGGGGCTTTGTACATGAGCAACATAGAACTCTTAATCGGTCAGTCCTCTACCGAGGGGGAGAGGAAACGCCGTGCAAGGCTGGCTTTACAGGAACAGAAAGCCTTGCCGGAAGCCGTGGCGGACAAACGTCCACCAGACGGGGCGGACATTTGTCCACCAGAGATAGAGATAGAGAAAGAGATAGATATAGAGTTAGAGATAAAGAGAGAGGGAGAGCTAAAGAAAGGACAGACAGCCCCCGCCCCTTTTGGCAGATATGAAAACGTATTTTTGTCAGAAAAAGAGCTTGCGGAGCTGCAAGAGGAACTTCCCGGCAAATGGGAGTATTACATAGACCGCTTATCCGGCTATATCGCTTCCAGCGGGAAGAAATACAAGAACCATGCCGCCACTATCCGGCGTTGGGCGGCTGATGACAAGGCAAAGGGGAAGCCGAAAAAAGGAATCCCCGATTATTCCTACAAAGAGGGCGAG
>BLLW01000165.1 GCA_011959285.1 Lachnospiraceae bacterium | reverse complement strand
ACAGTCGATGAAAAATGAAGAAAAGCTTATAAATAACATTATGTTTATTTATATTCTTTGCGTTGGAATTGCAGGTTGGGGGTTCGTTATGGTTTTGCTAAACGGCGGACCGCGAGAGTGTATTTTTCTGCTATCCGGTTTAGCTGCGATTCTTACGAAAGTTTTTGAAAAACACTTGGGAAGTAAAGCAAAGTATGTATATGCCTGTATTCCACCCATTATAGGCGCCGTCACAGCGGCGTTTTGCGGACCAAGTGCAAGCGAAGGCTATGTGTGTCTGACCCATTACTATTTTGTAACCACATTGCTGCTGGTACCGTACTATGAACAGAAACTGCTCAAGGTAAGCGCTGCCGTTACTGTCGTGGTAAACGCGGGGATGATGATTGCATTTCCAGAAGGCTTTTTGAAACTCCACAATATCATCGGATGGATCTTTACGGGAATTGTTTATGCGATATTAGTTGCGGCATGCTGTTTTATCAGCTATCGTGCGACTACCTTGTTTGGTATGGTAGAAGAAAAGGGGAATGAAGTTGAAAAGATTCTAAATTCTGTTGAAGCGTTATCGGGAAGGCTTCATACGGCAGGTGCTTCTCTTTTGCAGATTTCTGAAAATGAGAGCGCATCGGCAGAAGAATTGGCAGTGACGAGTGAAGAGTTAGTGAAAAACAGCAGTCTCCTCAGCGGAAAAACGGATGAAAGTATGGCGAATTTAAGCGAATTGAAGGAGTGGGAAAGCGTTGTTGCTGATAATGTGGGGCAGGTAGAGACTACGTCCAAGGATTTGCTGGACAAATCAGTGGAAAATGAAAAACTGTTAAATGATTTGCAGGCTGTCAATGGAGAAGTATCAGAATCCATGAAGCAGACAACGGATGTTGCACAAAATCTGTCTAATGCTGTACAGGAAATTGGCGTCACATTGAAATTGATCAGCGATATTTCTTCTTCCACCAATCTGCTCGCTTTAAATGCTTCCATCGAAGCGGCAAGAGCAGGGGAGGCAGGAAAAGGATTTGCTGTAGTTGCGACAGAGGTAGGCAATCTGGCAAATAGCACCCAGGAATCCCTTCGTGTCGTTGAATCGGTAATCGAACGGGTACAGCAGAATGTTACGGAAATCACCAGGCAGGTAGAGGAAAACTCTTCCAAACTGGGTACCCAGAATGAATACTTTTCCAACGTATTTAAGAGCATGCAGGATATGACAGCACTGCTCAATGTTTCAGTTGATGCAATCGGTACATTGGGAGACACCTACAGCAAGCAGGCGACTGTGATTGAAAAGACGGTATCCATCAATCAGGATATTGCCGAAAGCATTAAAAATGAGATCGATCAGTTCAACTCCATTAATGCCATGGCGGAAGGAAACGCGGGCAATACGGCAGAAGTTTCTACCCAGGCAAATGCGATTAGCGAGATGGTAGATGAAATGAATAAGTTATTTAAGCCGAAAGAATCATAATATTTGTGTGTCCATACAGATACCCCGCTGCTTGCAGCGGGGTATCTGGCGAATCGAGATTATCGACATTGCAAAGGCAATCACCATATTTTGTGTAATTTTAGGGCACACCACGGGGAATCTTGATACGCCTATGTTCAGAAGAGTTTTATACTCCTTCCACATGCCTCTTTTCTTTGCATTGGCAGGTCTTTCCATGAAACCGGTTGGTCTGCATGGCTTCAAGGCATGGAAAAATCTTTTGAAAAAGAATATATTGGCGCTGGTGGTTCCGTATTTCATCTGGGGACTGGTTTACGCTCCCTTTTCCTATGATAACATGCTGACGCTTTTCTATGGCTCGTGGGAAGCGCTCACCGACATGGGCACGCTCACCTCGCTGTGGTATCTGCCTTGTTTCTTCCTTTCTAAAATAATCGTGCAGGTCATCATAACTTTAGCAGAGTACATAAAAGTAAAATCGATGCCGTTCTGGTGCGGGATTGCTTCCATACCGCTTTTTATAGCAGGCTTTTTGATTCCACATCCCGAAAGCGGATATCCATGGTGTGCGGATATCGCGTTGACCGGAGCTGGGTTTATCCTTCTTGGAATCGCCTTCAGAAGAGCCTATATTATCGTCACCCAGCAGAAGATCATATGGCTTACGGTCTCATTGATCGGAAGTGTTGTGCTGTTTTACGTGGGAACTGTATTCAGGGGCGATGCCTTGGACCTCAGTCTGATGTGTAAGGCATCTTACGGCAGCCTAGTCTGGTTTGCGTATAACAGCGTATTCGGCAGTCTGACGGTGCTGACGCTGTCCATGCTGCTCTCACGTTTATCCCGGGAGTCTGCACGTCCATTCAGCATAGATGCCGTTACTTATACAGGTCAGCAGACCATGGGAATCTATCTGCTTCATAAGCCGTTCCAGCAGCAGGTGATACTGCCGGCGCTGACAGCGCTTATCGGCTCTGCCTGCCCGTTCCTTGTGATTGCGGTTATCGGCAGCTGTGTAGCACTATTGTTTAGCATCGTGTGCTGTTTTGTGATAGAAAAATTCATCCCCCAGCTCTTAGGGCAGTTCCAGCGTAATGAATGGGCATAGCCCGCAAAGAAACGGTATTCCATACGTAAAGCTGCCCACCCGTTTTAGGGGGGCGATTTAATAGAGGGATGGTCAATATTTATATTTCTTAGCCACAATCAATCCTACTCCTAGAATCGCTGCCGAAACAGCAATCCATAGCCATCCGCTAAGGTTGGACGGAAAAGCAGCGGTATCATTTATGTCAAATGGAAAATCTCCGTCCGGTTTTGGCATATCAGGGGGACCAAAGTCTTCAGGTCTGATTTCATTAAAAACCTCCATACTCTCTGACCTATCCGGTTTATCTGACTTATCTGGCATATTTCCACTAAAGCCACCCATGGATCCCCTACCGCCGTTCATGGAGCCCATATCAGAAAGGGTAATGTCGGAAGCGTCCACATAATTCATATTGCGGGAAGTTTCCTCATTTTCAAGCTGCATGGAAATGCTCTCGCTGCGCTTTTCGCAGAACCGGCGGAGGGTTTCTACGCCCAATTCAAATTCCTCACTGCTGTAAAATGCCGTGGGGTCTTTTTCCACATAGGGCTTAATCAGATGATAGGCATCGTCAATAATGCTTCCAATATCAACGGTTTCAAGGAACTCGTAGAAATACTGATGATACAGCTGGGTGTAGGTTTCGTTTTCAAAGATCCAATTCAGCATCGGTCTGTCGGAAGAGTCGCCGGATATGGGGGCATCGATAGGAGTGTTGACCGTACTCGACGCACTACCGGCGTCAAATGTGCCGAAACCCAGGTTATAGTCCCACGGAATCATGGCAAGCTGCCCATCTTCTTCGTAAAGGTAATAGTTGTGGACCAC
>BLLW01000164.1 GCA_011959285.1 Lachnospiraceae bacterium | reverse complement strand
GTCCCCTTTTCACCGTTCTTGTCCATAACATAAATCGAACGTCCGTTATAATCTCCAATCGCTGCCACCTGACCACAGATTGAAAAAAGCGGCGTCTGCATTTCATAAGTGCGGTTCCAGACAGTGTTTCCCATCGGATTGATGCAGCTTGCCCCATCTTTACTGTATAAAAGAATGTTTCCACCCAGATTTTCCACCGTTGCCCCCTGTACCACTGTAATCGGATAAGAAGCAGTGACTGTACTGTCTGTAAACACCTTATTTTTCCACTGTACCAACAAAAAAGCAATCAACACTGCCGCAAGCAGTACAGAAAGAACCACCCTATAAAATATCGTCAGCTTATGACTGCGGATTTTTTCTTTATAATCAATGCTTTTCGTGACACTCTGTCGTTTTTCTCTTTCTTTCAAATAATCACGTACATTCGTCATCCACTCTTCTCCAAATCTTTCGTATCAAGGTAACTGCTCTTCTCCCCAGGCCGCAGCAGCAGCCCTGCCTGCCTCCTCCACAAATCCATGCATTTTTTTGTAATCATTAATCGTGGTGACTGCTATTGACAGTATGATGATACATCCGCCATAAATCAATCTTTTAATAAAATCTATCAAAGAAGCGCGAGAAGTCGTCCTGAAAAATCCCAAATCGTTTTCTTTGATATCGTTCACTTCACTTTTATTTACACGCTTTTTGTTCCTCTGCTTATAGCAAAAAAGCAGATAATTCTGCATGGATTCATTTTTATCATAAAAGATATAATACCCTTCCTTTTTTCCAGGCAGCTCCTGCTTATTGCCATATATATTAACATAACCAATCAGTTCGTACTCTTCAAAGTATTCCTTCCTGACCTGTTCCTCTCCTCTTCCGTTGGCTAATTCGTCCACTACACTGGCAGCACCAAATACCAGATAAAAATTCTGGTTTTCCCTATGGTAGACATGTCCAAAAAGAGCCGCACGAAGCGGAAGATTACTTTTCTCTGCTTTCAGTTCATTCAAATATGCATATACATAATCTTCTATGTAAACGCGCTCATTGCCATCTACCCTGCCCATCTGCTTCACCATGGTTGGCAGCTGCATTTCCATCCCCCTTTTCTTTATATAAACTTTCATTATGCCTTCAGTTTAGCATAATGAAGCTTCAAATGGGGTTGTAATGCATCGCAGTAACCTCTATGAGCAGAACTGATAAATCGTCATACTTTTATAGGATTTATCCGGTCCAAATACCGCTTGGGGAAATGCAGGCTTATTTGCTGTGTCCGGAAAATACTGGGTCTCCAGACACAATCCGCTCCTTACATCGTAAACAGTCCCCCCCTTACCTGTCTGCCTTCCAATAAAATTACCTGCATAAAACTGCACACCAGGTAAATCTGTGTACGCCTTGAGGCAACGCTCAGACACTGGATCAGTTACAGTGGCGAACTGCCTTATAACTCCGATTTCGCCGTCAATCACCCAATTGTGGTCATATCCTCCAGCTATTTTCAGCTGCTCATCATCCTTATCGATTTCATCCCCTATTCTCTTTGCCTTTAAAAAGTCAAAAGGAGTCCCTTTCACAGACGCAATCTCTCCAGTGGGAATCAAGCTGGATGTCACCGGTGTATAGGCAGACGCTTTTAACTCCAGCACATGATCATAAATCTGCCCCTTATCATGTCCTGACAAATTGAAATACGTATGATTCGTTAAATTTATAATTGTATCCTTATCACTAACTCCCTCATACGCAATCTTCAGCTCATTATCTTCGGTGAGATGGTAAGTTACCTGAATTTTTTTATTTCCAGGAAATCCCATACTTCCATCCTGATCTTCGAGGAAGAACCTGATACTGCTTTCCTCTTCTGTAGCTTCCCATACCCTTTTATGATATCCCAAATCTCTATGACTGTGCAGGTTATTCTGGCTGTCATTAACATCTAGCTGATACCTTCGTCCATGCAACATAAAAGATGCGCCGCCCACACGGTTTGCGTTCGGTCCGATGACCGCTCCAAAAAAGCTGCCATTATCGAAATAAGGCTCCAGTGTATCAAACCCCAAAACCACATCCGCAAAATCGCCATCTTTATCCGGCACAAACAGGTTTACCAATATAGCGCCGTAATTTATGACACCGGCTTTCATTCCCTTAGAATTTTCCAGCCAGTATCTGTAAACCTCTATCCCCGATTTTGTCTTTCCAAACAGTTCCTTCTTCATATACATGCACCCCTTGTATTATCTATGCCTTCTAAATTTCAATTCTGCCTTCCAGTGCCCTTAAAAGGGTCACTTCATCGATATATTCAAGATCTCCTCCTACCGGCACACCGCTGGCGATTCTGGTCACCTTAATACCAGTGGGCTTGATCAGCTTGCTGATATACATTGCCGTGGTTTCCCCCTCTAGGCTTGAGTTGGTGGCAATGATGACTTCTGACACATTTTCCTTAAGTCGAACCACCAATTCCTTCAAGCGAATATCATTGGGACCAATCCCCAGCATAGGCGAAATCGCTCCATGAAGCACATGGTATATCCCCTCGTACTTGCCGGTTTTTTCATATGCCGCCAGATCTCTTGTATTTTCTACAACCATAATCGTACCATGATCCCGTTTTGCATTAGCACACACCGGGCAGACTTCCTTGTCGGTCAAAGTAAAGCACTCCTTACAGTAACGAACATTTTCTTTTGCTTCAATAATCGTCTTAGCAAGTCTTTCCACTCTACTCTTCGGCATATTAATCAAGTGAAAAGCCAGCCTTTGCGCTGACTTAGAACCAATTCCCGGTAATCCGGACAACTCATCTATTAATTTATTGATATGCCCGCTATATAAATCCATTAGAACGGAAGTCCTCCTCCCAGACCAAGCCCTCCTGTCATCTTATTCATAACCTCTGCATTTGCCTCTTCTGCCATGCGAAGCGCTTCATTGGTTGCCGCCATCACCAGATCCTCCAGCATTTCAACATCATCAGGATCAACTACCTCCTGCGACAGCTTCACCTTTGTTATTTCTTTCTTTCCGGTAACGGTAACTTCCACTGCTCCGCCGCCAGCCTTTGCTGTAAACTCTTTGGTCTCAAGTTCCTTCTGGCTCTCCTCCATCTGGCGCTGCATTCGCTGTGCCTGCTTCATTAAGTTATTCATGTTGCCGGGCATACCTCCCGGAAATCCTCCTCGTTTTGCCATGATCATCCTCCATTTTTTATTTTATACGGTTGTATTTTACTATTAACCTGCCTATCATTGCAACAGTTCAAATCAACTCTTCAGGCTCTTCTTCAAGTTCTTCCACTTCCATATGAATCACCTGACTCACTACCTTGGTAAGATCCGGAAAAAGCTCCTCGGGATTCCTTCCCTGTTCTGTGCTC
>BLLW01000163.1 GCA_011959285.1 Lachnospiraceae bacterium | reverse complement strand
AAATTTGAGGTGCCCGGGCAGGCTATAAAAGAATTTACCTTTCAAAGCTGATGTATGGTTCCCAGATATGACGTGTCACAACCTTGATATGCTCCCTGCTTTCCGTACACTTTGAAAGATACGGGCATTCTGAACAGGATGCTCCGCAGCTTTTATACTCCCTGTATCCGTCCCTGTTTGTTGTGCAGTATGTCAGCACTTTATTGTTGGGGCAGATATAACAATCATAATACTCATCATATACATATTCATATTTCTTGAAAAATCCCTCCTTGGTCATTGGTCTTTTGTAAGGCAGGAGAGGCTTGATCCCGTCATCTATCAAAAGCTTTGCGATCGCCGGAGTTTTATAGCCTGCATCTGCAACCAGTGTTTCTATGCCGATGCCATTTATCTTGTCATACAGTCCTTTAAAAGTTCTGCTGTCATGCAGATTCCCGGGGTTAATTGTATAACCAAGAATCCAGCCGTTCTTATCACAGGCAGTTTCTATTGCGTAGGCAAATACATTCTTGTGTTCCCCTTTGCGGAACCATCCGCTTTCGGGATCCGTAGTGCTGCAGTTTATTGTTTTGGTATCTTTGGGAAGGTCATCCGTGAATTCTCTAGGATCACCTCCAGCCGATGGCGTGCTGTCGTTATCATCATCGCCCTTATCATTCTTTTCTTTCAGAGGCTTCTTCCCATGGGCTTCCCTGTCTTCGGTGATTTCCTTTTTTAACAATTCCTCATAAAACAGAGCTTCTTCGTGGGCAATGCGCTTGTGCATCTTTTTGTTGTTGGCTCTTGCTTTTACATGAGTGGCATCCACGAAAACCTCGGCAGGATCAACAAGTTTAAACTTATAACATTCCATCAGGATGTGGGAAAATATCTGTTCAAAAAGGTCAGTATCCTTAAAGCGTCTGGTGTAGTTTTTCCCGAAGGTAGAAAAATGCGGCACCTTATCCATCATATCCAAACCGAGAAACCATCGGTAGGCAACATTTACCTCGATTTCTCTGCAAGTCTGCCGCATGCTCTTAATTCCATAGAGATACTGGATGAAAGGAATCTTAATCAGCATGACAGGATCCATGCTTGGGCGTCCGTTGTCGTGCGAGTATTTGTCAATTACAAGATCATAAATGAAGTTCCAGTTAATTGCCTTGTCTATAATCCTCAGAAGATGATCCTGTGGAACCATATCATCCATACAAAGGAACTGAATCTGTTCTCTCTTTTTGTCTGCATTCTGCGTCATCATAAGTAGAAATACCTGCCTTGATTTGATACTTCTATTATATCAGAAAAGCCCCTTAAAAGCCGCAATAATACTCAATTTTCGGCTTTTATCATAGAAAAATCCCGCACAAAAGTGCGGGACTTTGTCTACAGTCTGAAGGACCGGTGAGAACCGGTCCTAAGTCATTGCGCCTATCTTTTATATCTTAATCATTTTCATAATCAGATATAAAAGAATTGACATATTCTATATCAAGCTGCAGGGACAATGCGATGCTCTCATTGTTCATACCCTTATTGTGGAGTTTGAGGATTTTAGTGGCAGAAATAGTGTCTTCTATATGTCCTAATTCAATATTTTCCCGGTCTTTCTGCAATAAAGTCATATGCTCGACCTCCATTTCCACATTATATACAGTTCCCTCGTTGTCGTTCAGGTATACGTCGAGCCGGATACCTTTTCCGTCATAGAGCGTATTGATGGTTTTCTGTGTCGCAGGCACGGAAACTTCCCGAATGGAAACACCCAGTATTTTTTCTAATACTTTTCTGCAGACCTCCTTATCACTCATTACCTTAGCGAAAAGGGAATCGTCCTCCAGGTTTAACTGCTGGATGGTTTTGTTTGTGTTTGGTATAAATGTACCTCTCTTTCTCAAATTATAGCATGATTCTGCCGTTTTTTAGACAGCTTTTTTCAGCTGACAGGTGCAAAGCGAATTCAGGATCAAAAGAGGGCAATTGCAACAATGTTCTCACAGGCAGCAAGGGCAGTGTTTGTGCGGATTTCCATGCTTTGGGTTAATTCCCAGGTAAATGCTTATGGGTTTGTGGCTTTCAGCACCAATAGCGTGGGAAATAAGATTCAGAAATTTCTTGATATCTTTACGGCAAGTCTGTCTCAGGCGGGAGGCGCCATGGTGGGACAGAACCTTGGAGCAGAAAAATATGACCGGGCAAAAAAAGTTGTATACTGCACCTGCATATCCAGTTTTAGCATTGCCGGGATGATTTCTTTGATGATTCTGATATGTCCGGAGTTGATTTTTGGAGTATGTACAAATGATCCTGCGGTGATTGCAATGGGCGTTACTTACCTTATGATCATGATTGTGCACTTCTTCTCAGCATCTGTTACAAGTTCCTTTCAATGCATGGTGATCGGTGCGGGAAATGCTTCTTTGAATTTTATTGTAGGTATTCTGGACGGCGTTGTATGCAAGATAGGATTTAGCCTTTTGCTTGTGAATCTAACGGATCTTGGCGTTTTCTCATACTTTTGGGGGACATCGCTGTCCCGCATTTTGTCGGGAATGATATGTATTTCTTATTTTTTAAGTGAGAGGTGGAAGGAGGAAAAATTATTGAAGTAATTTAGCGATAATTTTTATGACAATGGTTATGCATTGATAGAAACAATATTGCATGAAAATGTGCAGCTTACCGATACAGTATCTTACGAAGAAAAAGAAATGATTGTCCTTTATTGTCAACAATAGTGATTCCGACAGCGTTAAAACTATATCAGACCATGCTTTCCAGGAATGTACAGGGCTTACCGACATCACATTATCGGATAATTTGTCAGATGTTTCTGCAAATATGTTATCAGATAGATATTATGAACCCGTCGATGTGTCGGGCTTGACCATACATGTAAAAGCAGACCTTGTATCCTATGTGCAAAGCATTTATCCGTCAGCGACAGTGGTGGCGAAATGAATTTCATAAGAAGTAGATAGATAATTCCAAAGTGCCTTTGGTATTTCGGGATTACTTTGTCCTATAGTTTTTGATTTTTGTAATTTCAGATGTATATCTGATTACATCATGGAAAAAGATAAAAATAGTTTACTGGTAGAATTTGAATTTTAGGTACAACAATACTTATCAAAAATATATATTGTTAAAAAAATAACAATTTTGTAATTTAAATTGACATAATGAAAAATGAAGTCAATGGTAAAAGGACAAAATTAATTTCAATTTTTGAATATCATAGAAATGAAAAGGAAATTTTTGCATTTATTCCTGTTTCGCAGATCAAACAATCGGCCAATGGAAAAACAGAATATTTTGATACATATGTTGAAGCAAAAAATCAAAATCGGCTTGTCCGCAGGAATATTAGTAAACGAGCTATTGCGTATCATTTGATAAAATCTATATCTATGGCAGGATTCCCTTACAAAATTTACTTTTTTCTAGAAATATGGAACATGTACTGC
>BLLW01000162.1 GCA_011959285.1 Lachnospiraceae bacterium | reverse complement strand
GGGGCTGATTTCCAGTGCCTGTATGCCACACATGATAACACAGAACATGTCCACAGCCACATCCTTTTCAACAGTGTTTCATGGCGTACCGGAAAGAAGTATCGCTATGAAAAAGGAGATTGGGCAAGGGAGATACAGCCTATTGTAAATGAACTCTGTAGAGAGTACGGTCTTTCCATACAGGATATTGAAGTTGGTACAGAAGAAAAAGCAGTAAAGAAATGGGATAAAACAAAACAGGGTATTTTTAAATGGAATCACCAGATCAGACTGGATGTGGAGGATTCCATTTCTTTTGCAAATAATTATGAAAATTTCCTGAAATTAATGGAACTGAAAGGATATGAGACAAGGCGGCAGTCAGGGGAGGCTTATCTGAAACCTATGGGAGAAAAGCAGTTTATCCGCCTTACGGATATTTCAGGGTATTATACAAAAGAAGCTATAGAATCCCAAATAGAAAAGGGCATCCGGCATGAGGCTAAAAGAAGCGGAAACCGTACCCCAAGGATTATCGGGTGCAGAAAAAATTACCGGAAATATATTCCGCCAACATCATACCAGAAGGCATTTCTTGCAAAGATGTACCGCACCGGACAGTTTAAACGGAAGCCCTACAGCCAGATGTGGAGATACAAGGAGGAAGCAGCAAAGTTTGAAAAACTACAGTCACAATACTTGTACCTGTGCAGGCATAACATCCGCTCCGCAGAGGAATTAGAAAAACGGAAAAAGGATCTTGACAGCCGCATGGACGATCTGGACGAAGCAAGACATCAGATATACAAACGGAGATACCCACATAAGTCAGCCCTTGCGCTATTAAATATAATTGAAGAGAATGAGACACGTGCTTCCTATTACAAACAGGGAAGCCTTTTTTATGCCCCTAATTATGAGAAATGGAAGGAGGCGGCAGAAATTTTAGTACAGAGGGGATATACGATAAAACAGGTTTCAGAAATGAAGGAGGCATATCAGAGGGAGCTTGCATCCGTAGCAAGGGCAAAGCGTGAGCTTAAAAAAGAAGAAACCCTGATCGGCGGTATTCTTTCAGGAAGAAGCAGGGTGCAGGTAATGGAGATTGCAGTACCGGGGATAAATGCACTGCATAAAGCACAGGAAAATACAAAAGAGACTGATAGCATACGGAAAGCTATTTCCGCCGGGAAAGGGGGTGATGCAGAAAATACAGGATCAATCCGGGCAGAAATGCCAGCCCATGATGAGAAGCAGAAACAGCCGGAACAGGCAAGATAACAATAACAGAAAGGAAAACAGATGGAAAAAGATTTAAATGATAAATTGAAACAGGAAAAACTTTCTTATTTCAGGTCAAAAGAATACCGGGGAGAGCAGCTTAAGGTGATCATGGATGCCATTGACTACGGTATTGGCACAGACTACCTGCAGCTTTTTGATGACACAGCCATCCCGGCAGGGATAATGAAAAATATGCTCACCGCAATGAAAGAGGATTACGGTATACAGGAAGCGGCATTTTTATCTGCTGTCAGGCAGGAAGAATCAGGGCGCATTTTACTGGAAGCCTTAAAGTCAGGCGTGCCTCTCCCGGAATTACAGACAGCCTACCGGGATGGGATATTCCCCATAGAACTACGGGAGAAGATACTTCCCCTCATGCAAAATAAGGAGGCAGTGCCAGAAAAGATCGGGGAAAGGATGGAATTCATTACGGAAGCGGTAAGGGAGCTGAAAGAGAGTTTTTCAAGGCAGAACAGCTTCATAGAGGATTTGAAGAAAGCCATGGAAGATAAGCCGGATATTTTTTCAGCACAGGAAAAGGGAACGGGAGCAGATACAGAAGTTGATCCTTACTATCTGGAACTGGAAGAGCATTTCCGGCAGGCAAGGGAAGATGCGGAGAGGCTTTTAGAGGAACGGGAAGAAACTGTCAGGAGATTAAGGGAACTGGAAGCAGAAAATAAAAACCTCCATGAGCAGTTGCTGGCCCAGAAGTCATACATGGCAGGGTTGCAGGAAAAGCAGGCGGCACAGGAAAGCAGAAATATACAGGAAAAACAGAAGCCAGACATCAGCCCTGAAATAAAAAACTGCCAGAGGCAGGAAGCAGGAGGCACCGGGAATAAAAAGCAGGACAGCTTCTTATCTTCATTCAGTTTTCCGTTCATCCGCAGGAAAGCAGGTTTACTGGAGAAGTTAGCCGGGGAACTGGATGCCGGGCAGATAGCGGAGATCCGTCTTGGCATTGAGGACGGCCTTACGGAAGGGCAGCTCACTCTTCTTGCAGATAAGGCCATGGATGCAGAAAAGATCAGGGAACTTCGCATGACTATGAAGATATTGAACGAAAGGGGGCAGGGGGCATGACACAGCAGTTGCAGGAATTTATCTATGCATCAGAGGATTTTAGGGGAAAAAGTGAAAAGCTGGCGCAGTCCATAGAAATTAACAGTTTCCTTTTAGCTGACAGCAGTACGGAAAAAGCGGGGCAGAGAAATACCATACTTAGTAAACTATGCAGGCAGGCGGCACAGGCAAAGGAAGCAGGGAAAGCTATGGAGGCGGAAATGCAGAATCTTGAAAAGGAACTTGCGGCAGTGAGAGACCGCCAGTACCAGCAGCAGAAGGAAATGCAGCAGTCCAAAGGGCAGGAGAAGGGGGTTTCCAGATGAGCAGTGAGATTACGGATGCGGTACAGGTCATCCATATATTGTTTGAAGGCACAGACTTATTTCTTCGTGTTGCCGGTGTGGGTTTAAAACCGTTGAAGCAGCTTGCGAAGCTTTTCATGGGAATCCTTGCAAAGGAAAAAATGGAAGGAAAGACATCCATGAAAAATCTCCTAAAGCGTGGCGGTGATATGCACGTTTTCAAGTTCCCACAGGAGCAGCTTAAAAAAGTAGAAGCGATGGCAAGGAAATATGGAATCCTCTACTCCCTGCTCCCAGATTTTAATAAAGACGGTATGAGGGAAATGGTATTCCATGCGGAATCCCTCCCCCGTATGAATGCCTTGATTGAAAAGCTGAAAGCTGGGCAGGTCATGGGGCTGGAGGAATATTTCCAGGACACTTCCGGCAGGGATATAGATAAATTTTATGAAGAAATGAAGGGAAGGGCAGCAGAAAAAGGAGCAGGAAAGGAAACAGAAGCTATGCAGAAAAATACAGCCAGCAGGGGGCAGGAGCAGAAACAGCCATGGATGGAGACAGGTTATCTGAAGATGAAAGATATTGAAGCAATCCCTTTAGACCAGAGGCTGAATATCTTAGACCGCTACCAGTCCGGGGAATATGACCCCATCACCATTACAGGCAAATTAATTACCAAACAGGCAGAGGATCATGTGATGGTGCGGCTCCCAAGGCAGTCCGGTAAATTTATCCGAATCCCGGCAGAGGACTTCTATTTTCCGGAAGGGAGCAGGACAGCACTGGCGTTCCTTAAGAAGAAAGAGGAAATGAAGGTATATACAGAGTAT
>BLLW01000161.1 GCA_011959285.1 Lachnospiraceae bacterium | reverse complement strand
TTCTGGAGGCTAAGGTAGGGGATATCTGCCGGAATGCAGGCGCAATGGAGCGTGCACTGGCGCAGGGACTTGAGAATGCCAGATTCTGCAAGGATTACTGCCAGCACTTCCCGGACGCGCTGGAAGGCGGCGCCAACGGGGCAGTAAATGACAACAAGGAAATTCCGGGGAATCTGTTCTGCGACTATGATGCGGTGATGGGGCTAATGGATATGTGCACGGAGGCGGAAAATCTGGGGGAGGACATCCGCCAGTCCACTTACGCCATAGAAAGGGTGCTGGATCTGGAGGTGGTTTCTTTCGATGTGGAATCATATACATTGGCAGTGAGGGCGGAATGCGATAAGATCGAACGGCTGGGAGCACACAGAAGGAATCTGGAGAACTATGGGGATTTCGTGGAGACTACGGACAGGGAACTGGCGGCGGCGCTTGCTGGAATCTATGATACTTTCATGACGCCGGAAAGCGCGCAGAGGAGCAGCCTGGCGTATGGGAATATTGATGCAAGAATCAAGAAGGTGCAGGACAGGGAGAGCGAGCTTTCCGAATTTCAGATGGAGATGCTCTATGAGTATATAAATAAGCCAAGCGGAAGCCTGACAGACGAAGATAGGAAGGCGATAGATGACATACTTGCCGGACTGTTCGAGAATGAAGCGACAGATGACCTTATAAAAATAGTGGATAGTCTGGGCAATGGCATATGGAGTGCGGGGCAGAGTTATGTGGCAGCAAAAATCCTTGTCCATAGTGAAGAGACAGGTAACGAGGAGATTGCATCGGAAATCTATAACAAATTAAAACGGGAAAAATTAATCTGGAAGAACGCAGATTTAATGGGAGATACGTATGAGACGACCTATTGCTATGAAGTATGGATGGATAGTTGGAAAGTAAAATGCATGCTAAAGGAATTGAAACCGGAGGAAGAAGGATTGGCGTATTATTCCCTTCAGCGCAGGAGCAAATATGCAACAAGCACGCGCAAAGTATTGCCTAGCTGCTGTTCAGAACCGGAATATGCCGTTGCACTGTCATTTAAGACAGTAGACGGGAAACTGGTGGCGGTGTTCGATACAGAAAATGGGAAAGTAGAGCTTGCCTCCGTGGATATGAATAAGGTAGTGGGAGCAGAAGGAATTGCCAATCTGCATAGAGAGGGTATACATTTTTCACCTGAACAGATACAGACGCTGATGTCATGCATCTATACGGATGAAGATATAATCTTTATAGGAAATCTGTCAAAGGCGTATACGGAAAAGGATTACAGGAAGGTATTCCAGAGCGACCCGCAGGCACTCAGCCCATATACCTTAGCGGAACTTTACGGTTATGCTGTTGCTTTGTATGACGAAGGTGTAAGCTATGATGACAATATGAGGATTAGAGAAGAACCGAAGCTCAATCAGATGAGAAAATTCCTTAACGGGATGCTGTATGTAAAATCTTCTAACAAGGCGTATGAAGAGTATAAGGCAGGAGGAGAAAGCCTATTTGCAGTCAATCATCGAGACGGATATCTTAAAGCGCTGCAGACGTTAGGGGAAATCCAGATGGAAGAAGCAAGAAAACAGCTAGAGGTCATATATGATGAAGAGGGGAAAATAGATATCGAGCCCATGAAGGCACAGCTGACGTATTTTGCACAGGGCGCACAGATGACATCCCTGTATGCGGCATTGGCTGACAGAGAATTTGCACATTCAACATATGGGGCGGAATGTTATGGATGGATATCGGAGTTGGGGTTATGTAATAGTATGGATGGCTTAACTCGGGAAGGAGATTTAAACAGGGTTCTTTTTTCTTACAAGGAGGAAATTAGATGGGATGATAAAAACTGCACAAAACTATATGAGGAAAAGATAAATAATATAATTGCGACAGTTAAAATCGGGAAAATGACAGGGAGTGATATATTCAGCCAAATTGCATCCAGAGACTTTGATGAGAAGGCGAGGGCAGCAGAGCATGCGATTTCCAAGGCAGCAACCGACAGCGTTATCACAATAGCCACTTATTTTAGTAAGTGGATAAATCGGGGAGCAACGGCAGCGGATATGGTGGGAAACTTTGTTTCAGTTAAGGAGGCGTATGAAGAAGCAGAAGAAGCAGAAAATGAAATAAGAGCGGCACTTGGCGGGGTACAGGTCATATACATGGATGACAGGCATGATAATCAAAATCCGGTGCTGATACTGACAGGTGAATATGATGCAAATGCGCTGATAAAGATGAAAGTGCTGGAAGAAAGAGGACTGGCGGCTGTTGCTGATTTGACTGACAAAGAGAAAGAGGGAATAAAAGATGATATTACAGATAAAATAATTAATTTTGACTACGGCTCCGGAGAGAGCAAAACAGATTTATACGACCAGTATTTGGTATTTTCTGGTGAAGCGTATCAGGATGAGAAAGGGAATCTCTGTCCGGTACAGTCGCTTTCGGATATGGATCCTAACAGAATAAAACTGGCAATTGAGGATCTGCAGGCTGATTATAAAGATCAAATAGGAGAATTCAATTACTTCAACTGCGATATAATCAGAAGGGAATTGGATAAAAAAGAAGATGAAATCCAGGCAGAAGGAGGAGAGACCGAATGACAATAAAAGATATAAAGAAAAAATGCAGGATTCTTATAGTGGGTCTGGCTGCCGCATTCCTGCTTGCCGGCTGTGCACAGGAGGAAGAGGAGAGATCGGGCATCTGCGGACCGGGTCTGACTTGGACTTCTAAGGAAGGTGTGCTGACCATCAGCGGCACGGGGGAGATGATCTTTGCTGACAGAGACAGATTCTATCGGGGCGATGCGTATAAGGTAGTGATTGAAGATGGATGTACGTCCATTGCCGATGAGGCGTTTGAAGGGTGGGATGGTCTGACGGAAGTAATTCTTGCGGATTCCATTCAACGCATTGGTTATTCTGCATTTTATGACTGTGATTCCTTAACAGAGATAGACCTGCCTGATTCGCTTCAGAGTATCGGTAAGGATGCATTTAGTGGGTGTGAGTCTTTAACGGAAGTGGATTTTTCTGCTTCTAATTCCCTCCGGGAGATTTATACGTGGGCATTTAAAGATTGCATAAGCCTGAAGCAGGCTGATTTCCCGGGTTCCCTTGAATGGATTGGCAGCGGTGCGTTTGAAGGCTGCAGTTCCTTAAAGCAGATAACTCTGCCGGATTCGCTGGTGTATGGGGGTACATTCGAAGATTGCGTTTCCCTGACACAGGTGGTCATACCAGAGTCATTACAATCGATTCCCGCGTATATGTTCAGCGGCTGTGTTTCCCTGAGGAAAGTGACCATGCCTGATTCCATCCAGGCGATTGGTAAAAGTGCGTTTTCAGGCTGTAGTTCCCTGCGGGGGATCGATCTTCCCGATGACCTTGAGACCATGGATGATAGTGCGTTTGAAGGCTGCAGTTCCCTGCAGAGAATAGACCTTCCCGATAAGCTTGAGACCATGGGTGAAAGAGTA
>BLLW01000160.1 GCA_011959285.1 Lachnospiraceae bacterium | reverse complement strand
GTATTCTGCTGTGTTAGAGATAGAATATCTCATTCCTTCAAAGCCTGACTGATAAATCAAGTCTACGATGAGCTTCATTTCATGGATACACTCAAAATATGCATTTCTTGGATCATAGCCTGCCTCTGTCAGTGTTTCAAATCCTGCCTGCATCAGTGCGCATACACCACCGCAGAGAACTGCCTGCTCTCCAAAAAGATCTGTCTCTGTCTCTGTTCTGAAAGTGGTCTCAAGTACGCCTGCTCTTGCGCCGCCGATTGCAAGGGCATAAGCAAGGGCTTTATCAAGGGCTTTGCCTGTTGCATCCTGATAAACCGCAACCAGACAGGGAACGCCTTTTCCAGCCTGATATTCACTTCTTACGGTATGCCCCGGTCCCTTAGGCGCTATCATAGTGACATCCACATTCTTAGGAGGTACAATCTGTCCAAAATGAATATTAAAGCCGTGTGCAAACATCAGCATATTTCCTTCTTCCAGATTGGGTTCAATATCTTTCTTATACATAGCAGCCTGTAATTCATCATTGATCAGAATCATGATGATATCTGCCTTTTTGGCAGCCTCAGCTGCCGTATATACTTCAAACCCCTGCGCCTCGGCCTTTGCCCATGACTTTGAGCCTTCATAGAGACCAATGATGACGTGACACCCTGATTCCTTTGCGTTTAGTGCATGCGCATGTCCCTGACTGCCGTAACCAATCACTGCAATTGTTTTTCCTTCCAATAAAGACAGGTTACAGTCTTCCTGATAATAAATATTTGCCATTTTTTCTCCTTTCCTGCGAGGTTCTGCCTCGAAAAAGGTTCCGCCAAAAGGTTTCCCCTATTGATAATAAAATATATACCCACTGCTTTTACAGATAAGTAACATTTTCTGTTCCTCTTCCTAAACCAGCGATTCCGGTTCTGGCAAGTTCTAAAATCTCATAGCCTTCCAAAAGGTTGATGAATGCATCGATTTTATCCTGATTTCCTGTCAATTCCACGATCAGGCTGTCAGATGCCACATCGATGATTTTTGCACGAAATATATCTGCTATGGCAATTACGCCCTGTCTCTCGTTTTGATTCGTCCTTACCTTTATAAGCGCCAGTTCACGGTAGACACTGCTTTCAGGGGCAAGTTCTTTGATATCCCTTACATCCACCAGCTTTGCCACCTGTTTTTCAATCTGGTCAAGAATTTCATCGTCTCCTGAAGCAACTATAGTAATTCGTGTAAAACGAAAATCCGCAGTGACGCCGGCAGTAATGCTTTCAATATTATAGCCTCTTCTTGAAAAAAGACCTGAAATCCGGCTTAAGACACCGGAAGTATTGTCCACTAAAAGCTGAAATACTTTCTTACGCAACGTTTCACCCTCCTTAACATTTAAAAATAATTTTATCAATATACCAGCGAAAAGTCAACTTACATAATTAATTAATATATTGACTTATTTTAATCTGTCTCGTTGCATTTCTGAAGCGCCAAGGTGCCTGTACGCGCCACTTCCACGATACTTACCGTCTTGAACATACTGATTAAAAGCTGCACTCTCTCAGGTGTATCACACATTTGAATCAGCATCAGGTTCTTGGACATATCCACAATCTGTGCCTTCATGATTTCGCAGACTTCCATAATGTCCCTGCGGTTGCTCTTGTTATATTTTACCTTCATAAGAAGGAGTTCTCTGCTGATGCTGCTAGTCTCATCAAAAGTCTTCACCTTAATGACATCCAGCTTTTTGTTCAGCTGCTTTTCAATCTGCTCTATCGTACGTTTGTCACCACTGCTGACAATAGTCATACACGAAACTTGGGAATCATCCGTCTCTCCTACAGCAAGTGAATCAATATTAAAGCAGCGTCTGGAAAATAATCCAGCCACTTTGCAAAGTACACCGGAGCGGTTCTCTACCAATACGGAATAAATTTTTTTCATATCCATGTCCTCCTTACTTTACCAAATCCATTGGATCAATCATGCATTCTAAAAGTACGGATTCATCTTCTTTTAGAAACGCATCCAAAATTTCGTCTGCCTTATTCATATTCTCAAGCCGCAAGAATTTCATATCATAAGCAGATGACAGTTTCTGGAGGTCTGGACTTCCCGATAAATCCACTACTGAATAATTGTCCTTGTAGGTATAATGCTGATACTCTCTTACCATTCCCAAATAATTATTCTTAAGGACAATAATTTTTACTGCAACATCATGTTGACGCATAGTTGCCAGCTCCATCATGGACATCTGAAAGGAACCGTCTCCGCATACTGCAATGACCTGCTTTTCCTTATCGGCAAGCTTTGCCCCCATAGCAGCCGGAATGGAGTAGCCCATGGTTCCCATTCCACCTGAGGTAAGAAATTTTCCCCGCTTTACAATATGATATCCGCAGGACCAAATCTGGTTCTGTCCCACATCTGCAACATAAATGCCATCTTCCTGCATTTTTTCAGAGAGTAAAGTAATGAATCCAGCCGGATCCACATAATCAGGATTTGGATTTCTCTTTGGAACCATAGATTCTCTGTATGTATTTAAAGTCTCCATCCACTTTTTATGTTCACAGTCAAACTCTAGGGCAAGCAAATCTTCAAAGATATGCTTCGCATCTCCAACTAAAGGAATGGTAGGACCCACATTTTTACCAATCTCTGCAGGATCCACATCTATATGAATCAGCACCTTATTATTTGTGATAAGGTCCGGCTGACTGACTGCACGGTCCGCCACTCTTGCTCCCACCATAATCAAAAGATCGGATTCATTCATTGCCCTGTTGGCATAGGGTTTTCCATTGTTTCCCACCATTCCAAAGTAAAGGGGATGTTTGGTGGGCACCACTCCGATTCCCATCATCGTGGAGACTACTGGTATTTCGTGTTTTTGTGCAAAAGCAAGCAGTTCCTTTTCTCCATCTGAAAGTAAGACGCCGCCACCGGCACAGATGATGGGACGCTTTGCCTTTTCAAGCTCTGCAGCAACTTTTTTTATCTGTACCATGTTCCCTTTGACGGTTGGCTTATAAGTGCGCATAGAAATCGTATCAGGATAAGCAAATTTCCTGATTTCTGCGTTCTGAATGTCAATAGGTACATCAATCAGCACAGGTCCCTTTCTTCCTGTACTTGCAATGTGAAACGCTTCCTTAAAAATACGTGGAATATCAGCGACGTCTTTTACCAAATAGCTATACTTCACAAAAGATTCTACTGCCCCCGTGATATCCGCCTCCTGAAACACATCGCTACCAAGAAGTTCTGAATTTACCTGTCCAGTAATACATACAAGAGGTATGCTGTCCGCAAATGCTGTTGCGATTCCGGTAATCACATTGGTAGCGCCCGGTCCGGAAGTAACTGCACAGACCCCCACATTTCCTGAAACTCTTGCAAGACCGCTTGCAGCATGTGCCGCATTCTGCTCTGTCCTTATCAAAATAGTCTTGATATTTGAATCCAATATGCTGTTATAAAATGGACAAATGGCTACACCAGGGTAACCAAAAACATATTCAACGCCTTCTTCCTCTAAGCATTTTACAATTGCATCTGCTCCTATCATATTCATTTCTCCTTTATTTACATTTCTTCTTACATATTAAGAAGCTG
>BLLW01000159.1 GCA_011959285.1 Lachnospiraceae bacterium | reverse complement strand
ATATACACTGGTGACGGAGGATGGCAAGAAATATCCGCCGAAGTATGTAATAGCTATGGCTGCACATATCGCGAGTGGAGCAGATATTTCGACAGACGGATTCAATGCTGTCGAGGCGAAGAATTACCTGCAGGGGCAAGGGTTTACCATTGAAGCAAAGCAGGAGAAATTTGAGTTGACGATTTCTGCCGAAAGTATCGTCTCCACAGATGAGCGTTTTACAATGGATAATCTCAGCCTTGGCGACAATTATAAGCCACTTGGTGCATGCTTTAGAAAAGCGGATGGCGAGGAAATTAAGCGTGCCTACAGTAAGGGCGAAAGAAGAAATTCTAACCAGACGCTTCCACGTATCGCCTGCCAGGTTTTCGAGAAACAGCTTGCGGCCATGTCAGTTGAGGACAAAGAGAGTTTTCCTATCTGCAAATATAATCCGTCCAATGATATGATCTGCGGTATTTACTCAAGTGTAGATGAATTCAAGAAGCATCGCAACACAATAGAATATTTGACCTACAGCTATGATAATGGCAGGCAGTTTGTTATCTATTGCTGGAACATTTTCTCAACGATCTATTTTTTGCAGGAATGTTTGAAGCGCTTTGGCAATTCTGGTGACCAGTTCGTCCTTACCTATCGGGAAAAAGACGAGAAGGAAACAGAAACAGCCGAGACTGAGGCGGCTGTTCAGGAGGAGCTTGTACAGCAATTCAAGGGATACAGAAATCCCTACTCTTCCATGCTGATTGAATCAAAGAATTTGATATTCCGTGGTGCTCCCGGAACCGGTAAATCATACCTTGCCAAGGAAATCGCTGCGGACATCATCAGCAATGGCTATTTCGATGACTACACTCTTCTAACGGATGAACAGAAAAAACAGGTGGAATTTGTTCAGTTCCACCCGAGCTATGACTATTCGGATTTTGTTGAAGGACTCCGGCCTAAAGTAAATGATGACGGCACGATGGGTTTTGAATTACAGGATGGTATTTTCAAGAAGTTTGTAGCCCGCGCCAGGAAAAACTATGAGGATTCTCAAAAATCAAAGGAAGCCATCGAAAAGGCGGTTTCTGTTCAAGAGTCCATGATGGACTTTTTCGCTGGGATCGAACTCGGGGTTGACACCTTTAAAACCATCAATGGTAACGAGTTTTGTATTACGAGCGTAGATGACAAGCATATCAACATATCCATTCCGGGAAATGCAACAGTCAACAAACTCTCCCTCAATGTGGATGAGATTCGGAGAATGCTTGAGGCAGATGTGAAGTTCACCAAGATCAAAGACATCACGGCCTTTTTCGGGAAATCCTTTGCAACGCAGGCATATTCGTATGATTTTGCGATTTATAAGGCAATCAAGGCAAAGAAAGGCGTGGTGTCAAAGGCAAGGGGTAAACAAGAAGAACTGAAAAAGTACATATTCATCATAGACGAGATCAACCGTGGAGAGATTTCTAAAATCTTCGGGGAATTATTCTTTGCCATCGATCCAGGTTATCGGGGCAGAGCCGGTGAGATTTCCACGCAGTATGCAAATTTACATGCAGATCCGGACGAGAAATTCTACATTCCAGAAAATGTTTACATCATTGGCACTATGAATGATATCGACCGGTCTGTAGACAGCTTTGATTTCGCAATGCGGCGGAGATTCCGCTTTGTGGAGCTTAAGGCAGATGAGCGATTGGAGATGCTGGCGTCCTTAGAAGATGAGGAACTGGAGGCTGAAGCCATAAGGCGCATGGCTGCCCTCAACAGGGAAATAGCCAGCGTTGCGGATCTGAATGAAAACTATCAGATCGGTGCGTCGTACTTTTTAAAGCTGAAAACCCTGAATTTCGATCAGCTTTGGACGGATTATCTTCAGCCGCTTCTACATGAATACGTTCAGGGAATGTATGATGAAGATAGTCTCATGAGCAGGTTCGCAAAGGCATACGGCTATCAGAAGCCGAGTGAAGGTGATGCGGGTGAGGATACTCAAGGTTAAGGATAACCAGTTAAAAAAGAAGGATGCCTTCTCCGAAATAGCAAATCTTACGAGCAAGATTGCTGACAAGACACTGGAGCAGCTTGAACGAGAAGGTATCTTCGTATTCCCTGAACTTGTCAAGGATGCGGACGATATTACAAGGGATCAGATAATCCTTCAAGGATTAAATGACTGTTTCCGTACCGGGAATGTTATGGGCTTTCTTGGCTATGGGGCTGAGCGCCTTGTCATTGAGTCCCGATTCGGCGGCGACGATGAGGATTACTTCTTGCAGTATCTCCTTGATAGGGTGCTGGATTTCCCCAATATTGTGGATTTGGCGACGGATGCCAATCAGGATAACAGGCTATTCAATTTCCTGTTATTCCTTTTCCCGTATTATTTGAAGACAGCAATGCGGAAAGGTGTATTCAAGCAGTATATCCGCCGAAGATATAATGACGGGAATGTGAGGGGAGCCATTGATATTGCAAGGCATATCGAAAGAAATACGCCCTTTACGGGAAGTGTTGCCTACAGTCAAAGGGAGTTCTCATACGATAATTACCTTACGGAACTTGTGCGCCATACGATAGAATTCATTAAAAGAAAGCCCTATGGGAACAACCTGCTTATAAAAGTGAAAGACGAAGTTAAGCTCATTGTGGACGCAACTCCGTCATATGAACGGTATGATTGCCAAAAGATCATTGAAGCAAATAAGAAGAAAGCTGTCAGACATGCTTACTTTCGAGAGTATCTTGCACTTCAGCGTCTATGTCTGCTAATTCTGCAGCACCAAAAGCATCAGATTGGAGCAGGATCGAAGCAAATCTATGGCATCCTGTTTGATGGCGCATGGCTGTGGGAGGAATATATCGGTTCTCTTGTTGATAATGTTTTCTATCATCCGATGAACAAGGCTGGTAAGGGAGCCCAGCGTCTCTTCGGTGGCAATATCGGTTTGATCTATCCCGATTATATCAGCCGGGATCATGAAACAAGGGTCATAGCGGATGCCAAGTATAAGCCCCTCGATAATATTGGCAACAAAGACTATCTGCAGGTGCTGGCTTATATGCTCCGATTTGATGCAAAGAAAGGGTACTACCTGTATCCAGAAGCTGAAGGAGCAGATGACCTGCAACTATGGCTCAACAAGGGCTCCACTTATGAAGCGAATGTTGTGCCGAGAGATGATATTTGCATTATAAAACACGGGTTGAAAATACCCATTGACGCAGAGAATTATGAGTCTTTCGTATCAAAGATGCAGGTGAGTGAATCGGAATTCCGACAGGTCTTCATCGGATAGATTGTGGGGAGAGGTAACGGCAGTGATTCGTAAATTTTGACTGCGATGGTGGTTGGATGATCTATAACATCTTAAACACGATGAAACTATGCCAGCCACTCTGAAACCATTCCTCTATAAAAAGTTTCATTGTGTTTTGCGGCAGAGAGTGAAGCAACTATCCAACACGGAGAAAATGTATCCATAAAAGCTCACAATGAAACTAACTCAAAGGGCAACTGCGCCGAAAAGCCTTGTGTCACAGGCACTTTGGCAAAAAGAAAAAGCACGATAGTTTCAGATACTCTCGTATCAAAACTATCGTGCTTATTTGGTGTGAGAGGGGAGATTCAATCTCCCCTACTCGATTAGGGATTCCACATTCTGTAAGTGAAA
>BLLW01000158.1 GCA_011959285.1 Lachnospiraceae bacterium | reverse complement strand
AATGGAATCCATGAAGAGATAGATGGAATCCACAAAGAGATAAATGGAATTCACGAAGAAATAGATGACATGCGCACGAAGATGGATGATATGCATATGGAACTGGGCGGTAAAATCGAAGCAGTACGTTTGACTGTGATAGACGTGCGTGACAAGATGGATACGATGGAGTTTGCACTGCAGACTGAAATATCTAAGACCTATGATCTGGCGCAGGAAAATGCTAGGAAAATAAGCCGGTTCATAGTTTATAATGGGAAAACGGCTGTAGGGACGGGTTCCTAACGAAGAGGTGAAGAGACCAATATGAAAATGAGAGAAGAGTAAATGCTATCAGCTTGAGAAGGTTGGTAGCATTTTTTATGACATATAGTCATTGATAAACACTTGACATATACCCATACGGGGTATATTATATAAAATGTAAAATACCCGCACGGGGTATTTGTAGGGAGTGGTATTCCGAAAATAATCCATAGAGTACAGGAGGTATGAATATGTTTGAAGCGGATGATCAACAAGAGGGAAATGCAGGTAATTGCTGCCATACGAAGCATACGCCCAGAAGTGTAGCACAACATAAAAATCTAAAGAACAGGCTGAACCGCATGATTGGTCAGCTGAATGGAATTGGCAGGATGCTGGAGGAGAATCGCTATTGCGGAGATATTCTCACGCAGGTCGCGGCGGTGGAAAGTGCCTTGCAGGGATTTGGCTATATTGTGTTGAAGGAACATTTAGAAACTTGTGTGGTGGAAGAGGTCTTAAATGGAAATGATAAGATTATGGATGAGACGATAGAGCTTGTCAAGAAGCTGAAGTAAACAGGGATAAAATGTGCAAAGAATATCAAGACTAGATGAATAAGGAAAAAGGAAGAATTTGTGACACTTCGGAATGGAGGAAACCATGAGAAAGGAAAAATATGCGGTGACCGGTATGACCTGTTCGGCCTGTTCTTCCCATGTGGAAAAAAGTGTGTGCAAGCTGCCTGGCATGGATGAGGTCACAGTCAATTTACTTACCAATAGCATGCAGGTGGTTTATGATGAAGCACTCTGCACAGAAAGTCAGATCATAGATGCAGTGGAGAAGGCAGGATATGGCGCCAGCCTGAACCAGGCAGATAGACATACAGGAAGGGGAGATAGCAGAGACGACAGGGGAGGAACAGCAGATACCAAGGGTCAGTTGATACGCGAATCGTTAAAGGGGAAAAAAGAAAACAAGGAGATGAAGATCAGGCTCATCATTTCAATTATTTTCATGCTCCTTTTGATGATTGTATCTATGCATCATATGTTCTTTATGTGGCTGCATCTGCCCGTGCCGGGATTGTTCATGAAGCTGTTTCATGGCAATGAGAATGCGTTGACCTTTGCATTTACCCAGTTCTTGCTGACACTGCCGATTATTTATGTAAACCGAAAATATTATCAGACAGGGTTTAAGACGCTTTTTCACTTAAGTCCCAATATGGACAGTCTGATTGCAATCGGATCCGGTGCAGCGTTGGTGTATGGTATTTTTGCCATTTATCGGATTGGATATGGATTAGGGCATGGAGATGAGGCTCTGGTTGCCCGTTATGCCTCTGATTTATACTTTGAATCGGCGGGAATGATACTGGCGCTTATTACGGTGGGAAAATATTTAGAGACCAGGTCTAAGGGAAAGACCAGTGAGGCGATAGAGAAACTGATGGATCTGTCCCCCAAAACCGCAATCCTTCTTATGGAAAACGGTGAGGAAAAAGAGATTCCCACTCAGCAGCTTATGCGGGATGACTTATTCGTGGTGAAACCGGGAAGCCTGATTCCGGTGGACGGCATTGTAGTGGAGGGAACTTCCAGCATTAACGAAGCGGCAATCACAGGGGAGAGTATTCCGGTAGAAAAGCAGCCTGGCGATACAGTGGTATCTGCCACCATGAACAAGGCGGGACGCCTGGTATGCAGGGCAGTCAAGGTAGGAGAAGACACGACACTGTCGCAGATCATACATCTGGTGGAAGAGGCATCTTCCTCCAAAGCGCCGATTGCCAGAATGGCGGATAAGATCGCCGGCATTTTCGTACCGGCAGTGATGGGGATTGCCGCTGTTACTTTCTTAGTCTGGATGGGTGTGGGAGGCGGTTTTGAAGCCGCCATATCTAGCGCAATAGCAGTGCTGGTGATTTCCTGTCCCTGTGCCCTCGGGCTTGCCACACCGGTGGCAATTATGGTGGGAACCGGTGTAGGGGCGAAAAACGGTATTTTAATTAAATCCGGGGACGCCCTGCAGTCAGCAAGGGATATTGATACGGTGGTATTGGATAAGACAGGCACCATTACCGAGGGAAAACCTAAAGTTACGGATATCCTTCAGTTTGGGAAGGACTTGACTTCCGACCAGGTTCTTGCCTTTGCAGCGGCAATAGAAAAGCCCAGTGAGCATCCTCTTGCAGAAGCCATTGTAAGCGAGGCAAGGGCAAAAAATATTTCTATTCCCAAGGTGGAAGACTTTAGGGCAGTCTTTGGAAAAGGCGTCATGGGAAACTGCGGCAACGAAAAGTTCCTTGCCGGAAATATGGGATTCATGGAAGAAAATGGAGTTACTTTATCTGAAGATCAGAAAAAGACCATGGATGCCCTGTCGGAAGATGGAAAAACACCGTTGTTATTTGCGGTAAATCAGAAATTGTCCGCAATCATAGCAGTTGCAGATACGGTAAAGGCTTCTTCGGTCAAAGCAATAGAAGAACTGCATGAAATGAAAATAGATGTAGTTATGTTAACCGGAGACAACCGCCGCACAGCGCAGGCGGTGCAAAAAAAGCTAAACATCAATCAAGTGGTTGCGCAGGTGCTTCCGGAGGATAAGGAAAAGGAAATCAGAAGACTGCAGAAGCAGGGAAAGAAAGTTGCGATGATCGGCGACGGCATCAATGATGCTCCTGCACTGGCTGCAGCAGATGTGGGGATTGCCATCGGCGCAGGCACGGATGTCGCCATTGATAGTGCAGACATTATATTGATGAAGAGCAGGCTTACAGACGCCATCACAGCGATCCGTTTAAGCCGCGCTGTCATTACCAATATCAAAGAAAATCTGTTCTGGGCATTTTTTTACAATGTCATTGGGATTCCGCTGGCGGCAGGGGTATGGTATCCTGTTTTTGGAATCCGGTTAAATCCCATGTTCGGGGCGGCAGCTATGAGTTTGAGCAGCCTGTTTGTGGTGGGCAATGCGTTGCGTCTTAGGCGATTCAAATCCCATTCCTATGAAGAGGGAAAGGATTTAGAAGAACAAAATAAATTGGAAAATGAAAAGAAAAAGGAGGAAAGAAAGATGAACAAAATAATGACGATTGAGGGAATGATGTGCGGTCACTGCACCGGAAGAGTACAGAAGGCGCTGGAAGAAATACCCGGAGTGGAAGGCGTCACAATGAGCCTTGAAAATAAAAGCGCCGAGGTGATTCTTGACGGACAGGTGACAGATGAAATGCTCAAAGCAGCTGTGACAGAGGCTGGCTATGAGGTGACACAAATCAAGTAAAAAAGACCTTTTACAAGGCCTTTTTTACAGAAATTGCTTTCATAGGGCACATTTCCTGGCAACAAAAGCAGGAAATGCAGCCCTTCTTTTTGAATATCGCTTTCTTATTTTTAATTTTGATAATGTGGGCGGGGCAGCTCTCCGCACATTTCCCACACCCTACACATAAATTTTTGTCTAGCTGG